>NZ_JBEZKG010000022.1:0-163713 GCF_040651535.1 Streptomyces sp. NPDC048420
GCGCGACCCGGGAGCCATGTCCCATGGCGTGGCCGACGCGCGGTTACCGGAACTCGTCGAGCAAGGTCGCTTACACCACGAAGAGGGACACGACCTGCCGCAGAGCCGGGGTACATCGCACCCATTGGCATGGGACGCCGATGAAGCGGTTCCTGCCAGCGCTTTCGGATACCCCCACGAAACGGCGTCTCCCAGGGCCTGGGCAATGTGCAGACGCACCGTCTACACATCCAGCACCAACCGCTCTCCTTCCGGCGCACGCGAGACGCACGGCAGCATGGCGCCCTCCGCACGTTCGGTGGCCGTGAGCCGACGGTCACGATGATCGACATGGCCCTGCGCCACCCGTACCCGGCAGGTACCGCAGAACCCCTGGCGGCAGGAGAACGGCATGTCCGGCAAGGCCTCGTGGAGAACATCCAGGGCGGAGCGGTCGTACGGCACCGGCAGAACCCGTCCGGTGTCGCCCAGTTGAAGTTCGAAGGGGCGGCCGTCCGTGATCGGGGGCGGGGCGAAACGCTCGAAGTGCAGGGCTGACGCGCGACTGTCATCGAACGCGCGCCGAACGCCGTCGATCATGAGCGCGGGCCCGCAGCAGTACACCGCACCCGCCGCCGGGCTCAAGCTCAACAGATCGGCTGCTTCGGGCACGCCGGACTCGTCGTCAGGACGGATGCAGACCCGGTCCGGGGCTGCGGCTGCGAGTCCGGTCAGCTCTGCCGCGAAGGGCATCGAGGCGCGGCTGCGGCCCGTGTGCACGAGCCTCCAGTCCAGCCCGCGTCGGGCGGCTTCCCGGGCCATCGGCAGGATCGGGGTGATTCCGATGCCGCCCGCGATGAGCAGGACGGACGCTTCGGCGGCGAAGGGGAAGGCGTTCCGGGGCGCGGTGACGGCGACCCGCACACCCTCTCCGAGGGTGTCGTGGACCTCGGCCGAACCGCCTCCGCTCCCTGCGATGCGGCGCACCGCGATGCGGTGGTGGTACCGGTCTGCGGGGTCGCCGCACAGGGAGTACTGCCGCTTGCGGCCGGAGGGCAGGCGCAGTTCGATGTGGGCGCCGGGCTGCCAGGGCGGGAGCATTGCCCCGTCGGGTGCTCCCAGCCGCAGGGAGATGACATCCTCGGCCTCTTGGTGCCTGGTGGCGACCACCAGTTCCCGGATCACGGGCGTCTCGGTGGCCGGAGGGCGCCCAGGAGGAGTCCCGCGCCGCGCGAGGCGCGTGACCGCGTGGTCGCTGAAGGCCGCCAGCTTCTGCATGAAGGAGTCCCCGCGCGGTCTGCCGTACAGATCCGGCGGCCGGGTGACGGGTGCGCTGATGTCCATGGGATGCCTCACTGGTCGCCGGCTCAACGGGCAGCCGCTCGGGCGGCGGGGGACGCCGCCAGGTAGGCGACCGCCTGCTGGGTCGAGCCCTCCTGGGTCGGGTGGTAGCCGGGGCGGAAGTAGCGCAGCACCGAGCGGGCGAAATTGCCCGGCGGGGGCAACAGGTCCTTGCGTGCCGCGGCCAGGAAGTCGCGGAAGCGGACCTTGACCCGGTCGTCGAGTTCGGGGTCGGCGGCCATCAGGAAGCGGACTCCGCGGATCCACAGGCGGGTCAGGACCGGAGCGGTGACGAGCATGCCGGTTACTCGGCGCCGGTACCGGGGATCGAGGTGAACCAGCAGGTCGAAGGCGACCGAGCGGTGTTCGACCTCCTCCGCGCCGTGCCAGCGGAACAGATCGAGCATGGCGGGGTCAGCGCCGGCCTGGTCCAGGTGCCTGTTGCTGAGAATCCAGTGACCCATGTACGCGGTGAAGTGCTCGAAGGCCGCTATGAGGGCGAGCCGTTGGAGGAGGTGCGCGTGTGCGGCGGCCGGCGTCAGCTCCGGCCGGTCCCCGAGCACCCTTCGGAAGATCCACTCGGACTGCAGGGTGTACGGAGCCGGGTCAAGACCCTTGGCGAGCAGGTGCTCCAGCACCTCCTGGTGCGCCTCGGCGTGCATCGCCTCCTGGCCGATGAAGCCGCGTACGTCCTCGCGCAGCCGGTCGTCGGTGATCAGTGGCAGGGCCTGCTCGAAGGTGCGCACGAACCAGCGTTCGAGTTCGGGGAGCATGAGGTGGAGCACATCGAAGGTGTGGGTCGCGAAGGGCTCACCCGGCACCCAGTGCAGCGGGGTCGCGCCCCAGTCGAACGTGACGTCCCGGGGTTGCAGCACCAGGTCGTGGTGGTCGATGGGCTCGGACGGGCTCTCCCGGTGGGCACGTGCGGCTCGGAACATGACAGGTTCCTCCTGCGTCAGCGATCGAAGTGTGGGAAAGGGCGGCCAGGCAGTCGTCCAGTACTGCCGGCCTGTTGGTCGGTCAGATCGGGTGCGCGGTGTGGTCCGGAGTGCGGTCGGAGCCGTCTTCGACGCGGTGGGCGAATTCCGCGATCCAGGACGCGACCTCCTCGGGGTGGCTGAGCTGTACCCAGTGCCCGGCGTCGATCGGGCGCCGTTGTATCTGGCGCGTCCAGCGCTCCACTCCGTACGACAGCACCGGGGTGACGCAGAAGTCGCGCATGGGGACGATGAGTTGGACCGGGACGGTGGTCGGCCGGTCCCGGGGACGCAGCAGGCGGGGCAGCATGTTGGCGCGGTAGAGCGCGGTGCCGGACACGGCGTCGCGGACCAGCGTCGGCGCGGGGTAGGCGGTGTACCCGGGCATGCCCTGGGAGCCGGTGAGGAAGGCGCGCCAGCGGTGTCCCAGTGCTCTCCAGGTCAGGGCGGGCAGGAGAGGGAGGTGGAAGAAGGTGACGTACCAGGACCGTACGCCCTGCCACAGCATCTTCGGCAGCTCCGGATGCCGCGGCCGGACGCGGGCACGGATCAGGTGCCCGACGTGGTCCAGGCAGGGTCCGGAGATGGAGGTGAACGAGGCGATCCGCCCGGCCAGGCGGGTGCCGGTGACCGACTCCCAGGAGTGGATCGATCCCCAGTCGTGTCCGACCAGGTGCACCGGGCGGTCGGGGCTCACCGCGTCGAGAACCGCCTCCAGGTCGGCTTCCAGGCGGGACATCCGGTAGGCGCGCAGCCCCCTGGGCCGGTGGGATGCACCGGCTCCCCGCACGTCGAACGCGGTGACGTGGAAGCGGTCGGCCAGGCGCTCGGCGACGGGGTGCCACACGGCGCTGGTGTCCGGATAGCCGTGGACCAGCACCACCGCGGGAGCCGTGGGCGCTCCCCATTGGTAGGCGGCCAACTCCACGCCCTCGGCGCCGTCCACGGCGATTCGGCGGGCGGCCGGGCCGGTCACCGGCCACCACTGGCTGCGGACCGGCCACCACTGGTTGCGGTCAACTCGCCGTAGTTCAGACCGCCGTGGAAGAAGCTGGGCTGCACCGGCCAGTGCCGCTTGAAGGGGGCCAGTTCCGAGGAGGGCAGGATCTGCAACCAGCGTGGATCGCGTCGGCTGGGGTCGGCGAGGGTCTTCTCCTTGACCATGGAGTCGTACTGGTCGAGAGAGTCCTCCAGGGTGTTGGCGTTGGGCACCACCTCATGGCCGTAGAAGGCGGCGTGGCGGCGCACCCCGGGGATGCGGGAGAGCTCGGGCTGCCAGTTGTCGGCCGAGATGCCGTTCTCGGAGGAGACCCACACTCCGTCGGGGGTGTTCAGCACCAGGGAGTGATTGCCGTCCGTGTGGCCGGGGGTCCACAACAGGCTGACGCCGACGCCGAGTTCCACATCGCCGTCGAAGGCGGTGACGCGCTCGGGCGGTACCCCGTCCATGCCTCCGTCGACGTACCAGGCCCACTGCATCGGATGCGTCGATTCGAACGTGCCCAGTTCCCTGCGGTGCACCAGCAACCGGGCGCGCGGGAACAGCGCTTCGCGGGGCGCCCGTTCGCCGGGAATGGTGCTGGTACTTCCCATGATCATGCGCACGTCCTGGACGTGCAGGTGGTCGAAGCTGACGAAGTCCACGTCCTCGGGTCGCAGACCGCAGGAGGGCAGGACGGTGTCCGGGTCCTGGTAGTAGCGGGAGAAGACGTGCTCGGTGAGAAAGTCCCCGGCCAGCCGCTTGAGCTGGGCGTAGAACGGTGCTTGAACCGATCCGGCGGCGACGGTCGGCTCCCACACCAGTGTTTTCCGCTCACCGTCGAAGCCGTCGAACTGCACGATCAGCATCCGGTTGACGATGCTCACGAACGGGTTGACGGCGAGCGCGGCACCGTGGAAGCCGAACCGCGTCGGATACGGGGCGGCGGCGATGTCGAAACTGCGGACGGCGTGGATGTGGCCCTGCTGGACGAACCGCTCACGGTAGGCGGCCGCGGCGCTGCGAACGGCGCGCAGCCGGTCACCGCGGGGCCATACGTCGTGGACGCCTTCGAATTCGGGGATGGGGCGCGGAGCGGCCGCGTCCTGGGCCTTCTCCGCGCTGGGCGCCGGCTTGGGCGTGGTGGTCACGGGCTCACCTTTCGGGATGGCGGGCGGTCCGGGTGCGCTGCTCGTAGGCCGCGCGGACCGACCGGTCGGACAGGGCGGCGAGCTGGTCGGGGACAAGGAAGTGATGCAGGGCGTCGCGGGCACGGCCCGGGAGCAGCGCGGCCAACCGGGTCAGGGCGGCCACCTGACGTGGAACGAAGACCTCGAACCGCGGGCGCAGCACGACGTCGAGCACCGCGTCGGCCACCTGATCTGTTGTCAGGCGTGGGGTGCGGCCGGCCGCGGTGCCCACGGCCAGCTCGGTGTCCACGACGCCGGGCATCACCAGGGACACCTGCACGCCGGTGCCGCGCAGTTCGGTGCGGACGGCGGTGCTGTAGCCGTGGACGGCGTGCTTCGTCGCCGCGTAGGTCGCCTCACCGGCCGGGGCGACCTTGCTGGCGGCGGAGGCGATGTTCACGACGTGGCCGCGACCGCGTTTCCGCATCTGCGGGATCGCGAGCTTCATCCCCCGCAGTACGCCGTGGACGTTGACGTCGAACTGGCGCAGGGCGGCTTCCTCCGGTTCCTCCGCGAAGGGGCCCACCCACATGATTCCGGCGTTGTTGATCAGTACGTCGATCGGCCCGAGCTCGGTCTCGACGGTGCGCAGGAAGTCTTCGAAGGAAGGTGTGTCGGTGACGTCGAGGGACAGCCCGAGCAGCCGGCCACCGGGATGTGCGGGGATGGCACCGGCCGTCTCGACGGCGAGCTCCGCGTCGATGTCGCCGATCGCCACGGAGGCTCCGGCCGCGGCGAGCCGGGCTGCGACGGCACGCCCGATTCCGCGCCCCGCCCCGGTGACCGCGATCACTGTGCCGGTCAGTGGTTGCGTGCCGGGGAGTCTGTCGCGGTCTCTTCGGCTGGACGCGTACGGGTCTTTGGGCGGTGCGGCCACGGTCGAGCCCCTTTCTTGCCCTGAGCATGAGCGGAACGCCGAGCGGCGAGCGGCCCCCACACGCGTCTGACACGTCGCCGTGTCAGATGAACTGACAAGCTAGAGTGTCAGTTCGGAGCACACCGGTGTCAACACCTCTGCGAAGGGGAGAAATGACCGGCACACAGACCGCCGGGCGGCGCTACGGCGGACGCGACGCGGCGCAGCGACAGCAGGAGCGCCGCACCCGCCTCATCCAGGCGGGCCTCGACCTGTTCGGCACGGCCGGATACGCCTCGGTCTCCGTCAAGCAGGTGTGCTCGCACGCCGGACTGACCGAGCGCTACTTCTACGAGTCGTTCCGCGACCGCGAAGACCTTCTCACCGGCGTCTACAACGACCTGGTCGCCGCGATCACCACCGAAACCGCGCACGCCGCAGCCGCTGCCGCCCCCGATGTCGACGCCCAGCTGCGCGCGGGCCTCGAGGTGTTCATCCGCGCGCTGGCCGGCGACGCCCGTGTTGCCCGCCTGGTGCTCATCGAAGTCGTCGGCGCCAGCCCTCGCCTCGAAGTACGGCGCCGTGAGGTCCTGCACGAATTCGCCGCGATGGTCGCCGGCGTCGTCGGACCGCTCCCTGGCCCGGAAGCCTCCTCCAGTCGGCTCACCATGACCGCGATGAGTCTGGTCGGCGGGGTCAACGAACTCCTCGTGGACTGGACGCTCGGCCACCAGAACGCCACCGTCGAAGAGCTGATCGACCTGTGCCACACCCTGTACACAGCGGCCTACCGAGCCATCAGCGATCAGCCCTGATCACACAGGCCCGGATTCCTTGAGGGCTGCAGCGCCGGAGCAGAAGGCGTGGGCTGCCGTAGGACTGCCCGCGGGCGGCCAGGTCCTGCTGGGGTTGGCGGCAGTCTGATCGGCCTACCACCGGTGGAGGTCGCAGATGTGTACCGGGCGGGGGGACCTTTACAGGGCGGGAGATGACCAAGAGGCCGGGTCCGCGGACGGTGTCCTGGCAGATGGGTCCGGTGGGCGTCTGCGCGTGTCCAGCGCGCCCGGGCTTGGTGAGACCCTGGTGGTCGTGGTGGTGGGCGAGGTGGACTTCGGTACCTCGCCCCAACTGGGTGCAGCCCTGGAAACGGCCGTGGCCGGCGGGACGCGCCGTGTCCTGGTGGACCTGAGCGGTCTGTCCTTCTGCGACTGCTCGTGCGTGAACGTACTGCTTGCCGCGCGCGGGCCGGCCGGCGGAACGGCACGGTTCTCCTATGTCAGGGGCTGTCGCCGTTCGCTGAGCGTGTCTTCGAGCTGACGGAGGCGGGAGAGCTGTTGCGGGCGGCGTGATCTGCCGTTGACCGACTGATCCCTGGCAAGGGGCGCCCCACATACGCCACACGAGTTTCCCGTTCGCAGCGCCCCGCCGGACCCCGGTGGGCGGCAGGCGGGTCGGCGGCTCCTTCTGGCCGGTCTCCGAGTTCGGGGAGCGGTCGCAGTACGTCCGCAACATCAAGGCCGACCCGCGGGTCCGGGTCCGGATCAGGGGGCGGTGGCACCCGGGTACGGCCCATCTGATGCCGGAGGACGACACGGCCGTACGACTGCCTTCGCTGGCGTCGATGAACAGCGTGGCGGTGCGGGCGACAGGGGCCGGACAGCTGACCGCACCCCCGCATGGATCCTCCCCAGCCGCAGATCCGGCGCGCCCGCGCTGAACGAGCGACGGCTTCCTCCACAGGGCCCGGGCCTCCTGTGATCGTTTCCCACCAGGCAGGTGGGCGGTGCACAGGGCCAGGCTGTGCCAACGTGCGTAAGCCACTCTGCCGAAGATCTTGGAGTTCATGGTCATGCGCCCTGACGCCACCATCGGGGCCTGGAACGCCGTAGGCGGGCGCGGTCGGCAGGTGTGCTCTTCCGGCCCTCGGGCGGCCGGGCGCTCGACGTTTATCGCGATGCCGAGGGAGCATGACCAGGATCGGCTGAGTTTCCTTCAGCCCATCCCGGTTCAGGACAAGAAACCTGGGAGGGGGCCCTGGACCTCACAGCACCGCGCTGGTCAGGACCGGGAAGGCGCGGTCGTCGTGCTGCGGATGACGAGGCGTGGTGTGACGACGATTTCCCGGTCGTCCTCGGCCGCCTCCCCCTCCAGCCGGGCGACGGCCCGTTCCACGGCCAGCCGCGCAAGCTCGGGGACTTCCTGCCCGACGGTGGTGAGATCGACGTGGGCCAGGCGCGCGAGGTGGCTGTCGTCGAAGCCGACGACCGAGATCTCTTCGGGCACCGCCACCCCGGCACGCAGGAAGCTGTCGAGGACGCCGATGGCACAGTGGTCGTTGAAGGCGAGGACGGCGGTGGGGCGGGAGGTCTCGGCCAGGAGCGTACGGGCGGCCGCGGCGCCGTGGTCCTCGGTCAGCCCGCCCGGCACCAGGCGGGCACGGTCGGCCAGGCCGTGGCGGTTCATGGCCGCCTTGTAGCCGCGGCGCCGGTCGGCCGCGCCGGGCGCCCTGCCCCCGTCGATGTGGACGATGTCCCGGTGGCCCAGTGCCACCAGGTGGTCGACCGCCTGGCGGGCGCCCTCGTCGTCGGCCGCGCGGACGACGTCCACGTCCTCGGCGCGCGGGCGCAGCCGCCGGGCCACGGAGACGACCGGCAACTGCGCCGCGAGTCGTGTCAGTTGGGCCACCGGGACGTGGGGGCTGAGCAGGATCAGCGCCTCGCAGCGGTCGGCGAGCAGCGTCTCCACGGCGTGCTGTTCGCTGCGACTCGGTGCGACGGCGCTGAGGGCGATCTGGTATCCGGCGGACTCCGCCGCGGTGTAGAGGGCCTCCACCATGTCGGCGTGGAAGGGCTGTTGGAGGTCGAACTGCACTCCGAGCAGGTGCGAGCGGCTGCTGCGCAGCAACCGCGCCCTGCTGTCGGGCCGGTAGCCGATCTCCCGCGCGGCCTCCAGTACCCGCTCGCGGGTTGCCGTGCCGGCCCCCTTGGCACCGCGCATGACGATGGAGGCGAGCGAGACGGACACGCCGGCCCGTGCCGCGAGGTCGGTGAGCGTCGGCCGCTTTCCGTCCGGGACCGCAGGTAGCGAGGGCACCGCCGGCCTTCCTGATCGATGGTCCTCTTCAGGGTGATCGTAGACGGAGCCGAGCCGGTAACGCACCGCTCAAGGGTGCTGCAACGTTCTAGCTCAAATGTCCGCACAAACCCTTGACAGGCCGCTCGGCGGCTGGCGTACTGCTCCTGTTCCTTTGCAACGTTCTAGTCCTGGAGCGGTCATGCACACGTTGGCGGTCTGTGCCGAGATGGTCTTCCGCGACCTGCCCATAGAGGAGCGGGCGCGGCGCATCCACGAGGCCGGCTTCCAGGTGGAGATCTGGGACTGGACCCGACACGACCTCGACGCTCTCGCCCGTACACCTGCCACGTTCTCCTCGATGACCGGCTACATCCGCGGCAGCCTGACCGACCCGGACGGGGCCGCCGAACTGCTGCGCACCGCAGAGGAGTCCGTCAAGGCCGCCGAACACCTGGGCTGTCCCCGGCTCAACGTGCACGGCACCGGGCTGGACGGCGAGGGCCTGCCCGTGGTGCCGGTGAGCGGCGAGGCCACCGGCGAGATGTGGATCGCCGCGCACCGCACCCTCACCCGCCTCGCCGAGCTGGGCGAGAGCGCGGGGGTCACCTTCACCCTGGAAAACCTCAACACCGCCGTCGACCACCCCGGTGTCCCCTTCGCCACGGCCGCCGACACGTTCGCCCTGGTCGCGGCCGTGGACCGGCCCGGGCTGAGGATGAACCTGGACCTGTACCACGCCCAGATCGGCGAGGGAAACCTCATCGAGCTGGTCCGCCGGGCACACGGCGCGGGTCTCATCGGCGAGATCCAGGTGGCCGACGTACCCGGCCGCTGCGAACCCGGCACCGGTGAGATCAACTACCCGGCCGTGGCCCGGGCCCTCGCGGACCTCGGCTACGACGGCACGGTCGCGATGGAGGCGTGGGCCTCCGGCGACAGCGAGGCCGCCCTGGAGCGGTTCCGCGCCGCCTTCAGCCTCTGATCCTCCACACCGACACGCCCAGCAAGCCGCGCCACCTGCCGGTGAGCGGCTCCTTCACCCGACGCACGAGGGATGTCACGTCTCCCTCCGCGGCGCGTCGCCCCATCCCCGCCATCAGCACAGTGAGGTGCCGACATGACGAACCGCCCGTCTTCCCTCCGCTCCCGCAGACTCACCCTTGCCGTGGCCGTGGCCGCCGGTGCGGCACTCACCCTCGCCGGCTGCTCCAGCAGCTCGGGCGGCAAGAAGTCCGAGGAGAGCGCGGACGGCGCCCCCGCGGGCAAGGCCACCACGCCCCGTATGACGGTCGCGATGATCACCCACGCGGTCCCCGGTGACACGTTCTGGGACACCATCCGCAAGGGCGCCGAGGCCGCCGCCGCGAAGGACAACATCAAGTTGATCTACTCCTCCGACCCCAGCGGAGGCACCCAGGCGAACCTGGTGCAGAACGCGATCGACCAGAAGGTCGACGGCATCGCGGTCACCCTCGCCAAGCCGGACGCGATGAAGGATGTCGTCGCCAAGGCGATGAAGGCCGGCATCCCCGTGGTCGCCTTCAACTCCGGTGTGGACAACTGGAAGAGTCAGGGGCTGCTCGAGTACTTCGGCCAGGACGAGACCGTCGCCGGCGAGGCGGTCGGCCGGAAGCTGAACACCCTTGGTGTCAAGCACACCGTCTGCGTGATCCAGGAACAGGGCCAGGTCGCCCTGGAGGCACGCTGTGCGGGCGTGAAGAAGGGCTTCGAGGGCAAGACGGACATCCTCTACGTCAACGGCGCCGACATGCCGTCACTGAAGTCGACGATCACCGCCAAGCTCAGGCAGGACAGTTCCATCGACGAGGTGGTCACCCTCGGCGCCCCCTACGCGCTGGGCGCGGTGGGTGCGGTGTCCGACGCGGACAGCAAGGCCAAGGTCGCCACCTTCGACCTCAACAAGGACCTGGTGAAGGCCGTCCAGGACGGCAGCATCCAGTTCGCCGTCGACCAGCAGCCCTATCTGCAGGGCTACCTGGCGGTCGACGGTCTGTGGCTCTACAAGAACAACGGCAACTACAGCGGCGGCGGTGAGCAGCCGGTCCTGACCGGCCCGGCTTTCGTCGACAAGTCCAACGTCGAGACCGTCGCCGGGTTCGCCGCGAAGGGCACGCGCTGACGACCCTGCCCCGGCTCCCGGCCGGCCCCGAACCGGTCCGGCCGGGAGCCGGGTAACCGCCGCCGCGCTCCGGCAAGAAACGTCCCGTCAGGTTGTCGTATGCCGGCTCAGGTCTCTCCGGGCGCAGGCATCACCACATCGCCCCCCTCCTTGAAAGGACTCCATGTTCCACCACGACTCCCTCGGTGTCGCCGTCATCGGCGCCGGCCGCATGGGCGCCGACCACGTGCGGCGGATCAGCGGGGTGACCAGCGGCGCCCATGTGGCCGCCGTCGTCGACCTGGACGCCGACCGGGCCAAGGCGATCGCCGCCGGTGTCGAAGGATGCGCGGCCTTCGACGACGTGGCCGAGGCGATGGCCTCCCCGGCCGTCGACGCGGTGCTGCTCGCATCCCCTGGCGTCGCCCACGAGGCCGCGCTGCTCACCGCGTTCGACCACGACCTGCCCGTCCTGTGCGAGAAGCCCCTCACTCCCGACGCCGCCTCCGCGCTGCGCGTGCTGGAGGCCGAGCAGCAGCTCGGTCACCGTCGGGTGCAGGTGGGCTTCATGCGCCGCTACGACCACGAGTACCTGAAGCTCAAGGCACTGCTGGACAGCGGGGAACTCGGACGGCCGCTGATGCTGCACAACCGGCACCGCAACCCCTCGTCCCCGCCGGACTTCACCACCGCCATGCTCATCAACGACTCGGTGACACACGAGATGGACATCATCCGCTGGCTGCTCGGCCAGGAGATCACCTCCGTCACGGTGATGCGCCCGAAATCCTCCGCCAACGCCCCGGAAGGGCTGGCCGATCCGCAGTTCGTCGTCTTCGAGACCGACGGCGGGGTTCTGGCCGACGTGGAGATCTACGTCAACGCCCGCTACGGCTATCAGGTCCAGGCCGAGGCGGTGTGCGAGAACGGCACGGCCCGCATCGGCGACCGGCACGACATGCTCGTCAACTCCCGTGGCAACTGGGGCGGAACGGTCACTCCCGGCTTCGTCGAGCGGTTCGAGGAGGCGTACGACCGCGAGGTCCAGGCATGGGTCGACGCCACCCGGCGCGGGGAGGTCACCGGGCCCAGCGCCTGGGACGGCTACGCCGTGGCCGCGGTCTGCGAGGCGGGCGTCCGCGCGCAGACCGAGGGCCGGCGCATCGAGGTGGAACTGGCTGACCGGCCCGCCCTGTACCGCTGACCCTGATCGCCGCCGAACCACCGGACCATCGGCGGACAACCGCGCCCCCCAACGACCACACCGGAGACAGGGAACATCATGAAGATCGGTCTGAACACCGACAGCGTCGGGCAACTCACGCTCGACGAGACACTCGATTTGGCTGCCGAACTCGGCCTGGACTACGTCGAGTTCGCCACGGGCGCCTGGTCCACGGCCCCGCACGTCGACATCGACCAGCTGCTCGACAGCGAGCGCGCACGCCGCGAACTGCTGGCCAAGATCACCGACCGGGGGCTCGCGATCAGCGCCCTCACCTGCTCGGGCAACCCCCTCCACCCCGGGCCAAGCGGCCGCGCGCACGACCAGGTCACCCGCAGGACGATCGCCCTCGCACCTCTTCTCGGCGTGGACCGTGTGGTGATGATGTCCGGCCTGCCGGGAGGCCCGGGCGACGCCAACCCCAACTGGATCACTGTCTCCTGGCCGCCGGAGACGACCCAGATCCTCGAATGGCAGTGGAGCGAGGCCGTGCTCCCGTACTGGCGGGACCTCGTAGCCCACGCCCGAGACCGGGGCGTGCGAAAGCTCTGCCTCGAAATGCACGCCCACCAGGCCGTCTACAACGTTCCCACCCTTCTGCGCCTGCGCGAGGAGGTCGGACCGGTGGTCGGAGCCAACTTCGATCCCAGTCACCTGATGTGGATGGGAGCGGACCCGCTCGCGGCCATCGAGGCCCTCGGCGAGGCGATCTACCACGTACACGCCAAGGACACCCGCCTGGAGCCCCTCCGCCAGTCCCTGACCAGCAGGCTGGAGACCCTCCCGGTCATGGCCGCGAAAGACCGCTCCTGGAACTACGTCACCCTCGGCTACGGCCACGACGACGCCTTCTGGCGAGCCTTCTGCCTCGCCCTGCGCCGCGCCGGCTACGACGACGTCCTCAGCATCGAACACGAGGACGTCCTCATGAACCCCGTCGAGGGCGTGACCAAATCCGTCGACCTGCTGCGCCGCGTCGCCCTGCGTGACCTCAGTTCCTACAAACCCCAGGAGGTCTGACGCTGCACACCGCTCAATGCGAACCAAGCCGTGAACGAGCAGCTCACAGGACCAGGCTCGCACGTCGCCACTCCACGGCAGCGGTGTCGGCGGGCGCGCAGACCTGGTGTGCCCCCGGCCGGTCGGCCAATGTGTCACGCCGTTGAACATCTTGGGTCGGTCCGCGAAATTCGTGTGCAGGCTCACCGGGCCCACTGGGTTGTACGACGGCCGTACCGTATCCTGATCCTGTGACCGCATCAGGCAACCCAGCGCCCCGCAGCTCCGCCGAATCCGTCGATCTGGCCGCCCAGGTCGGCCGGGTCGCCGCACCTCTGCGTCAGCAGGTGCTCGATGTACTGCGTCAGGCCATCCTCAGCTTCCACTACGCGCCCGGTCAGCGGCTGGTCGAGCGCGAGCTGATCGAGGAGATCGGTGTCTCGCGCACCACCATTCGCGAGGCTCTGCGCGAGCTGGCGGCCGAGGGACTGGTCAAGACCATCCCGCAGAAGGGCGCCGTCGTCGTGGTGCCGTCGCTCCAGGAGGCGCTGGAGCTCTACGAACTGCGCGCCGCCCTGGAGGCGCTCGCCGTGCGCCGGTTCACCGAGGTCGCGTCGGACGACCAGGTGGCGGAGCTGCGCGCCGCGCTCGAACAACTGGCCGAAGTGGCGAACGGTGACGGTGACACCCTGCGGATCCTCAAGGCGAAGGACCAGTTCTACGACGTCCTGCTGCGCGGCTGCGGCAACCGCTCGGTCCACTCCACGCTCGGCGGCGTCCAGGCCCGCCTCAGCCTGTTGCGGGCCACCTCACTGGCCCAGCCAGGACGCACGGCACGCAGTGCGCAGGAGCTGCGCACCATGGTCGAGGCGATCGAGGCGCGCAATCCCGAGGCCGCCGTGCGTGCGTGCACGCACCACATGGAGCAGGCGAAGCGGGCAGGACTGGAGGGCCTGTCCGCCACCAGTGGGCTGCCGTTCAGTACCGCCTCGCTCTGAGCCGCGCCGCCGGGACCAGGGCGCACACGGCCCAGAACACGCGCTTCCCGTTCAGTGCATGACGTACCCACCGTTCGGTGACAGGGTCTGGCCCGTGTAGAACGCCGATTCGTCGCCCGCGAGGAAAAGGATCGTATGCGCGATCTCCTCCGCGGACGCGGCCCGGCGCAGCACCCCCAGATCGACCACCGCACGGCGGACCCGCTCGTCCTGCGGCAGCATCGGTGTGTCCGTCGCCCCGGGCGCCACCGCGTTGACCCGGATCCCGTCGTCCGCCACCAGCGCCGCCACCGCACGGGTCAGCCCCAGCACTCCCGCCTTGGACGCCGGGTACATGGCCGGCAGGGGGAAGTTGGCGAGGGCTCCCACGCTGGAGACATTGACGACGGACCCGCCCGAGGGGGAGTTGCGACGCATCAGCCGTACGGCGGCTCGCACGGAGTAGAACGTACCGGCCAGGTTGACCGCCACGACCTCCTCGAAGTCCTCGTCGGTGAGATCGCAGATGTCGGCCTGGGCGCCCGAGACGCCCGCCGCGTTCACCGCGATGTCGAGCCGTCCGAACTCGGTGAGAGCGCGTTCGTACGTGGCGTCCACCTGCCCGCTGTCCCGTACGTCGGCGCCGACCGGGATCGCCCCCTCGATCCCGGCGACCGCCCGGGCCGTCGCTTCGGGGTTCAGGTCCACGGCCAGGACCCGCGCTCCCTCGTCGGCGAAGCGGCTCACCGTGGCCAGTCCGATGCCCGATGCGGCGCCGGTGACCAGGGCGGTCCGGCCGGCGAGCCGGCCGCCGGCGTGCTGCCGGCGGCTCCCGCTCGATGACACGCTCATACGGCCCCGGTCCTCAGTTCGTCGCGGGGGCGGCGGGGTGGTCGAAGAACTGGTCGAGGTACGCCTGCGGCATCCACGCCTCCCCGTCCATGACCTCTCCGAGATCGCTCGGCGTCGCGCCGGCGGGCAGATAGTCGGCCAGGTTCGCCTTGGTTATCACCGACGGCTCGCGGGTGATCGTGCCGACCTTCGGGCCCTCTCCCCCCATCACCATCATCCCGACGGTGAACCAGGCCTTCGCCTCCTGCGTGCCGTTGCCGCCCGTACCGGCGGTCTCATAGCCGTCGGCCGCCGCCAGCTTCTTCCAGGAGGCCAGCGACGAGGCGGACGCACCGGCGTCCACCACCTTGGGGACCTTCCGGCCGGTCGAGTCGAAGGCCGCGTAGACACCGGAGCCCATGACGCCCAGCTGCGCCACCATGTCGATCTTCTGCGGGTGGCTGGAGAGGAACTTCAGCAGCTCGGCCTTGGCGACGGGCGGTACGAAGGCGCCGTTGACCTCGCCGAGCACCTTCATGTCGGGGCATGCGGCGAGAACATCCTTGACGGCCTTGTAGCCGATCGTCTCCGTCGACAGTCCCTGGAAGCCGCGGACGACGACGACGTTGCCCTTGCCGTCGAGTTGCTTCGCGACGAGGGCGGCCGGCCGGGCGACGTTCAGGTAGGAGTTCTCGGCCACGTTCACGGCGTACTTGGACCGGATGGTGGAGGAGAGCGCGACCGTCACCACGCCCTTCTTGCCGGCCGCGTCGACCGCGGAGACCATCGCGTCGCCCGAGAGCGGCGTGATGTAGATGATGTCGACACCGGAGTCGACCAGTTCGTTGTAGCCACGGATCTGCTCGGCCGGGGTCATGGTTGCCGGGTCGGTCATGATCCGCTTGACGAGTGTGCCCTGGACCAGGCCCTTGGCCTTGGCCGCGGCGAAGCTCGCGTCGAGCTGCTTGACGACGGACGCGGCGAACGCGTTCGAGGCCGGCAGATACGAGAGGCCGACCTTCGCGGGGCGGCCCAGCTTCTTCTTGTCCCGCCAGGCGCTCGCGAACACGTCCTCGCCGTAGGCGTTGTAGGCCTTCCGCAGGTCCGCGGGCAGGGCCTTGACGGCCCCGTCTGGGTCCTTGGGCGCGATGGTCGGCACCGCGCCGCAAGCGGCGGACGCCTTCCCCTGGGTGTCGGCCGCGCCGCCGGTCGCGCTGGAGGCGACCGTGCCGCCCGCCCCGCCACAGCCGGCGAGCAGGGCCGTGAGGACGATCCCGGTGGACGCCGCCACGACGAGCCTGCGGGAGTGCCGGTAGCTGGATCTGTTCATGGAAAGCCTTTCTGGAACAGAAGAAGGAGAGAGGGAGAGAAGAGAGGGGGGAGAAGGGGAGCGACGTCAGACCTGGTCGCGGAGCCTGCGCTCGCGGCCGTAGACCGCCATCGCGGCGAGGATCACGACGCCGTTGAGGATCTGCTGGTCGGCTTCCTGGAAGCCCAGGCCGACGAGCACGGTGGAGACCGAGGTGAGCAGCAGGACGCCGACGGTGGTGCGGGTGTAGCTCCCGGGACCGCCGAACGCCGTACCGCCGAGGACGACGGCGGCGATGCTCTGGAACAGGTAGGGGTTCCCCAGCCGGTTGTCTACGTTCCCCGCGAAGCCCGCCAGGACGACGCCGGCGAGGATCGCGAGGGCCGCCGCGACGGCGTACACCGTGACCCAGACCTTCCGGGTGCTGATGTGGGCGAGGTCCGCGGCCACCGGACTCGCGCCCGTGGCCAGCAGTCGCCGGCCGGGGCGGGTGCGGTGCAGCACGACGGAGACGACGGCGATCGCGAGTGCCCAGATGACCACCACGGGGGGCACGGGGATTCCGAAGGTCGACGACATGGGGGCGCTCAGCCGGCTCACCCAGCCGGGGGCGGCCGTCCCGGTGCTGCCGCCGCTGAGGACGGAGGTCACGCCGACGGCGATCGAGCCCGCGGCGAGGGTGACGATGATCGGGTGGATGCCGAAGCGGTGGCACAGATAGCCGACGAGACCGCCCATGGCGGCGCCGCAGGCGACGGCGACGGCGAGCATGACGGACAGGGGCACTCCGGGGATGTCGCCGAACTGGGTCACGGTCACGGCCCCGGCCACGATGAATCCGGCCAGGGACAGGTCGATGCCCCTGATCAGTACGACGAGGGTCTGTCCGATCGAGGCGAGGCCGGTGAGTGCGCAGAGCACCAGGACCGAGCGCATGCTCGACGGTCCGAGGAACCCCGGCATGACGGCCGCGCCCCACGCGAGAACGGCCACGGTGAGCAGGAGCTGGACGAGCGGGAACCGTCGCTGGAGGGAGAGGAGCCGCTGGCCGGCCGAAGGACCGGGCGCGGCCACGGGTGCCGGGATGTCGCCGCCGGGGGCGAGGGGGGCCGTGTCGAGCGAGCCTTGCTGCGTGGTCATCATCGCCCTTCCTTCAGTTCGCGTGCCGCGACGGCACCGAAGAGCACCGCGCCGATGAGCAGGACGCCGTAGATCACCTGGAGCCACGTCTGCGACACCTGGAGCACGCCGAGCAGGCTCTGCAGCAGGTAGATGGCGGCGGCGCCGGCGAGCGCGTTGGCGATTCCGCCGCCCCCGCCCTGCAGGGGGATGCCTCCGAGGGAGACGGCGGCGATCGCGATGAGCGTGTAGGAGGTGCTGGTGCCGGCCTCGGCCGTGGACGCCAGCCCGATGAGGACCAGGCCTCCCACCGCCGCCATGGCGCCGCCCAGGGAGTAGGCGAGGACGCGCACCGCGCCGACGGGCACTCCGCTGGTGAACGCCGTGACGTCGTTGCCGCCCACGGAGCGCAGCAGGCTGCCGTACGTCGTCAGTCTGGTGACCAGCAGCCAGAGGGTGGCGGGGACGGCCAGCGCGACGAGGCCGCCCGGGACCGGTCCCATCGACCCCGCGAAGCCTGCCATCCAGGAACCGGAGATGGTGGTGGGGCTGGGAGAGAGTTTGAGGTCGACGCCGGTGAGGACGAAGAACATCGCGAGGGTGACGACGATCGGCTGAAGCCGGCCCACGACGATGAGCAGACCGGTGAGGGTTCCGACCAGCGCGCCCGCCACCATGAGGAGGGGCAGGGCGACGTACCCGCCGAGGCCGGCCGGCTGGAGCTGGGTCGCGTAGAGCAGAGCGCTCAGCGTCATCAGCGGGCTGACCGACAGGTCGATGCCGCCGCGTCCGCTCATGATCGAGGGCACGCTCGCCATGGCGGCGATGCCGAGCGGAGCCAGGGCCGCCAGTTGGGAGGTGGCTCCGAAGCGGGGTTGCAGGGCGAGGTTGGCGATGAGGAGCGTGGCCGCCAGGAGGACCGCGAAAAGGTAGGTGTGGCGGGCGAACAGGGATCTGAGCGTGCGCCGGGGTGCGGGGGCCGCGTGCTGGGCGGGCCGGTCGGGCTGCTGGGCGGAGGTGCGGGAGGCGTGGTCGACGGTTCTCACGCGGCCACCGCCGCTCCGCCGAAGAAGGCGTCGACGAGCCGTTCCCTGTTCAGCTCCTCCCGGGTGAGTTCCGTGGCGAGCGAACCTTCTCGGAACACCAGGACGCGGTCCATCAGCTCGACGTGCTCGTCGACCTCCGAGGACAGCATGACGACGGTCAGTCCCTGCCCGGCCAACTCGCGCAGCAGCCGGTAGAGGTCGCGTTTGGCTCCCACGTCGATTCCCCTCGTCGGGTCGTTGAGCAGCAGGACGTCCGGGTCGGCGGCCAGCCAGCGGGCGATGACGACCTTCTGCTGGTTGCCGCCGCTCAGTGTGGTGATCGCGTCCGACGTACGGCCGAACCTGATGCCGAGCCGCTCCACGTAGTGGCGGAACCGCGTCTCGGCGGCGCGCTCGGACAGCAGCCCTTTCCTGACGTCCTGTTCGGCGGTGGCGATGGCGAAGTTGTCCAGGATGGACATCCACGGCAGGATCGACTCTCCGCGCCGGTCCCGTGCCACATACGCGATGCCCAGGTCCCGCGCCTTGCCGGGATCGGTGACCCGGTGCTCCCGGTCTTCCCCGATCCGTACGACGCCGTCTGAGTCGCCGTGCCCGACGAGGAGGCGCAGGAAGTCGTCCTGGCCGTGACCCTCCAGGCCGGCCAGCCCGACGATCTCGCCCCGGCGCAGCTGCGCCCGGCACGGCTCCGCACCCGGTCGCAGCCGGGAGCCGGTGACCTTCAGGACGACCGGGCCTGCCTCGGTGGCGGAATCGGTGGTGGTGGCGGAATCCGTGGTGGTGGCGGAATCCGTGGTGGTGGCGGAATCCGTGGTGGTGGCGGCGGAGACCGCGCGGGCCGTTTCCTGCACCAGGTGCGCGCCGCCCGTCATCAGCCGGATCATCTCGTCGTGGTTCCAGTCCGCGCCGAGGGTGCCCACCGTGCGGCCCGACCGGAGCACGGTGACTCGGTCGCCGATCTCCCGGATCTCGTCCATCCGGTGGGTGATGAGGACGATGCTCATGCCCAGCGCCGCCCGTTGCTTCACCAGGGCGAACAGGCGGGTGCGGGTGTCGTGGTCGAGGGCGGAGGTCGCCTCGTCGAGGATCAGCACCTTGGGGTCGCGCAGCAGCGACCGGGCGATGCCGCAGGCCTGGCGGTCGCTGAGCTGGAGCGAGCCGAAGGGGGCGTCCAGCTCGGGCGGCGTGACGAGCAGCGCGGCGAGGATCTCCGCCGCCCTGGCACGGCGGCCGGTGTCACGGGTCACGGGGCGCAGCAGGCGGTCCGCGCCGAGCCACAGGTTGTCCAGGACGGACCGGTTCTCGACACCGAGCACCTCCTGGAACACCGTGTCGATGCCCGCGCGGAGTGAATGGGCGGGGGTACGCGGGGCGAAAAGCCGACCGCCGACCGCCATGGAACCGGTGTCGGGGCGGTGCACTCCGCTGAGGATCTTGACCAGCGTGCTCTTCCCGGAGCCGTTCTCCCCCACGAGCGCGTGGACCTCGCCGGGGAACAGACGGAGTGCGGCGTCCTGGAGGGCGACTGTCGGACCGAAGTGCTTCCGCAGGCCGTCGACCGCCAGCACGGCGTCCGGCTTGGCTGTGAGCGGGTGGGTCGGCACTGACCCCTCCTGACTTGGTGACGGATTCCAAACGGGTTCCAGATGGATCCCAGCCTGTGTGATTGTCGTCTGGTCATACAATATTTGGATGCGAGGCAGACGGTAGCGCGTCACGGAAACCGGCGTCCAGAGGCGAATCACCCCCAAATCTCTTGGACGCTCAAGGCGTGGACTAGGGGGAATCCGCAGGAAGCCCCAGCGGGAGGGTGATTGTCGTCTCGTCATACAAAGAGTACGGTTGGCGAGCACCACCCGGGCGGGCCGGGTCGGCGAGCACCAAAGGAGTGCACGTGTACCTCATCACCGGTGCCAGCGGAGGGCTGGCCCAGACCGCAGCGGAGCTGCTGCTGGAGTCGGTCCCCGCCGACCAGGTCATCCTGACGACGCGGGCCCCCGGCAAGCTCCAGTCCTTCGCCGACCGTGGCGTCCACGTGCGGTACGCAGACTTCGCCGAGCCGGACAGCCTCGAGGCGGCCTTCACGGGTGCGGAGCGGATGCTGCTCGTCTCCACCGCCCAGGTCGGTTCACGGATCGGGTTCCACCGCAACGCCATCGAGGCGGCCCGGCGCGCCGGTGTCCAGTACCTCGCGTACACGTCGATCGTCGGCGCCGGCGTCGAGGAGAACGACGCCGTCGTCTGTATCGAGCACCGCGCGACCGAGGCCATGCTGCGCGAGTCGGGACTGCGCTGGAACGTACTGCGCGACTCGCAGTACGCGCAGGCGGTGGCCTACTTCATCGCGCCCGGCGCGGTCGCCATGGGGCAGATGGTCGGCGCCTGGGGCGAGGGCACGGTCGGCTTCGTGTCGAGGGACGACTGCGCGGCCACCGCCGTCGGCGCGCTGCTCGGCCGCGGCGAGGACGACCGCGCCTACGAGGTCACCGGGCCGGAGCAGCTGACGTACCGTCAAGTGTGCGCGCTGATCTCGGAGATCAGCGGCACCGAAGTCACCTACGTGCCGATCAGCGACGAGGACCAGTACGCCGTATTCGACTCCATCGGTGTGCCCCGCGAGTACGACGCCGAGGCGATCGCCGCCTCCCCCATCCCCTGGAACAGCGACGACATGGTGTCGTTCAGCCGCGCGATCCGCCTCGGGCACATGGCCTCCCTCAGCGACACGGTCCAGACGCTGGCCGGGCGGGCGCCGCGGTCGATGCGCTCCGTGCTGGAGGAGGCCGCGGCGACCTGGGCGCCCGCCGGAGCCGTCACGGAGGCCGCGCGATGAGCGACGACACGAGCACGGAGCTGAACACGACCGCCGTCGACGACGGCACCTACCTCACCGACAAGGCACTGCGGCGCTTCGTCGACGTGCTCGGCGAGGACGGTGTCGTCCTCGGTGAGGGCCGCTTCCACGAGCAGTACCGCGACAAGTACTGGCACCGCGACGACGACACCTACGACCCCGCCGCCGTCCTCCTGCCGCGCAGCGCCGAGGAGGTACAGGCGGTCGTCCGGATCGCGAACGAGTTCGGGGTACCGATCTGGACCTCCTCGCAGGGCCGCAACTACGGCTACGGCGGCTCCTCGCCCCGTCTGAAGGCCACCGTGGTGGTCAGCCTGACCCGGATGAACCGTGTCCTGGAGATCAACCGCGACCTGGCGTACGCGGTGGTGGAACCGGGCGTGCGCTGGATCGATCTGTACGAGGCGCTGAAGGAGTCCGGCAACGAGGATCTGATGGTGACCGTCCCCGACCTCGGCTGGGGCAGCGTCATCGGCAACTCCCTCGACTGCGGGATCACCTACCAGCCCTACGGTGCCGACTTCATGGCTCCGTGCGGGATGGAAGTCGTGCTGGCCAACGGCGAGTTGCTGCGTACGGGCATGGGCGCCATCCCGGACAACAAGTCCTGGCACACCTACAAGCGCGGCCTCGGACCGGTGCTCGACGGCCTGTTCGTGCAGTCCAACTTCGGCATCGTGACGCGGATGGGCTACTGGCTCATGCCGCGCCCCGAGGCGTACGCGCCGTTCTTCCTGACGGTGCCGCGGGACGAGCACCTGGAGCAGGCCATCGACATCGTCCGCCGGCTCCGCCTCGACGGCACGCTGCGCGGGGTGCCGAGCATGTACAACACGGTGACGCTGGCGGCCCAGTTCCCCGACGTGATGGGCCGCTTCGCGGGTGCCGACGGCGCCTTCAGCGAGGAGACCCTGGACGAGATGGCCGATGCCACCGGGCTCGGCCGGTGGGCGCTGCGCGGGGCGCTGTGGGGGGACGGCCCCGTCGTGGAGCACCAGTTGGCGAAGATCCGGGCGGCGTGGAGCGAGGTTCCCGGCGGACAGGTGCTCTTCGAGCGGACGTACGGGCCGCAGGAGTACGACGAGATCCGTTCGATCCCCGACAAGTGCCAGGGAGGTCTGCCCGGGCTCGATCTGCTCGACGCCATTCCGGAGGGGGTCGCCCATATCGGCTTCTCCCCCGCGATCCCACTGGTCGGCAGCGATGTGCGGGAGGTCGTCGACCTCTTCGACCGGATCGTCAGGGAGCAGGTCGGGGTCAATGTGGCCGGCGGGCTGCTGATCATCAACGAGCGGACGGCGCTGTACGTCACCGGGCTCAACTACGACTACCGGGACGCGGAGCAGTGCCGTCGGGCCTACGACGCGCTGAAGGTGCTCGTGGCGGAGGCGGGGCGGCGTGGGTACGGCGAGTACCGCGCGCACCTGGACTTCATGGACCTGGCGTCCGCGCAGTACTCCTTCAACGACCACGCGTACCGCCGGTTCTGCGAGACGATCAAGGACGCGGTGGATCCGAACGGCATCCTGTCGCCGGGCCGGCACGGCATCTGGCCGGAGAACCTGCGGCATCTCGCGGATCGCGACTGAGGTTCGTCACCGAGGTTGATGGCTGACGTGAACGAGGCCCCGGCTCGCTTGAGCCGGGGCCTCGGACGTGTTCTCGCTTCTTCTACGGCAGTTTCGCCGCCCGTTCGAACGCGGCCTCGATCCTCGCCGCTCGCTCGCCCACCATCGGATACCACTCCGGATGCGTGACGATGTGGGTCTCACCGCGGGCCAGGCCCGCCAGCACGACGTCGCCGACCTCCACCGGGTCCAGCCAGCGCAGCTTGGCCAGTTCCGGGTCGTCGGAGATGTCGTTCTGGACGAAGGCGCTGCCGCTGCTCGCCTCCCCCGCGGGCCTGGTGCGCAGGGACCGGGCGATGTTGCTGCGGACCGTTCCCGGGACGAGGACCGCGGCGCCCACGTTCGAGTCCTCCCGTCGCAGCTCCTGTGCCAGCGCCTCGGTGAGGCCCATGATCGCGAACTTGGTCGTGGCGTACGCCCCGAGGCCGGGCATGTCGGCGACGAAGCCGCCCATGGAGGACGTGTTGACGATGTACGCCGGCTCGCCGTGCTGCTTGAGGAGCGGCAGAAACGCGTGCACGCCGTGGATGACACCGTCGAGGTTGACGTCGAGGATCCACTTCCAGTCGTCGAGGGTCATGTCCGCGATGCGCGACTCCGGGGCCACACCGGCGTTGTTGAACACCAGGTGCACCTTGCCGTACCGGTCGACGACCTGGTCGGCCAGCGCCCGCACGCTCGCGGCGTCCGAGACGTCGGTGCGCACTCCCACCGCCCCGATCTCCTCGGCCGCCGCGTCCAGCGGGTCCTGCTCGATGTCGGCGATCACCACCTGGGCGCCGCGCTCCGCCAGCCGCTGGGCGATGCCCTTGCCGATGCCCGACGCGCCGCCGGTGACGACGGCGACGAGGCCGCTCACGTTCTCGATCACGGTCATGCGACGGCCTCCCGGTAGGCGGCGGGCCATACACCGTGCCGGCCCGGGGACAGGATCCCGTTGGGATCCACCGCGTCCTTGATCCGCTCGACGAAGCGGCGGTACGCGTGGTCATTGAAGGAGTACTGGTCGGCCGCGAGGTCCATGAAGTCCAGGTGGGCGCGGTACTCGCCGTATCCGAGCGCCCCCACCTCGCTCACCAGCATCTTCGCGGTGTCCACCGCCGCCCGTACCTGCTTCTCGTCGCGTGTGTCGAAGCTGATGCTGCTGACGACGATGGCACTGCGGTCGTTGATCGGGAAGATCGCGCAGACGAAGTTCGTTCCGGCCCGGTCGGTGACCAGCGGATGGATCACGTCGACGACGCGGCGCACCTCACCGCCGGTGAGCGGGACCACCGGCGAGAAGCCGATGTGGCCGACGAACTCCGGAACGACCTCCATCAGGTCCATGCTCGGGATGCCGGCCTGGATCTTCTCCATGAAGGTGTTCAGCTCGCCCCACTCGTGGCGCAGGTAGGTGCGGTGGTGGTCGACGCGCGAGCCGTCGATGGCCGACCACGCCTCCCGGATGCGGCGCAGGTGGTGTTCGACGACGGGCCCGTCGCCCCACAGCGCGGTGCGCAGCCCCCAGCGTCCGATGCCGGTGCGGGCGGCGAGGCCGTCCAGGGCCTCCTCGCTCGCCGGTCCCTCGGCGCCCATGAACTCGCCCAGCAGCTCGGGGAACTGGGCCGCCATGGTGATGGTGTTCTGCAGGTTCGGCACTCCCCGGATCACCCCGTCGAGGCGGAGTTCGCGGACGATGTCGACGGCCTGGGCGAGCTGGTCGTCCCTGGGGATGGTGAGGTAGAGCGGCGCGTACGCCTCCGGGCGGCGCTGGAGCCAGACGCCCGCGCGCGTCACGATGCCGTAGTTGGACTGGATGAACAGCGGGTCGAGGACCGGGCCGAGGCCCCGCTGGTAGACGTGCCAGGAGGGGTTGTCGGGGATGGCTCCCATGCCGGTGCGCAGCACCTCCCCGTCCGCGAGGACCACCTCCATCCCGCACAGTTTCTGGAAGTCGGAGCCGTTCGGGCCGTAGGTGACGCCGTTGTCGAGGGAGTTGCCGATGACGCTCCCCCAGCCGAGGTCGGGGATCGAGCACCACAGGTCGCCGTTGCCGGACGCCTCCAGTGCTTCGTACAGGTCGAACCAGCGCACACCCGGCTCGACCACGGCGTACGCCAGTTCGCGGTTGATCTCCAGGACCCGGTTCATCCGGCGGAAGCTGATCAGGAGGGAGCCTCGGACGCGGGGCGACGGGCCGCCGTAGCCGTTGTTGCGGCCCTGGGAGGAGGTCCACACGGGAATGCGGTACTCGTTCGCGATCCGTACGACCTCGCGCACCTGGTCGGTGGAGGTGGGGAAGACGACGGCGGAGGAGTCGTAGGTGCGGTCGCCCTGGAACCAGTACGGGTCGCGGTAGGTGTCGCGTTCGCCGTCGGTCAGCAGGACGGCGTCCGCGCCGACCACCTCGGTCAGGCGGCGCACCGCCTCGTCCGGCAGGTCCGTGTGCTCGTGTGTGGTCGTCACCGCGCTGCCTCCAGCCCGTCGAGCCATCCGATGACCGGCTTGACCGTGTCGGAGGAGTTGGCCTCAAGGATCAGCCCGTGGCCGTTGCCGACGATGCCGGCGTCCTCCAGGGCGAGCAGTTCGGCGTCCGCGCCCACCTCGCGCAGGAACTCGACCAGCGGCGGGGACTGGGCCGCGCTGCCGGACGCGCTGCCCGTGACGACGGCGATCGGGGTGCCGCTGAGGCCGGGTATGCGGTGGCCGGCGGGGTCGGCTTTCAGCTGATGCGGGGAGTCGATTACCGGTTCGGTCGTGAGTTCGGCGTAGGTCAGGCCGTATGTGATCTCGCCCAGGCCGGGGAAGTCGGCGTACGGCGGTCCCATCGGCTCGATCGCGACGATGGCCTCGACCAGGTCGGGCCGCCGGTTCGCGGCCAGCCAGCCGCCCGGGCTGCCGGCGGAGTGGGTGATGAGCACCGCCGGGCCGATCCGGTCCAGCAGGGCGGCGATGCGCTCCCCGTCCAGCCGCTGTCCCTCGGCGAAGTCGGCCAGGAAGAAGCCCATCGCCGAGGTGAGCTGCTGGAACTCGGGGCCGTCGAAGGTGCGATCCCAGGGCCACTGGGTGTGGGACCCGGCGGCTTCCGGGGGCGCGAACAGGAAGCTCGCGAACTCCAGCGGCAGTGGCGGGGCCACCGGCCCCAGTCCGTCCGGGTGGTGCGGCGAACGGCCGTGGCCGGGGCGGTCGACGACGTACACCGCGTATCCGGCGCGTACGAGGTCGTAGGCCCAGCCCTGCCGGCCGTCCGGGGTGCCGAGCCAGTCGGTGCCCTGGCCGCCGCCGCCGTGGACGAGGACCAGGGGGTGGGGGCGGGTGACCTCGGGCGGCGCGAGCCACTCGACGTAGAGCGGTCCGCGCGGGACGGTGCCGTGCGGGGTGGGGATCTGCTCGCCCGGGATCCAGAAGAAGCCGGTGCGGATCGTGATCGGCTCGACCCGGTCGTCGAGATGGGGCGGTGTGTCGGTCATGGTCGGTCCTGTCTCACGGCGGCCCAACAGGGGGAAGAGGAGTCAGCGGTCAGCGAGCCTCGGGCGGCGGGATCTCCAGGAGCAGGTGGGCGGTGTTGCGGAACGCCTGCTCGCGCAGCATCGGGTTGCGGTGGGTGAGGAGCGAGCTCATGTCGCGGAAGATCCGGTCGAACCGCTCGCCCTGGCGCATGGAGCCGGAGCCGACGACGCGCAGCAGGTCGTGTTCGAGCGTTTCCCAGAGCTGGATGATGATCTCCCGGACCACGCAGGCCAGGCTCCAGTCGTCGACGAAGGTGTACTCGCGGCTGCCGTCGACCGTGGCGCGGCAGAACTCCTCGTGCTGCGCGATGACGCCGTCCAGCGCCAGTTCGGCGGTCCTGATCTTCGTCCAGGCGGCGCCGTAGTGCCGCTGGTAGTCCACGTCGTACAGGCGGAGCTGGACGGGTGGGAGCGGGGTCTTGCGGGTGCGCATGAGGCGTTCGAACTCGTCGAGGGCGTGGTACAGCCCGCCCACCGCCAGGCTGGCCAGGGACACGGTGAAGGTGAGCAGCCCGCGGCCGGCGTACATGGGGTTGCCGTGCAGCTGGGAGCCGACCGTGCCGTCCTTGACCGGGATGTCGATCATGTTGGCGTCCTCGATGACGAGGTCGGCCTCGACGAAGGCGTCGGTGAAGCGGATGCTCTCCGAGCCGGTGGCTTTCAGGCCGGTCGACTCGCCCCAGTTGTGCAGACGCTCGAAGCTCTCCTCGGGTGCGAGGAACATGCCCATCGCCGGGGCGGAGCCGTCCTCCTGCTCGACCATGCACTGGCCGAGGTACCAGGTGGAGTGGGGGATGCCGGAGCAGTAGTCGACGACACCGTTGAGGACGTATCCGCCGTCGGTCTTCTTCGCCCTGACCGTAGGCGCGGACACCGACGCGGCCCGGAAGTCGTGGTCGCCGAACGCCCGGTCCTGGACCTCCTCGGGGTACCAGGAGGCGACGTGGAGGGCGTGGTTCGCGGCCAGTGCGAAGCACCACGCGCTGCCCATGTCGCCGCGGGCGAGTTCCTTGCAGACCGCGAAGAACGTCCGGGGCGAGACCTCAAGGCCGCCGTACTTCTTCGGGACGAACATGTCGTAGAAGCCGTTCGCGACGAACTGCTCGTGGACGTCGTCGGGGAGGTGGGTCAGCCGCTCCGCCTCCTCCTGGCGGGCGAGCAGTTCCTCGCGCATCGCCCGGGCCCGCCCGACGAGCTCCTCCGGCGAGGGCACGGCCAGGTCGGGCTGTGCGGCGGCGTGTGCTGTGGTCATCGAATCTCCTAAGCGGGGGGCAGAGCCGGGTTCAGGCGAGGGGGCTCGCGTCGGTGGCGCGGCGCAGTTGGTCCTCGCGGCGCATCTCCAGCGGGCGCCGCGCGTGCTGCCGGAGTACGCCGGAGACCTGGGCCAGGTCGCCGGCCTCGTATCCCTCGACGAGCCGGCGGTGGTCGTCGAGGAGGGAGCTGGAGGCGTAGCTCGCCGAGTCGAGCGCGCGCAGGTTGAGGCCCGGCAGGCAGAGGCGGCGGTAGGTGTCGAGCAGGATCGTGGATCCGGCGAGTTCGACCATGTACTCGTGGAAGCGCTCGTTGGCGCGCACCCAGCCCTCGGGGTCGGTGAAGTGGCCGTCCTTGACGAAGCCGAGGGTGTCCTCCATCAGCTCCCGCAGCCGGGCCAACTGGTCGGTGGTCACCTTGCCGACGGTCAGTTCCGCGACGCCCGTCTCGATGGCGAGCTTGGCCTTGTAGACGTCGTCGATGATCGAGTCGGGGACGGGTGCGATGAGGTACTCCCCCGCCTGACGCCGGATGAGCCCCTCGTCGGCGAGGGCGGCCAGGGCGCGGTGGACGCGGTTGGTGTCCACCCCGAACTCCTCGGCCCAGCGGCCGGTGTCGATGACCTCCTCGACGTCACTGCCGGCATCGAGCACGCGGGCGCGGACCTCGCGCAGGACGGTGGCCTCCGGCGCCGTCTGCATCCGGCCGAAGCGGCCGCGGAAGTAGGCGAGCGGATGGCCGGGGTACGACATCGCCTCCTCGACATGGGCGAGGAACACGTAGTGGGTGCCGGCCTCCACCTGCTCGGCGACCCGGCAGATCAGGTGGGCGATGGCACCGACGAGCAGGGGCGAGCCGTTCGACGCGGTCTCGGTCGGCACCCCGTCGTACTTGTCCGCTACGCGGGAGGCGAAGCGGGTCGCCAGGTCGACGTGGTCCTCGGCGAGGACGTTCACCGCGAAGGCGCCGCTGTCGCGCACCGCCGCGGCGGTGGCCGAGTTCCGGTTGAGGCAGATCAGCAGCATCGGCGGGTCGTCGGTGAGCGAACTGACCGCGCTCGCGGTACTGCCGTACCGGATGCCGCCGCTCTCCGTCGTGATGACGGTGACGCCGGTGGCGAACCGCCCGATGACGTCGCGGAACTCCCGCGCGGTGACCGGACGGGAGCCGGACGGGGCGACGGATGACGGCGTGGACATCACAACCAACTCCTCTGAAGTCCCGGACCGGGGGCAAGGGGCCTGCGGGGGACTGTATGACGATCGCACAATGACGTAAAGAGGGAGGCGAGGGGCGCCCGCCAGAGTCGATCCCCTGGTCGGTGATCCCATCTAGCGCCGTGCTCTGCATGCCTATAATATCGTCATACAAAGTTTCGTGTCGAGAGGAGAGCCCGATGAGCGCAAGCCTGTACGCCGCAGACTCCGCCCCCCTGCCTGCGGCGGAGGGCACGGTCGACCACCTTCTCGAGGTGGCGACGAGGCTCCGCCCGGTCCTGCGGGCCGCGCAGGCGGAGCACGAGGCGCTCAGTGGTTACTCGGAGGCGATCCACAAACAGCTGCTCGACGCCGGCTTCTACCGGATGCTCCACCCCAAGCGGTACGGGGGCCTCGAACTGCCGCTGGAGGACTTCCTCCGGGTGGCCGTGGAGATCTCACGCGGCGACCCGGGTGTCGGCTGGTCCTTCGTCCTCGGCGCCGGACACGCCTGGCACGTGGCCTCCTTCTTTCCCGAACAGGCCCAGGAGGAGCTGTTCGCCGGAGACCTCATCGCGCCGGGACGCACCATCCCGCGCGGCCGGGCGGTCCGCACCGCGCACGGCTACCGGCTGACCGGCACCTGGGACTACTGCTCGGGCTCGATGTGGAGCACCCACGCGATGCTCGTCGCCCACACCTTCACCGAGCGGGACGAGCCGCTCGGGCTGCGCGCGTTCATCGTCCCGCGATCCGACTACGAGATCCTCGACGACTGGTCCGGCGTCCTGGGCATGCGGGCCTCCAGCTCGAACTCCCTCCAGGTCACGGACGCGCTGGTCCCCGAACACCTCAGCGTGGTCTACGACTTCAAGGACCACACGCTGGGCGACACGGGCACCGTCGGCTACCGGCTGCACCGCAACCCGATGTACCTGGGCCGCACCCTCGCCTTCTTCAACTGCGAGCTCGTCGCCACCCAGATAGGCGTCGCCTGGGCGGCCTTCGACGCCTTCGACGAGCTCATGGCCACCCGCCCGACGAGCTTCCCGCCGATGATGCCGCGCACCGACTCCGCCGAGTTCCACCGCTGGTACGGCAAGATGCTCGCCCAGATCGACGCCGGCGAGACCCTGCTGCTCGGCGCGATGCGCCAGTACACCGAGCTGGGACGGCGCTGGGAACGCACCCGCCAGGAGTTCACACCCGAGGAGGACGCCCGGCTGCGCGGCGTCATCCTGCAGGGCGCCCAGCTGGCGAACCAGGCCGTCGACCTGGCGTTCTCCACCGCCGGATCCAGCTCGGCACGGCTCGGGTCGCCCATGGAGAAGTACTACCGGGACGTCGCGATGTTCAAGACGCACATCGCCGCGAAGTGGGACGTCACCTACGGGTCGGTCTCACGCTTCCACTTCGGACAGCCGCTGACCTTCTGACACCTCGGCCGCCATCCCTACCGAAGAGAGACCTTCATGGCCATCGCCTCCAAGGACGTCGTCCGGGCCTTCGTCGACGCGCTCAACCGCCAGGACTGGGACCGTCTCGGCGAGCTGATCACACCGGACTTCACCTACACGATCCAGGCCTACGACCTGCCGGGCGCCGGCGACCCGATGGACGGGGAGACCCTGGTCAAGGTCCTTGCACACATGCTCGCGCTCTTCGACGCGACCGGCCCGCAGATCGCGATCACCCGCCTCGTCGGCGACGGGAGCTGTGTCGTCGCCGAGGCCGTGGGCAGCGGCTTCTTCCGCGACGGAAGCCGCTACGACAACCGGTACGCGAACGTGTACGAGATCTCCGGCGACCGGGTCAGCGCGGTCCGCGAGTACATGGACACGCAGCACACCGCGCAGTCGTTCGCGGCGGTGACCTCCGGGCGGGGCGACTGAGGCGGCGCCCCGGGGATCGGGACAGCGAAGGGGATCCAGGAGTGGCCCTACCGCTCCTGGATCCCCTTCAGGCCCTCAAGGACGTTGGCGGCCACGCGCCGCATGTGCTTGGCGTAGATCTCGACCGCGGTGTCCGCGTCCCGCTCCCTGACGGCGGCGACGATGTCGCGCAGTTCCTGGATCACTTCGGCGTGGTTCGTCGACATGCCCTTGACCACCAGGACGCGCACCTTGGCCTGGACGCCCTCCACCAGCTGCCGCAGCACCTCGCTGCCGGCACCGTCGTGCAGGACGGCGTTGAAGTCGCGCCGCGCGTCGAGCACGTCACGCGGCTCGGCGTCGTCCCGTGAGGCGACCTCGGCGAAGTGCTCCGCGGCCGCTTCGAGGGCGTACACCTTGGAACGCGGCGCCTTCTCGATGAAGCGTCGCACCAGCAGCGTCTCCAGCGCGCACCGGACCTCGTAGAGGTCGCGCGCCTCGTCCGGGGTGGGCACCGCGACCACGGCACCCTTCTGGGGCACGACCTTGATCAGCCCCTCGGAGGTCAGCTCCCGCAGTGCTTCCCGAACCGTGGTGCGGGAGACGTCGAGTTGCTCGACGAGTTCGCGCTCGACGAGGCGGCGGCCCGGCTCCAGGCGGAAGTCGAGGATCGCCTCGCGCAGAGCCGTGACGACCTGCTCGCGCAGCGGTGCGGCGATCCGGCCGACGGGGCTGGTGGTCCAGGCCGAGGCGAGAGTGGTCGAGGCCGGATTCGAGGTCGGATTCGAGGCCGTGGGCTTCGGGGCGCGGGGCATGATCCCTCACTCCTGCGTATGTGGTTGATGGCGGAAGGCCGTGATGACCCCGCTGAGGTCCCGGAACTCTCCGGCGGCGTACAGCGCCTCGTTGATCTGGTCGAGGGTGTACCGCGCCGTCACGATCGGCCGGGCGTCGTACTCGCCGCTCTCCAGGAGTTCCACGCAGCGGGGCAGGTCGCGGGACATCACGCTCTGGCCGTTCTGGCAGGACAGGATCCGTCTGCCGTGGATCGCGACGGCGTTCTGCGGCAGCGAGATCCGGCCGTCCGCCCACTGCACACCCGTCAGCACGACCGTCCCGGCCCGCCGTGACATGGCGACCGCCTGCTGCACCGCCTGTTCGGGGCCCGCGGCCTCGACGACCACGTCCGCGCCCCGCCCCTCGGTGAGGGACCGCACCTGTTCGACCGGATCGCCCTCCGTAGGGTCCATGACATCGGTCGCCCCCAGCCCGGCGGCTGTGGCACGGCGGTCGGCCAGCAGGTCCACACCGATGATCCGGCCGGCGCCGGCGACCCGGGCGGCCTGCACGCACCACAACCCCAGGTGTCCCAGACCGACGACCGCGACGGACGCGCCCGGCGGGACCTCGGCCACGTTCACGATCGCGCCGTGGCCGGTGGTGATGCCGCAGCCCAGCAGGCTCAGGTGCGGGGCGGGTAGCGAACTGTGCACCGGCCACACCTGGCTGCGGTCCGCGAGGACGAACTCGGCGTACGCTCCGACGCCACCGGCCGCGCGGACCGGACGGCCCGCCGGGTCGGTGGCGACGACCGGCTCGGGGCTCTCGAAGAGACGGGCGCACTGGTCCGGCCGGCCGATGCCGCAGTAGAAGCACGCGTCGCACTGTGGCGTCCCGGCGACGACCACGAGGTCACCTACGCCGTAGCCGCGACCGCGGGCATGGGTGCCGCGGCCGTCGCAGCGTTCGACCACGCCCAGCGCAGTGTGGCCGAGCACGACCGGCGGTTTCTTGCCGCGCATCGCCCGCCAGCCGAGCCAGTCCGTGGAGCAGAACGGCGCGGCGACCGTCCGTACCAGTACCTCGTGCTCGGTCGGGTCGCGCAGGGCAAGTTCCCGGACCGGCATGGGGGCGCCGAACGCCTCCAGCACCGCTGCTCTCATCTCGGCTCCCGTCAGAAGACGAACACGCCCGAGAGGTCCTCGAGCCGTTCGGACCGCTCGAGAGCGGTGTTGATGTCGTCGAGCCGGTACGTCGAGGTGATGACCGGCGACGGGTCGAGCACGCCACGTTCGAGCAGACGGACGTACGCGGGGAGGTCGCGGCGCATGCGGACGTTGCCGTTCTGGGTGCTGAGAACCTGCCGGCTCTGGACGGCGAGGGGGACCTGCCCGAACGTGACCTGACCGGCCACGTCCTTCAGTCCGGAGAGCACGACGGTGCCGGCTCGCCGGGAGATCTCCAGCGCCAGGCGCTGTGCGGCGGGCGGCCCGGCAGCCTCGATGACCTTGTCGGCCCCTCGTCCCCCGGTCACGCCCCGTACGGCCTCCAGCGCGTCCTCGGGTGCGACGGCGGCCGTGGCTCCCACCTTGGTCGCCACGCCTCGGCGCTCCTCCCGGGGCTCGATCACGACGACCTCGCGGGCCCCGGCCAGACGCGCCGCCTGTACGGCCCACAGCCCCAGGTGTCCCGCTCCTACGACGGCGACCACCTCGTCGGGCCGGACGCGGGCCACGTTGAGGACCGCCCCCACCCCGGTGGTGACCCCGCATCCGAGGAGCGAGAGCACCTCCCAGGGCAGGTCCGTGTCGACGGGGAAGACCTGGTTCTGCGAGACGTTCATGATCTCGGCGTAGCCGCCGACGCATCCGGCGGCGTTCACCACCAGGCCGTCGGAGGTCCGGGCGACGTCCGGGTAGACACCGCCGAGGTCGAACAGTTCCGAGCACTGGTCGGGGCGGCCGATGCCGCAGTAGAAGCAGTGGCCGCACTCGGGTGTGCCGGGGACGACGACGCGTTGGCCCACCTCGATGCCGCGGACCTGGCTGCCGACCTCGACGACCTCGCCGGTCGAGGCGTGCCCGAGGATCGTCGGCGGGACCTTGCCGAGGCGGCCGTGAAAGCTGGTGACGTCGGTGGAGCAGAACGGCGTCGCCTTGGTGCGGACCAGCACACGGGTGGGCGCGAGGTCGAGCAGTTCCACCTCCTCGACGGTCAGGGGCTGTTCGAAGCCTCGCAGCAGGGCTGCTCTCATCGTCGTCATCGGGAGGCCTCCCGCGTCCCGGCGGCTCCCGCCGCGTGCCGCGCGAGGAGCGCCTCGTCGGTCACCGCCACGTCCCAGAGCCCCGCTCCCCCGCCTCGGCGGTTGGTGTTCTGCACACTGGCGCCGCCGTCGACGGAGAAGATCTCGCCGGTGACGTAGCTCGACTCGTCGCTGAGCAGGAACGCCACCGTCGCGGCCACCTCCTCGGGCCGGCCCGCGCGCCGCAGCGGCGAGGTGCCCGCGCGCCCGCGCATGTCGGCCATCCCTGCCTCACCGAAGATCGGCGTGGGCACGATCCCCGGAGCGACGGCGTTCACCCGCACGCCGATGGGGCCCCCGTAGACGGCGGCCCCGTGGACCAGACCCACCGTGCCGTGCTTGGACGTGGTGTACGCCAGCAGGTCGTTGCTGCCGCGCAGGCCGGCGATCGAGGCGGTGACGACGATGGACCCGACGCTGCCGCGCTGGAGGTAGTGGCGGAAAGCCGCCCGTATGCCGAGGAACGGGCCCCGCAGGTTGACCGCCATCACCTTCTCCCACTCCTCGACCGACACGTCAACGAGGTCGGCGAGGGAGCCGGCGATCCCGGCGTTGAGGTGGTGCAGGTCCACCCGTCCGAACGCGTCCACGGCGGCCCGCATGTAGGCGTCGACGCCCTCCTCGGTCGTCACGTCCGCACCGACGCCGACGGTCTCTCCGCCGACAGCCGCGGCGACCTCCTTGGCGGCCGACTCGTCCAGGTCGACGGCGACGACCTTCACGCCCTCCTCCACGAGCCGCTCCACCGTGGCCCGTCCGAGGCCACCGGCGGCCCCGGTGACGACGGCGACCTTCCCGTCAAGTCCGCGCAGTGTCATGTCTTTCCGCCTCACGTCTGTCGCAGGGGTCGGGCTTGTTCCTCGCGCAGCACCGGCAGGGCCTGGAGTGCGCTCTGCATGCCCATGACGGCGGCGATCTCCATGACCTCCAGGAGCTCGCCGACGGTGGCGCCGTAGGTCAGCGCGTTGTTCATGTGCGCCTTCCACCCCTTGACGTACAGGTGGGTGGAGGCGCAGTCGAAGGCCGTGTAGACGAACTCCTTCACCTTGGGTTCCAGGGAGCCGTGCTGCCACGACACCGACGAGAAGTCGGTGTAGGCCTCGAACATCTCCGGGTCGAGTTCGAGGATCTCGTCCCAGAACTCGTGCCAGTAGCCGCGGCTCTCGGTGAACCGCTCCTTCAACTCCTTCTGGTACGCGCCGAGTTCGCCGGGGCCGTCGCGCAGGCCGCGTTCTTCGAGGAGCTCGGCGAGCAACGGCACACCGATGTTCATCGCGTGGATGCCCAGGGTCGTCGTCAGCTCGATGACCTCGGTGATCTCACCCGGCGTGGCGCCGAGGTCGAGAGCCCGGCGGATGTGGCGGCGCACGCCGGGGGCGTACAGGTGGGTCGCCGCCGCGTCGACGGCCAGGTAGATCAGTTCGCGGGTCTTGGGGTCCAGGTGCCCCTTGCGCTGGGGCACACCGGCCAGCCGTACGTACGCGGCGAGCAGTTCGGGCGCGAGTTCGAGGACCGCCTGCCACTGCTCGTCCCAGGCGCCGTGCAACTCGACGACGGAGTCCCGCAGTTCGTTCTCGGGCGGCGCGCTCATCCGGCCACCGGCTCTCGGTCCGCGGAAGCGTCGAACGCCCAGCGGGCGATCTCGGTGTGGTCCGCGGTGTCGGGCAGGGCTTCGAGTGCGCGTTCCCACAGGGCTACGGCGCGGTCGGCGAGCGGGCTCTCGACGCCTAGCTGGTGGGCCAGGTCGACGGCGATGCGCATGTCCTTGACCATCAGCTTCATGGCGAAGCCGGAGTCGTAGGTACCGGGCAACACGAAGTTGGGGAACTTGTTGTCCGTCGAACCGCTGCGCCCGCTGGAGGAGTTGATCAGTTCGACCATGACGGCCGGGTCGAGTCCGAACCGCTCCCCCGCCAGGACGCCTTCGGCGGTGGCCAGCAGATGGGTGGCGGACAGCAGGTTGTTGATGGCCTTGAGCGCGTGGCCCGCGCCCACCGGTCCGGCGCGGCGGGCGGTGCCCATGGTCGCCAGCAGCGGTGACAGCCGTTCGACGTCGTCCTCGGCGCCGCCCACCATGATCGTCAGCTTGCCGTTCTCGGCGCCCTTGACCCCGCCGGAGACAGGAGCGTCGACGAGGGTGACCCCTCGGCTGCCGAGGGCGGCGGCCAGGCTTCTGGTGGACAGCGGGTCGGAGGAGCTCATGTCCACGACCGTGCTGCCCGGGGCCAGCGCCACGGACACCGCAGGGGCACCGAGCACCGCCTCGACCACCGGACTGCCGGGAAGCATGAGGACGACGACGTCGGCGCCCCGCGCCGCCTCGGCCGCGGTCTCGGCGGTGGCGGCTCCGGCGGCGGCCGACGCGGCACGGGCGTCCCGGCTCAGGTCGAACGCGGTCACGGAGTATCCGGCACGGACCAGGCGCACGGACATCGGCGCGCCCATGTTCCCCAGGCCGATGAAGGCCACCGAGGGCAGGGCGGCGGGAGTCTCGGTGCGGTCAGGCATCGCCGTTGACCTCACCGATCACCTGCTCGGCGACACGGAAGGACTCCAGTGCCGCCGGGACGCCGACGTAGATGGCCGTCTGGAGGAGCACTTCCTGGATCTCCTCGGTCGTCACCCCGTTGGTCAGGGCTCCCTTGACGTGGACGCCGAGCTCGTGGTTGCGGCCCAGGGCGGTCAGCATGGCGAGGTTGACCAGGCTGCGGGTACGTCGCTCGAGTCCCGGACGGCTCCACACGGCGCCCCAGCAGTACTCGGTGACCAGCTCCTGCATCGGCCGGGCGAACTCGCTGACGTTGGCCAGCGAGCGCTCGACGTGTTCGGCGCCGAGGACCGCCTTGCGGATGGCGAGGCCGGCTTCGTAGGTGTCGCGGTGGGTGGCGTCTCGCGGGCTGACGTCAGTGATCAGGGGCTCGGTCGCGGTGGTCGGGGTATCGGTTGCCATGGAGTCTCAGTCCTCTGCGGTGACGGGAGCGGGGTACTGCTCGTGGCCGACTTCCTCGGCCCAGGCGGTCTTCCCGAGCGAGATGGCCGTGTGGGTCAGATAGGAGTCGGGGGCGGCGCCGTGCCAGTGCCGCTCGCCCGGCGGACACCACACGGTGTCGCCGGCCCGCAGCGGCCGGACGCCGTCCTGCTCGGTCGCAACGAAGCCGCTTCCGGCAAGCACCTGGAGGATCTGGCCGTGCTCATGGGTGTGCCAGTAGGTGCGCGCGCCCGGTGCGAAGTTGACGGTGTTGATGGTCACGCCGTCGGTGGCGGGCATCGTGAGGTGGGCGTGCACCGTGCCGGTGAACTGCGAGCCGGTCTTGGTGCCGGGGCCGTGCTGGGTGGTTCCGTGGATGAGTTTCACGACTTGTCCTTCCCGGCGTCGTACGCGCCGTCGTGGACGCGGACGCGCCCGGAGAGGTCGCCGATCGCGTCGACGACGGTGTTGCTTATGTCCTGCGCGTAGCCCAGCTGGAGGGCGAGGCCGAAGGAGGCGAGCGGGGCGGCGGAGTTGGGGCTCGCGACGCCGAGGCCGGTGACGAGGTCGACGTAGGCGAGGACGTCCTTCATCATCAGCGCGTTGGTCAGGCCGCCCTTGAGGTAGTCGCCCTGGATGATCTTCGGGAAGCGGTTCTGCGTCGCGAAGTTGACGCCCGAGCTGGTGTTGAGCACGTCGAGGAGCACCTGGAGGTCGAGTCCGGCCTTGCGTCCGGCGACCATCACCTCGGCGGTCGCCGACAGGGCGATGGCGTTGAGGAAGTTGTTGAGCAGCTTGGCCGTGTGGCCGGCGCCGACGGGTCCGCAGTGGAAGACGTTGACGGAGAAGGCCGCGAGCAGCGGGCGCACCCGTTCGAGGGTCGTGGTGTCCCCGCCGACCATGAGGGTGAGGGCGCCCTTCTCCGCCGCGGCCGCGCCGCCGGAGATGCCGGCGTCGAGCAGGGTGGCGCCCCGCTGGGCGAGTTGCTCGTGCAGGCGCGTGGTGGAGGCGGGCGCCGAGGTGCTGAGGTCGACGACGACCTGACCCTCGCGGGCGTGGGTCAGCACGCCCTGCTCGCCGAGGACCACCGCTTCGACGACCTTGCTCTCCGGCAGGGACAGAAGGACGACGTCACACCTGCGCGCCACCTCGGCGACGGACTCGGCGGGGGTCGCCCCGCACGCGGTGATGTTCTCCGAGCGGGTGTCGTGGCCGAGGACTTCGTACCCGGCGGACACCAGGCGGCGGGCCATCCGCCCGCCCATGTTGCCGAGGCCGATGAAGCCCAGCGGCGTTGTCTTGCTGGTCATGCCTTTCCTCCGCTCTGAGGGCCATTGAGGCGGTCACTCGGCGCGCCTCCGATGACCGCGACGAACTCGCCCATCGGGCCGTCGAGCCGCCGGTGGCGGTCGAGCACGCCCGGGTCGTGGCCGGGGACGAGGATCGCCCGGCGGTCGGCGATGAGCTGGTTCATGTAGTCGAAGCCCCGGTACATCGCCTCGAGGTCGGCCACGACCAGGAACGGCAGGTCGCGCTCCAACTCCTCGTAGTAGTGCGTGGCGTCGGAGGCGAGCAGCACCAGCCCCTCGCTGGTGTTGACGGTGAGGATCGCCTGTCCGGGCGAGTGGCCGCCGAGCTCGATCAGCTCCACACCGGGCGCGATCTCCTGGTGGCCGTGGTGGAAGACCATGCGGCCCTGCTTGTGGACGGTCCGCAGGTGGTCGATCTCGGTTTCCTCGACGGTGTGGTGGAACTGGAACCGCCGTGCGCAGTCACCGGTCCAGAAGTCGAACTCCGTACGCGGCACGATCACCTGGGAGTCCGGGAACAGGTCCACGTTGCCCGCGTGGTCGTAATGGGCGTGGGTGAGGACCACGGTGGCCTCGGCCGGCTCCACTCCCAGGCGACGCAGCGCCTCCCCCGGGTGGATGAGGTGACCCCGGTTCCGGTTGCGTCCGCCGAGCTCGCTGTAGCCGGTGTCGACGACGATCGTGCGGCGCTCGTTGCGCACGATCCAGACGTAGTAGTCCATCCCGATGGGGCCGTCCGGCTCGCCGTACAGATGGTGGTTGAGGAAGACGAGACCGCGGGTCGTCGTACGGGAGGCGTACCGCACGATGAGGACCTCGTACGTGTCGTCGGCGAGTGGTGGACTCACTGTCACCCCGTATGATTGTCGGACAATTGCTCGGGACGCACGTTAGCGCAGACCAGAGCGTCCCGCAACGGCCGGAGCGACCCCTCGCATCGCCTGCACGGCAGGCAAATGACGAAACTCCGTATTGACCTCTGGCGTCATATCGTATGACAATCATACGGCCCTGCTGAGAGCTTCACTTCCGGCACGGCACTACGAGACAAGGAGACCCGAGCTATGACGTATCTCGTCGGCTCCCACCACGTGACGCTGTCCGTGGGTGGTGCGCAGGAGGACGTGGACTTCCACACGCGAGTCCTGGGCATGCGCTTCATCAAGAAGACCGTGCTGTACGACGGTTCGACGCCGATCTACCACTTCTACTACTCCAACGCGAACGGCGATCCGTCGTCCGTGGTGACCACGTTCCCGTGGGCGCAGGCGGGGCTGTACGGCAAGCGGGGCACCAACCAGGCGCGCGAGGTTCTCCTCTCCGTTCCGGCCGGCTCCCTCGACTACTGGGTGAAGCGGCTGGGCGAGCACGACATCGAGGCCCGGCGCTTCGAGGCCCTCGGCCGGGGCCGAGTCGCCTTCCTCCACCCCTCCGGCATCGAGTACGTCCTGGTCGGCAACGAGAACGACCCGCGCGAGGGCTTCTCCGGCAACGGCGTGTCCCCCGAGGCCGCGATCCACGGCATCCACGGCATGGGCATCCACGTGTACGACCAGGACCGCATGGTCGACTTCGGCAACGAGGCCTTCTTCTCCCAGGGCAAGGTCGAGGAGGACGGCGACCTCGCCTCCTTCCAGGCCGGCACCCAGGAGTACGGCAACTTCATCGAGCTGCGTGGGAACCGCTCCGACGAGCAGGGCACCTGGCGCTACGGCGCGGGCACCTACCACCACTTCGCCTGGAACCTCGACACCCTGGAGAACCAGAACGCGGTGAAGTTCGAGATCGAGGGCGCCGGCTACACCGACATCTCCGAGCTGAAGAACCGCACCTACTTCAAGTCCCACTACGTGCGGACTCCGGGCGGCGCCCTGTTCGAGCTGGCGGTCACCGACGACGAGGGCGGCTGGGACTGCGACGAGTCTCCCGAGGAGCTCGGCAAGAACTTCATGCTGCCGCCGCAGTTCGAGAGCGAGCGGGACGACATCCTCGCCCGTCTGGAGCCGGTCACGACCGACTGACGGTCCCCGTCCCCCGCTCTCCCGTATCCGCCCGGGGCCCGGGCGCACCCATCACGCCCGGGCCCCGGCGCGCACCGCCGTCCCCGCCCGTCCCCGACAGGAACGAACAGTGAGCCTCACCTTCGAGAACATCACGCTCGGCCAACGCGTCCTCTTCGGGTACGGCCGTGCCGCCCGCAACCTCGCCGCGGAGGCCGACCGCCTGGGCGCCCGCAGGGTCATGGTGATCGCCGCGCCGGCCGAGGCCGCGATCGCCGACCGTGTGACGGCGGACCTCCCGGTGGTGCTGCGGCACGCCGACGTCCGACCCCACGTACCCGTGGAACAGGCCGAGGCGGCTCGCGCCGCAGCCTCCGCATGCGACGCCGACCTCGTCGTCTGCGTGGGCGGCGGTTCCACGACCGGACTGGCCAAGGCCGTGGCGCTCACCACGCGGCTGCCCATCGTCGCGGTGCCGACGACGTACGCCGGCTCCGAGGCCACGAACGTCTGGGGCCTCACGGAGGCCGCGCGCAAGACCACCGGCGCCGACGATGCCGTCCTCCCGGTCGCCGTGGTGTACGACTCGGAGCTCACCCTGTCACTGCCCGCCGGTCTGTCGGTGGCCTCCGGACTCAACGCCATCGCCCACTGCGTCGACTCGATGTGGGCCCCGCGCACCAATCCGGTCAACCAGGCCTTCGCGATGGAGGGCCTGCGGGCCGTCGCGGACGGGCTGCGCCGGATCGTCCGGGAGCCGGAGGACATCGACGGACGGGACGCCACGCTGTACGGCTGCTACCTGGCCGGGGTGGCCTTCGCCTCCGCCGGATCGGGGCTGCACCACAAGATCTGTCATGTGCTGGGCGGGGCGTACGACCTGCCGCACGCCCAGACCCACGCCACCGTGCTGCCCTACGTGCTGCAGCTCAACGCGCCGGGTGCGCCGGACGTGGCCCGCCGGATCGCCGCCGCTCTGGGCAGCGCCACGCCGGTGAGCGGTCTGAACGCGCTGCGCGAGACGCTCGACGCCCCGCGCGCACTGGCCGACCACGGAATGCGCCGCGAGGACATCCCTGAGGCAGCCGGCCTGATCCTGCCGTACGTGCCGCAGGACAACCCCGTCCCGGTCGGCACCGGGGAACTGACCGACCTGCTCACCCGAGCCTGGGCCGGGGAGCCACCACGAGACAGCGAGGCGGTCCGAGATGCCTGAGACACCCGAGACGGAGACGACGGCTTTCACCACCGCGCCCGAGACGGAGACGACGGCTTTCACCACCGCGCCCGGGACAGAGACGACGGCTTTCACCACCGCGCCCGGCAACCCGCACCTGGCGCGCCCGCCACTGCTGCGCGGCGCGCCCCTCGACCGGGCCGGGCTGGTGGTCTACGCGGTGCACGGGCGCGGGCAGGGCACGGGCTTCATGGTGGAGCAGGCCGAGCGGGTCAACCTCCCCGGCGTGACCTGGGTCGTCCCGGGGGCCGACGGCGACACCTGGTATCCGCGCGGCTTCCTTGCACCGCTGGAGGAGAACCAGCCGCACCTGGACCACGCCCTCGACACGGTACGCACCCACCTCGCCGACCTGGAGCGCATGGGCTGGGCCGCACGGGACGTGGTGCTGTTCGGCTTCTCCCAGGGAGCCTGCCTGCTCTCGGAGTACCTGTTGCGGGAGCAGCCGTCATGCGCCGGCGCGTTCCTGCACACCGGCGGCCATCTCGGGCCGGTGGCCAAGCCCTGGCCCGCGCGGCCGGAAAACGGGCTGCCCGGCACCGAAATCGTGCTGCTGTGCGCGCAGGAGGACGAGTTCGTCCCCCTCGTGCGGGCCGAGCGGACAGCCGGCGCCCTGGCCTCCCTGGGCGCGAGGATCGAGCTGACCACGTACGACGACCCGCTGCACCATCTCAACGAGGACTCGGTCGTACGTCTGCGGCGTATGCTGCGCACTCGCCTGCTGGAGCGGGTCGAGGAGGTCGCGGAGAGCGCGCGCCCGAGCGAGAGCCGTACCGCCCCGTGACGACGACTGCGGCGACCGCCCCGACGCCCTGTGCGGACGCACCCCGTCGAAATCGCGCCACACAAGGCATTGATTGTATGACGAACCGGCCGTAGCCTCACTGCCGTGGAGCACGAAGGCTCGTGGGCAAGGAAGCCCTACTCGCGCCTGGAGACGGCCTCGGTGATGGCCTCCTCCAGGGATCGCGTCCTGCGAACGGTGCGCGAGGACATCTGCTGGTCGCGGCTGGTTCCGGGGCAGCGGCTCGACGTGAACCTGGTCGTGGGACGCACCGGCGTCTCGCGGAGCGTGGTACGTCAGGCCCTCCGTGACCTTTGCGAGCAGGGCTGGCTGACCACCGTGGACGAGGGATGCGTGGTGTGCGTGCCCTCGCCCGAGGAGGCCGCCGAGATCGACGAGGTCCGGCGTGCTCTGGAGGAGGTCACGGTGCGGCGGTTCGTCGCACACGCCTCCGACTCCCAGCTCAGGGCGCTGCACGGCGCCCTGATGGAGTTCGAGGACCTGGCGGAACTCCCGCCGGACCCGTCGGCCCTGCTGCAGGCACGGGACAACTTCTACGGACTGCTGCTGCGTGCTGCCGGCGTCATGGTCACGCTGGACGCCCTGGTGAAACTGCGGGCGCGGATCGTCGTACTGATGTGCGCCTCGCTGTGCTCGCCGGGCCGCGCGCGTGCCGCGGGAGCCGAACTGCGCAGCATCTACGAGGCGTTGGCCGACCGGGACGCCGAACGGGCCGTTCTCGCCTGCGCCACGCATGTGGACCGTTCGTACGCAGCGGGCTTCCGGGCGCTGGCGGCCCTCGACGGACCCGAGTCCGGCACCGCACGTAACTGAGCAGGGCCGAGAGCGCGAACCGTGTTGATCCCACTCCATTGCAGATCCGCACCCCCTAGTATTGTATGACGATATTACGCACGTACAATCTGTTGCTGCGGCTTCGGCCCCGCCGACATGCCTCCTCACTCCCTTCCGACTCGCAGGAGCCCCTGATGAGCACCGGCATCTCCGCACCAGCCCCACCCCTGGCCAAGGCGGCCATCGTCCGGCGGCGCCGACTCGCCTTCTACGGGCCTGCTTTCGTCGCCGCCGTCGCCTACGTCGACCCCGGCAACTTCGCCACGAACTTCCAGGCCGGAGCCCGACACGGCTACCTGCTCGTCTGGGTCCTCGTCTCGGCCTGCGCGGTCGCCATGTTCATCCAGTACCTGTCGGCAAAGACCGGTCTGGCCACAGGACGTGACCTGCCGACGCTCTGCCGGGACAACTTCCGCCGTCCGGTCGTGGTGGGACTGTGGGCACAGGCCGAGGTCGTGGCCATGGCCACCGACCTGGCGGAGTTCGTGGGCGCGGCGATCGGCCTCTATCTGCTCTTCGGCGTGCCCATGCTCCCTGCCGGGCTGATCACCGCGGTAGTGAGCTTCGCGATCCTGGCCCTCCAGCGGCGCGGCTACCGCCCGTTCGAGCTGGCGATCGTCTTCCTGCTCGGAATCATCGCCCTGGGCTTCGCGTACACCGTCGTCGCCGCCGGCGGCCAGTCCGCCTCGGGGCTGGCTTCGGGGATGGTGCCGGCCTTCCACGGCACCGACTCCGTGGTGCTGGCCATCGGCATCATCGGCGCGACGGTCATGCCGCACGTCATCTATCTGCACTCGGCCCTCACCGCACAACGGCAAGCGCCGCAGGGCCCGGCCGAGCGCCGACGCGCCCTGCGCACACTGCGCGTCGACACCACGCTGGGCCTGAGCCTGGCCGGGCTGATCAACCTCTCGATGCTCTGCGTCGCGGCCGCCGTCTTCCACGATGCCGCCGGGGGCTTCGACGGCAGTCTCGGCAGCGCCCACCAGGGCTTCGGCCGGATCGTCGGAGGCGGCGCCGCGCTCGCCTTCGCCGCCGCCCTCCTCGCGTCCGGCCTCTCCTCCTCAGGCGTGGGCACCTACTCCGGCCAGGTCATCATGGAGGGCTTCCTGCGGAGGCGGATCCCTCTGTTCCTCCGGCGGGCCATCACCATGGCACCCGCACTGACCGTCCTCGCGATCGGCATGTCGCCGGACACCGTGCTGCTGGCATCTCAGGTGGTGCTCTCGTTCGGCATCCCGTTCGCGTTGATCCCCCTGGTACTGATCAGCCGCCGCCGGGATCTGATGGGCGATCTGGTCAACCGTCCCGTGACCACCTTCGTGGGGTGGGTGGCGGCTCTGCTCATCTCCGGTATCAACCTCTATCTGCTGCAGCAGGTCTTCTTCGGCTGAGTCACCACTACCGCCCGATCGTATGACGAACTGATACATGAGACGGAGTCGTGCATGACGCTGTCCGCCACGGGCCGCAGGGTCCGGACGCTCCGCAGGGCCCTCGGCTGGCGCACCATCCGCGGGCGCATGGCGCTCATCCTCGCGGTGCCTGCCTGCCTTCTGCTGGTAATGGTCGGCGTGGCCGTCGACAACCAGCTGCGGTCGTACCAGGACGCGCGTGAGACCGACGAGCAGATCGGGGTGAGCCTGCGCATCCAGGGGCTGGTGCACAACCTGCAGGAGGAACGCACCTTCAGCAACCTGGTCGCCGAGGACAAGAGCTACCGCTCACAGCTCGCCGGGCCACGCGACCGCGTCGACTCCTTCCGCCGCGAGCTGCGCGACGAGCCGGTCGTGACCGACGCGATGAGCCGCTTCGGGCAGCTCTCGTCGATCCGTGACTCCGTGGACTCCGGCAGGGCCGACGGGAAGAAGACCCAGGCCTACTACACCCACGTGATCGGCGCACTCGCCGCCGGCGACCCCACCACCGACAAGGCCACGCGCAGCGACCCGCAACTGCGCAAGGATTTCGCCGCCCTGGAGGCGCTGGCCGAGACCAAGGAGGCCGGCAGCCAGGAAGCCGGCCTGCTCGCCGGCGTGCTGGCCGCGGGCCGGTTCCGGGGGACGGAGTACATGGACTACACCGGTATCCGGGCGACCCGTTTGTCCGCCATGAACCGCTTCTTCAAGATCTCCACCCCGTCCCAGAGTGACGCCGTCCGGAAGCTGTTCTCCTCGACCATGTCCCCGCGCCTGGACGCCATCGAGAAGGCCGCTCTGAGCGCGTCCGACGGGTCGCGGCTCGACTTCGACGCGTCGGCGTACGCCAACGACATGGTTCGTGTCGACAGCACCGTGTACCGAGGGGAGCAGCGGGTCGACGCCGATGTGCGAGCGCGCGCCAAGACCCTCAGCGACGAGGCCGCCACCGCCCTGGCCGGCTACATCCTCCTGGGCGCGGTGGTGGTGACCGCCCTGATCGCCGCCGCGATCCTCGCGGGCCGCTCCATCACCAGGCCTCTCAATGATCTGGCCCGCGAGGCCGACGACGTCGCCCAGCGCCGCCTCCCCGAGACCGTGGCCCGCATCCAGTCCGGCGAACTCGTCCCGGCCGAAGAAGGCGAGCAGCCGCACAGCAGCGCACAGGAGATCTCCCGTGTCGTCGCGGCCCTGCACAACGTCGAGCGCACCGCCATCGGTCTGGCCGCCGAACAAGCCCTGCTGCGCCGCAACACCGCCGAGTCGCTGGCCAGCCTCGGCCGTCGCAGCCAGGGGCTCGTCCGCCGTCAGCTGGCCCTCATCAGCGCCCTCGAACAGCAGGAGCTCGACCCGGAGGCACTCGCCGAACTCTTCGAGCTCGACCATCTCGCCACGCGTATGCGCCGTAACGCCGAGAGCCTGCTCGTCCTGGTCGACGAGCGCAGTCCCCAGTTCCGGAACACACCGGCCACCAGTCTGGAACTCGTCCAGTCCGCCATCGGAGAGGTCGAGCAGTACCGACGGGTCTCCATAGCCGAGATCGAGCCCCGCCGGATCAGCGGCCGCGCCGTCGCCGAACTCTCCCATCTGCTGGCCGAACTGATCGAGAACGCCCTCACCTTCTCCCCTCCCGACCGGTCCGTGGACGTCCACGGCTGGGCGGACGGCGACGACTACCACCTCGCCGTCGTCGACTACGGGGTCGGTATGTCCTTTGAGGACCTCGCACGCTCCAACGCCCGTATCGCCGGGGAGGAGGCGTTCATCGTCGCTCCCACCCGCTACCTCGGCCACTACGTCGTCGGCCGCCTCGCCCGCCGGCACGGCGTCGACGTGCTGCTCTCGGACACTCCGGGCGGAGGAGTGTCCGCTCTCGTCGTCCTTCCCGGCCGTCTCCTGGCTCCCGACGAAGCCCCACCACCGGACCGGCGAAGGTACGTCTCCTCCATGCTCAACGGCTTCCGGGCGGGCATCGCGCGCGCCGAAACCAGATAGGAACGGCTCGTGACCTCCGCGCACCAGAACTTCACCTGGCTTGTCTCCGACTTCGCCCGCACCACCGACGGCGTCACCCATACGGTCGCCGTTTCCTCCGACGGCCTCCTCATCGCGGCGTCCGACGGCCTCAGCCGCGATCTCGCCGACCACCTGTCCGCCCTGGTGTCCGGCATCGTGTCCCTCACCCAGAACGCCGCCGACACATACGGCTTCCGCGGGATGAAGCTCGTCATGATCGAAATGATCGACGGTTTCATGATGGTCACCCACATGCGTGACGGCTCCTGCCTGGGCGTACTCGCCCAGGAGGGCTGCGACATCGGCCTCGTCGGCTACGAGATGGCCGTCCTCGCCGACCGTGCCGGCGCGCTGCTCACCCCCAAGCTCGTCGGTGATTCCGGACAGGCGCGGCGCGAGTGGCGCTGAGCGTGGTGGCTGTGGCGACGCGTTCGGTCGGTGAGGAGTCGGGCATAGGCTTCGGCCTCGCGCTCGCGGTCTTCTTCGACGTCTTCATGGTCCGCATGGCGACCGCCCCGGACGGTCAGCAGGGGCAGGGCTGCCCCGTGGGCTGAGCAGTCGTCCGGGACGCCAACGTGCAGGGTCTTTGCCAGGTGCCGGAGTACGGTGCACAACCGGGCTGGTGCACTGGCGGTCCTTCCAGTCACGGCAGAGATCCTCGACGTGCTTCAGCGGGACAATGGCACGCTCGGCGGTGCAGCCGGAGGCGGCATAGCCCCCGAACCGGGCGAGTTCGGCTTGCTGTTACTGCCGGCCGCGAACCGCTCGGCGAACGACGGCGACGCCTGCAGGAGCGCAGCACTCATCAGTGCGACCTGGCGGACAGGGCGGACAGGCTCTGATCCAGGAAGGAGATGACGGTCTGCCAGGTCGGTGTCACCGGACGCGGTGACGAGGCCTGCCCCTCGTGTGCGGTCTCCTCATAGGCGCCCTCGCGGGTCGCGTCGTCGCTCAACATGGCGAAGTTCGTGCCGTGTCCGGCCCTCGGGAAGGAGATCAGGCGAACATCGGTGCCCGCAGTCACGAGCTTGTCGTACAGCAGTCGGCTCTGGTGGTACGGAACGATGGTGTCCTGCTCGCCATGCAGGATCAGGAAGGGTGGGGTGGACCGATTCCCCACATAAGTGAGCGGGTCGGCGGCGGCGACCTTGTCGGGGCAGGCCGTGATGGTGCAGCCGAGCAGTCGTGATTCGGGTGATCGGGCGTCGGAGTGGCAGTTCGTCAGTCCGAAGGCCGAGTTGAACGCCCTGCAGTTGTCCGGCATGTGCGCGTCCATCTGCAGGAAGTCCGTCGGCGGGTAGAACGGCACGGCCGCCTGGACGGCACTGGACGGGCCGAGCGGCCCGACGTCGCCCTCCAATGCCGGGATGTTCCCGGTGACGGCGGCCATCGCTGTGGTCCAGCCACCCGACGAGTCACCCATGATCGCGACGCGGTCGGGGTCGAGGTGGTACGTCGTCGCGTGCGCCCGCAGCCAGCGGATGGCGCCCTTGATGTCGTACAACTGGGCCGGGAACTGAGCTTGTCCGCTGGAGCGGATCGCGACGCCGGCGACGGCGTACCCATGCGGGTTGAGCTGGGCGGCGACCTTGTCGGCGCCCGTGCGGCCGCTGTCGGCCAGCCAGCCCGAACCGCTGGTGAAGATCACCAAGGGAAGCGGACGGTCGGCGCGGGGGACATACAGGTCGAGCAGGTGACCCTGGGTGCCGGACGGCTGGGCGGGGGCGTAGGCGAGGTTTTTGGTGACCTCGACATCCACGGCGGCGCGCGCGGGGGAGGTACTGGTGGCTGCCGTGGCCGTGATCAGGGCGACGGCCGCGGCAGCCGCCGCCAAGGCTCGGGGGAGGCGCCCCAGGGGTGTCCGAATGCGCAGATGCATGCCGACTCCTCTTCAAGAGTGGGGGGTTGGGAGTGAGGCGGTGCTGGAGGGGGGAGAGGCCGAGCGTCACCTGTCCGCGGTACCTGCGGGGGCCGTGGCCACCGTGCGGGAACCCTGGACGGAGGCGTCGCCTCTGCCCGCCCGTTGTGCCAGTGGTACGAAGGAGATCGCGACGGCGCCGATCAGTCCGGCCAACGCGAAGGCGGTGAAGCCCCAGCTCTGGTTGCCGCTGGTGGCGAGGTGGCCGATGAGCCAGGGGCCGACGACCGCGCCGGTGCGGCCGATGCCGGTGACCCAGCCGAGGCCCGCGGCGCGTTCGCTGTCGCGGTAGACGGTGTTGGTGGCCGCGTAGACCATGACCTGTGCGCTGAACAGCCACACTCCGGTGATGGCGACAACGATGTAGGTGACTCCCAGCGGGAGATGGGATTTGAGGAGCAGGGCGCCGGCGGCGGTGAGCACGAACCAGATGGCCGACACGCGCACCGTGCCGAACCTGTCGGCGGTGCGGCCGGCGATCAGCAGACCGACGATGCCGCCCGCGTTGATCACCATGAGGAAGCTGACCGAGGAGGACAGTCCGTAGCCTTCGGCGCGCATCATCTGCGGCAGCCAGGTGCTCACGCCGTAGACGAGGAGCAGTCCGCTGAAGGAGGCGAGCCACAGCAGCGGGGTGGCCCAGCGGGACTGTGGCCGGAACAGGGCCCGCACGGCGGCGAGGCGGCCCGCCGCACCGGCCGCCGGAGCGGCGACGATGGTGGGGCGGGGGATTCCGTAGCGGTCCGCGACCGCGTCGGCCTCTTCGCGCTTGCCGCGTGCCAGCAGTACACCTGGTGATTCCGGCAGCAGCTTGAGCAGCAGTGGTACGGCGATCACGGCGGGGAGCACGCCCGCCCAGAACACCCAGCGCCAGCCCGCAGCCGGCGCCAGGGTCAGGCCCAGGCCGGTCGCCGCCATCCCTCCGAAGTGGTACGAGGTCATCAGCAGGGCGGTCGTGAGGGCGGCCCGGCGTGGTGGTGCGAACTCCATCACCATGGCCAGGCACAGCGGCATGAGCCCGCCCAGGCCGAGACCGGACACGAACCGCCCGGCGCCGAACAGACCGACACCGGGGGCCACGGCACAGATGGCCGAGCCTACGGAGAACAGCGTCACGCTGGCTACGAGCATCAGGCGTCGACCGAGCCAGTCGGTGAGATTGCCGGCGATGAGCGCGCCGACGAGCATGCCGAACGTGGTCCAGCTGCCGATGGTTCCGGCGGTGGCCGGGGTCAGCCCGAGGTGTGGGTCGTCGAGCATGTGGGGCATGACGGCGCCGTAGATGTTGACGTCCATGCCGTCGAAGAACACGGCCAGCCAGCAGAGGGACAGCACTGGGAAGACCGTGCGGAACGTGTGCCGAGGGGGACGGGACACAGCGGAGGTACGCATCTTCGTCCTTGGAGATGGGGTGGGGCCCGGAACAAGAACAAGTGTGTTCGTCTGGTGAAATATGGTTCACTACGAGCTGGCTATGAGTCTCGGCTCGGGTCGGGTGCGTGTCAATGGCGTTGCGTCCGGCATTCTCCGGGACTCGTGTTCCTGTGCGGACCGGCAGCCGTATGGCGGTCGAATGAGGAGAGACATGAGCATTGACGGATATCCCGAGGTCACGACCGTGGCGGGCGCGGTGTGTGGCCACCACGTGGAGGGGCTCGCGGTCTTCCGTGGCATCCCGTTCGCCCAGCCGCCGGTGGGTGCGCTGCGCTTCGGTGCGCCGCGCGTGGTGGACTCTTGGGACGGCGTCAGGGATGCCTTGACGTTCGGTCCGCCGCCCCCACAGGAGCCGTTCGGCCCCGACGCGGCTCTCTCCGGAAACGCGCTGGCAGGGGATGACTGGCTGACCGTCAACGTGTGGACACCTGACCAGGATCCGGCCGCACGACGCCCCGTCATGGTGTGGATCTACGGCGGTGCCTACAAGTTCGGCTCCGCCGACGACCCGGCCTACGACGCCGCCCGCCTCGCCCGGGAGGGCGGCTTGGTCGTGGTCACGTTGAACTACCGCGTCGGAATCGAGGGTTTCCTGCGGATCGACGGCGCGCCCGCCAATCGTGGTCTGCTCGACCAGGTCGCCGGCCTGGAGTGGGTGCGCGAGAACATCGCCGCCTTCGGAGGCGATCCGGAACAGGTCACCGTCTTCGGGGAGTCGGCCGGCGCCGGGTCCATCGCCGCTCTCATGGCAATGCCCCGGGCGCGAGGGCTGTTCCAGCGGGCCATCGCTCAGAGCGTGCCGGGCACGTTCTTCTCCGACGCGTTGGCAGCGGACATCGCCGAGGTCATGACCGGCGCACTCGGGCTGCGCCCGACGGTGGACGACCTGTCGGCCGTGGACCCGCGCAAGCTCACCGAGGCCGGGGCCGCACTCGGCCCCAGGATGCGTGAGTACGCGCACCGCTGGGGTGCTGTGGCCTTCACCCCCACCCCGTTCTCACCCGTCGTCGACGGCGACGTCCTGGCCTCCACACCGTGGGAGGCGCTGGCGAGCGGCGCCGCGCGGGACGTGGACCTGATCGTCGGGCACAACCGGGACGAGTTCCGGCTCTTTCTCCTCCTGGGCGGGCTGCTGGGCCGCGTGGACGACGGCCTCGCCTCACTGACCCTCGGTCTGTTCGGTCCGACAGCGGACGCCGAGCAGGCGTACCGCGCCGTATTCCCGGATGCCTCCTCGGAGTACCTGTTCGAACTCGTCCAGTCCGACTGGCTGTTCCGCATGCCCTCGCTGCATCTGGCCGAGGCGCACGTGGCCGGGGGTGGTCGGGCACACGTGTACGAGCTCACCTGGCCCGCTCCCGCCAACGGCGGAGCCCTCGGAGCCTGCCACGGCCTGGACGTGCCTCTGACCTTCGGCGTCTACGGCGGCCTCGGCGACATGCTGATCGGCCCCACGCCGTCACCCGAGACCGAGGCGCTCTCCGCTCAGTTCCGCTCCGCCTGGGCCGCCTTCGCAACGACAGGAGACCCGGGCTGGACCGCCTACGACACCGAGGAGCGCCTCGTGCAGATCCTCGACGCCACCCCGAAGGTCGCCGCATATCCCGAGGAGGCCTCGCGACAGCTGTGGGAGCGGCACACCTTCGCCCCACTGCCCTTGCTGAACCGGTAACGGCCTCCGGCGGCGGATCGGTTGCCGGCGAAGCCTCCTAGCGCGATCCCGTTGACATCCGCGCACCCCGATCGGGCCCCCGGTCAGCCACACCCGGCTCGCGCGCGTTTCGCACGAGCCGGTAAGTGTGTGGGCCGACCTTGCCGACGGCCGCCGGCTCGCCCGAGGCCGGTCCCCTCACACCGGACCACACGGCCTGGCTCCTCACATGGCGACCGACCGCTCGATCTTCCCGCGGTGCCGACAGAGGCGTTCACCTTCGGCGGGTACGCCGCGGATGAGCGGCTCGCCCAAGCCTGTCGTGCATGTTCGCGCCGGCCACGGCGACGGCGAGCCGCTGCCGTGGGCGCCACCTGGCCTGACTGAGCGTCAGGCAAGTCAGCAAAGGTCTGCCACAGCCGCCCACAGACGGCCACACCATGGAACCGCCGCCCACCCCAGCACGAGACGGCAACGCGGTCGACCGCCCTCCCGCAAGCGGTAGACCGCGGGAGGCGTTGTCCGGCCGCACCCCACTGGACAGCGTCACCGAAGCACGGCATTCCTGCAGGTCAACGCACTCTGCCCCACGGCTTCAACGGCACCGCCGGCAGTTCCGGTGCAGGCAGCGGAGCGCCCTCGTACCCCTTCACCTCACCGAACCGCGAGCCCTCCATCCAGTCCCGGCGCGCCTGCACGATCTCCTCCTGAGACCGCCCGATCCAGTTCCAGAACTTCCAGGTGGAGGCGTACGGCCTCACCGCGACGGAGCCCAGGCTGGAGGGCTACACCACCCTCGGCCCTCTCGCACTCCGCCCCCGGCACTCAAGACCCGGAGATGAGCCGGGGGCGTGACGGCCTGGCAGTAGGCATTGCCGCCCGGGCCGTGGGCGCCACCGTTGAAGGTGATCCGGTACGGGCGGTTCGGCGCGAAACGGCGGGCGGTGGTGAAGCCGACCACATCCTCGTTGTGCATGCCGTTGACGACCCGGGCGCTCAGGGGCCGGCGCAGACCGTGCCGGTGGACCGCCCTCGACGACCTCAGCTCCTGCCTGAGCGGCGTCACTTTGCAGGAAGGTGAGCCTACAGCTATCGTCATACTCAACAATGCGACTATGTGCCTAGTTGTTTACTGACGGCCGTGTGCCACTTCCATCAGCAGCGTTGACGAGAGGCGGTCGGCCCCGTGTCGAGCAGTGGGTATCTGCGCTATGTCGCCCTGGGCGACAGTCACACCGAGGGGCTCGGGGACGGCGACGACGGCCGTGGTCTTCGGGGCTGGGCGGACCGGCTCGCCGAGCAGGTCGCCCGCCACAGCCCCGGCCTGCTCTACGCCAACCTCGCGGTGCGTGGCCGTAAGGCCGGTCAGGTGCGCGCCGAGCAGCTGGCTCCGGCTCTCGCGATGCGGCCCGACCTCGCCACCGTGGTGGCCGGGGTCAACGACGTGTTGCGCCCGGGCTGCGACCTCGACGAGGTGGCCGGCCATGTTGAGGCGATGTTCGCCGCCCTCACCGCGCAGGGCGCCACCGTCGCGACCCTCATGTTTCCCGATGTCGGGCGTATCACGCCGTTGGCCCGCCCGATCGGTCACCGTGTTCTCGCACTCAACGCACGCATCCGGGAGGCCGCCGACCGCCACGGCGTGGTGGTGGCGGAGACGGCCGCGCACGCGGCGGCGACCGATCCGCGGTTGTGGAGTGCTGACCGGCTGCACGCCGGCCCCCTGGGACACGCGCGCATCGCGGCTGCCGTGGCCCAAGCGCTCGGTCTACCGGACAGCGACGACACATGGACCCTCCCCCTTCCGGCCGAGAGGACAGGCATCTCCGGCTGGAGGACCGTGGGTGCCGAACTGCGCTGGGCCGGCACCTTCCTCGGCCCCTGGGTCGGCCGCCGCCTGCGTGGCCGCTCCTCCGGCGACGGCCGCCAGGCCAAGCGGCCGGCGCTGCTTCCGGTGGCCGCGTCCGCCGGGGACACCTCCTCAGCCGTATGAGGCTCCGCCCGCGACGACGCCGGCGGCTCCTCCTGCTGCACTTCTCTCTTCCTCGTACCGGAGCTGGAAATGAGTAACGCCCACCCCTTCCGCGTCCTGCGCGCGAAGCGTCTGTGGACCGTCAACGGCGTCGTCGTGGGCTTCGTGGCACTGCTGTTCACGGTGTTCTACGTCGGCGCCAACATCGACCCTGCCGGTCACCTGCACAAGCTGCCCGTCGGCCTGGTCAGCGCCGATGAGGGGTCGAAGGTCGGCGGCAAGCAGACCGACCTCGGGGCACAGATCACCCAGTCGATCAAGAAGTCGTCCCAGGGCGGAGACAGGATCGACTGGAAGCTGATGGACGAGGAGGAGATGAAGGAGGAACTGGGCAAGGGCAAGCTGTTCGGCGCGCTCGTCGTGCCCCGCGACTTCACCGCCACTGTCGCCGCCCTCACCGGCCCCGGGGTGGCCGGCAAGCCTGTCCGCCCGACACTCACCGTGCTGACCAACCAGTCCGCCGGCAGCGTGGGGTCGAGCATGGCGCGGCAGGCCACGACAACGGCCGCGCAGTCGGCCTCCGCGCAGGTGGGTGAACAGCTGACCGCTCAGGCCGGGGCCGCGCAGGCCCAGCTGCCCGCTGCCGCGCGCCTGCTGCTGGCCGACCCGGCCGTGGTGCAGATCGAGGACGGGCATCCGCTCGACTCGCACAGCGGCCTCGGTCTGAGTGCCTTCTACTACTCCCTCGTCCTCGTCGTCTGCGGCATGCTCGCCGCCAACGTCATCAGCGGCCAGGTGGACCACGCCCTCGGCTACACCCACAGCGACATGGGCCCGCTGCGGGTCCACAAGCCGCTGCTGCGCGCAACTCGCGTCCAGACCCTGGCCATCAGTAGCACGCTCATGATCGGTCTGTCCCTGCTCATGGGCAGCCTGGCCCTGGCCGGCGCGGTGGGCATCATGGGCATGGACGCCTCTCACCTGCCCCTGCTGTGGCTCTTCTCCGTGTGCACGATCGCGGTTGTCGGCATCGGCGGGCTCGGACTGCTCGCTGTGTTCGGCACGCCGGGGATGCTGTTCATCACGATCTTCTACATTGCCATGGCGGTACCGACGTCCGGTGCCACGGTCCCTCTCCAAGCCCTTCCCGGTTTCTACCGCGTCCTCGGCGAGTTCGAGCCCCTGCGCCAGATCACGGGTGCCGTCCGCTCGATCCTCTACTACGACGCCCAGGCCGACGCGGGTCTGACCCGGGGCTGGGTGATGCTGGGTGTGGGACTCGCGGTCGCCGGCCTCTTCGGCTTCGGCGTGACCCGGTTCTACGACCGCAAGGGACTCCATCGCATTCCCGCCGACGAGGAACCGCAGCCGCTCCTCGCCCCGGCATAGTCCGACGACCGGTGAGGGGGTGGAGTCGGGCACGATCGCCCCACCCCCTCTTTCCTGACCGATCGTGCAGGTGGGATCGTCGCGGTCAGCCGTCGGCCCGCAGTGCCGTTGTGCGCTGTTCGAGCCTGCGCAGCGCCATGTCCCCCCACTGGAGGTTCTCCCGCTCGAACGTCATCCCGCGCAGCAGGGTGAGATACGGGCCGATGCGCTCGGCCTCGGCGAAGTACGCCTCCTCGGAGCGCCCGTCGAGCAGACGCCGCCGGAGCCGCTCGTAGCGGGCCAGCTTGGCGGTGGCCCACTCCATGCGCTCGGTGATGGCGGTCCGGACCGCTTCCATGTCGCCCGCGTCCACGCACTGCACCTTGACAAGCAACTCGTCCCGGATCACCGCCGGTTTACCCAAGGGCTCGGCGGTGTAGGCGTGGACGGCCTTCTGCCCGGCCTCCGTCAAGGAGAACAGCCGCTTGTTGGGGCGGCGTTCCTGCTCGACGAGGCGGGCCGTGACGAGCCCTTCGGCCTCCATGCGATCCAGCTCCCGGTAGAGCTGCTGAGGCGTTGACATCCAGAAGTTGGCGACTGTCGCGTCGAACGCCTTCGCGAGGTCGTACCCGGACGCCTCGCCCTCCAACAGCGCGGCCATCACCGCGTTCCGCAAAGCCATGGATGCACGCTAGCAGATTAATCAACAAGGTGACTAATGTCACCCCATCCCTTCCCTGTAGACAAGCCCTAAAGGACCCTCTACCCTCCATCACGCCTATTCACATTTTTGAGTATCGAAGGTGGGCTCATGCATCCCTTCCGCAAGGCCGTCGAGAGCGGCGACCTGGACGCCGTGGCCGCTCTGCTGGCCGACGACGTCGTCTTCACCAGCCCCGTCACCTTCAAGCCGTACCCGGGCAAGGCGATCACCGCGGCGATCCTGCGCGGCGTGCTCCGGGTCTTCGAGGACTTCACCTACGTCCGTGAGATCGCCAACCCCGACGGCCGCGATCACGCCTTCGTCTTCACCGCCACCGTCGCCGGCAAGCAACTCCAGGGATGCGACTTCCTGCACTTCGACGACGACGGGAAGATCGACGAGTTCACGGTGATGGTGCGCCCGCTCTCCGCCGCCCAGGCGCTCGGCGAGGCCATGGGCGCTCAGTTCGAGCAGATCGCCCGAGAGGCCGCCGAACAGTAACCACGACGACGGACTTCGACGCGGTGGTCATCGGCGCGGGGCAACGCCGGACTGACCGCCGCCGCCCTCCAACGCCGGGACTGCGCACCCTCCTGGCGGAGCGCCACAACGTCCCCGGCGGCTGCGCCAGCTCCTTTCGACGAGGCCGCTTGGAGTTCGAGACGGCGCTGCACCAACTCCGGCCGACTTGGAAGTCCAGCCGTACACGCTGCGCGGGCCGTTCGAGAAGCAGGGCATCGCTGACTCACTGTTCGTCCAGGAGCACGACCTGTATCGCGCCGTGGTACCCGGCCGGCGCGACGTGACCTGCCCGCTGGCTGGGCCGCGCCGTGGACGCTCTGGAGGACGCCTTCCCCAGCAACCGCGCACGCGTCGAGCGCTTCTTCGCACTCGCCAGGGACGTGACGGAGCCGTCACGCCACACGACCTCGGCACCCGGACGCTCGCGCAGCCAAGCTTCCAGCGCGTCGGCAGTGCGGTCGGGCAGCACGTCGATCCACTCATGGGTCTCGGCGTCGATGTGCGACATGGTGGCATAGCGGTGCCGCCGACGCAGAGCGAAGTCGTCGACGCCGATCACGCGGGGCGTCCGCGCGGTGGGCAACGGGATGCGCAGCAGGACGCGCAGGGTCGTGTGGCGAGCAGCCCGCCGCGAGCATCACCAGCACGAGATCCCGCCCGGCCCGCCAACTCCTTCACCACAGCCTTGACTTACCTGGTCAGACGGGCCGCGCGTCGCTGGTTGCGCTCAAGCACTCCGGGCATCCGCTCGCGGAAGGTCTGCCGGCGGTCGAGGACGGCTGCCCGTCCGCTGCCTCTGCTCCAGGGCGTTGCGCCGCTCGGGGCGGTTGAGCAGCAGCCGCCGGACGGTGCCGCGTTGCTCGACGAGTAGAGGTTCCATGCCGACCAACGTGGCTCCGGGGTGGCGAGTGTCGGTGCGTCGGCGGTTGCGCAGCAGGTAGCGCTGGGTCTTGCCGCTCGGGGCTTGGGCAGGGTGTCGATGAAGTGGATCGTGGGCGGCGTAGCGGGTCTTGACCAGCATCTGGAATTCGGTGGCCAACCCTGGCATCAGATCGAACAGGCGGGTCGCTGGCCAACTTGGCCCAGGACCTCGGTGCCGTACTCGACCGGATGGCCTCCGCCTCCGGATCCGGCCTCGTCATCGCAGGCCGATAGAGCGGAACCTGGTCGGTCTGCTGACCGAGGAATCTTCACCGGGACGTTTGCCGAGGGGCAGGCGCCCGTGGGAGGTCGTCGCCTCCGCCGCAGGATGCCTGCCGACCTTCGACCGAGCCGACATGGCTGCTTCGGTGCCCTTGCCCACCGGAGCAACGGATCGGCGGGCTCTCCCGTCGCTTGCGGTCAGGCTGGAGGCATCACGGGCAGAATGATGCGGGAGGTCCGGGCGGGGTCGTGGAAGACCTGCTGCCGGGCCACTCGGACCGTGGTCGCGCTCTCCTCGGGTTCGCCCGTGTTGAGGTTGCGGTCCCAGCGGGGGAAGTTGCTGGAGGTGACCTGGACCCGTATCCGGTGACCCGCCCGGAAGACGATGCTGGTCGACCACAGGTCCACGACGTGCTCGGCCGCCTCGCCCAGTGTCGCTGCACGCACCCGCACGATGCCGTCGGCCACATTGCGGGAGACACCGTTCTCGTTGACGTCACACAGCCGTGCCACCCAGTCGGTCGAGGGCCCGTCCGTGGCGACGAAGAGCACCGCCCGGACCCGGCCGGTCACCTCCAGGTCCTCGGCGAGCGGTTCGGTGGTGAAGACGAGGACGTCCTCACGCGCCTCCACGGCCGTCTGGTCCAGCGGTCCGGGACGGAAGTCGTCGGTCATCAGGAGCGCGCCGCCGGTGGTGGGCACCGGATCCATCGGGTCGTAGGTGAACTCCTCGGCCTGCTCGGCGGTGGACGGCGGCTCCCGCGTCAGGCGTCCGCCCGCACGCAGGTGGAAGTCCGTGTCCACCGCCCGCGACAGCGGCCATTCCGTCTCCTCGCGCCACTGGTTGGCCCCCATCACGAACAGCAGCACCGTGCCCGTGTCCGGCTCCAGTGCCGCCCCCTCGCCGAGCGTGCGCGCGAACCAGTCGAACTGCAGGTCGTAAACGCGTCCCCGCATGCCCATGAATTCGGAGTGCGCGGCGAATCCGAAGTTGACGTCACCGACCACGTGCTGCCAGTTGGTATGGGTCCACGGGCCCATGATCAACGTGGCGGACCGGCCGGCGCGGCGCATGGCGGTGAAGTTGTCGAGCGTGCCCTGGGTGAAGATGTCGTACCAGCCGCCGAGTTGGAAGGTGGGCAGGTCGACCTCGTCGTGGCGGCCCGCGACAGTGCAGGACCGCGCCCACTCGGGCTCCCGCCGGGAACGCTCGTAGCCCAGCTCGAGAAGGTCGTGCCGGACGAACGCGGGGAACCGCCCGGCGGGCAGTTCGCCGTAGCCGCCATCGGCCAGGCCGTCGAGATCCCGCACGAGCCCGCCGAGACTGCCCACGAGCGCGCCGGGGTCGGTGCGGTGACGGCGCATCAGGGTGTCGGCGCCCTGCATCAGGGACCAGGGCACGGTGATGCCGAGCTCGATCGCACCGCCGCGCGAGAACAGCCCGTCATCCGGATCGGACCAGGTGATCAGCGGCGCGATGGCCTTCAGCTCCGGCGGCTTCGACAGCGCCGCCATCCACTGGGTGTTGCCGAAGTAGCTGCCGCCGATCATGCCGACGGAGCCGTTCGAGCCGGGCAGGGCGGCGGCCCACCGCACGGTGTCGTAACCGTCGCTCTCCTCGTACGTCCACGGCTCCCACTCCCCCCTCGGAGGCGAACCGGCCCCGCGTGTCCTGGAGAGACCACCATGAAACCGCGCCGGGCCGCCGCCAGAGGATCGAGTACGACGCCCATCATGGGCGCCTGCTTGCCATACGGCAGCCGGCTCAGCAGCAATCTGAATCTCTGCCGTGTGCCGCTCCTTTGCATACCACGACGCTGTCAGGCACGTGGTCGAACCTGGTCCCGGACCGCACTACACCCGAACGGGGGTGACCACGGCGCTCCCGGGCCGGTTAGGCCACCGCGTTCAGCAGGCCGGCCAGCACGTCGGGCCGTTCCAGGGCGATGAAGTGGCCTACTCCCGGCACCTGCGTGAAATCGGCGGCCGGCAGCAGGTCCTTGTTGGCCTGCCGGTCCGAGGGCCGCGACCAGTCCTTCTCGCCGTAGACGAGGTGGACGGGGGCCTTGACCTCCGGGTAGCGCGAGCGGGCGGCGATGAGACTGGGCATGCTCTGGTACACGGCCCGGGCAACGCCCGGGTAGCCGGGGCGGCCGCCCACCTGGAGGAGTTCGTCCAGGTAGTCCTCGCGCAGCGCGGTCTTGTCGACCAGCCCGCCCTTCAGGATCCTGCCGACGACGGGCTTGGGCTCCACCCCAGCGACCACCGGGCCCACCCCCGGAGTGAGGACACCGCCGACCACCACACGGGCGAGCAGACTGGACCGGGCGATCCCGCCGGGGAAGTCGTACGCGTTCACCGCGACGACGCGCCGGACCCGCTCCGGCAGATCGGCCGCGGCGGTCAGGGCGAGCACCGCCCCCATGGACTCCCCGACCAACGTCACGTCGTCGAGGTCGAGTTCGGTGAGGAGCCGTTCGACACCGGCACGCATCCCCGGTTCGTCGTACGACGCGCCGGGCACGATCTCGGAGTAGCCCATCCCCGGCAGATCGAGGGCGTACACGGTGTACTGGTCCGCGATCAACGGGATGAGGGAGCGGAAGTGCTCGGCCTGGGTGCGCACGGTGTGCAGCAGGACCAGCGGAGCACCGGTGCCCGCTCTGAGGTAGCGCAGGGTCCCCTCGCTGCTGTGGCGTCCTGTGCGCGGGGCGATGGTGTGGCTGGTGGTTCCCGGGATGTGAATCGTGGGACGTGACTCTGAGCTGGGCATCTCGCTGGCTTCCCTCTGTGTGAACTGCTGCGGACAGGTGATTCGGACAGGGCCCGCCCGAAGGGGGCGTGACCACGGAGCAGCCCTTGGATTCATTGAAAAACCGATCGGTTTCCACCATCGTAAACCGATCGGTTTCCTAGTGCAAGGCGGAGGTTGCCGCCCGTAGCCATAGGGTCAGTGCACAGGAGAGATGCGAGGATGCCATCCGCAGCGGTCGCCGATTCCGCACTCAAGGGCTCCCGCGCCACGCTTGAACACTCCAGCCGCAGGTATAGGGCTACACCGCCGTGACAGCCGCCGAGGCCAGACTGACGCGGCCTAGCGGTCCGGGCCGACCGGAGGAGGCCCTGGGGAACCGCGCACCCGCCGTTGGGTGCTGATGCCGACGAGACGACGGCCTTCCTGACGCGCGACACGTCCGTCAACACCCCTACGGCCACCGGACTCCCCTCGACTAAAGGGAATCAGGGGCGGGAGCCATCACAGCTTGGGGAGGGCACGGTCACGGCGCCTGCCCGAAAGGGGATGCGTCAGCGCATGCCCACCGCATCGAGCAGGGTGATCACGGTGGGCGTGACGAGCCCTGTCAGATTGTCGGCTCCGATCCCCGCGCGGGCGCTGGCCCCGTCAAAGACCAGGCCGAGCTGCCGGGCCAGCAGGCCGGGGTGGCTTGCCCCGCCCCCGTTCGGCCTCGGCACGGAAGAAGGCGGTCAGATTCTCTTTGACCCGGTGGGCCACCTGGCTCGCAGGGTGGCTCTGGTCTCTGAGCTCGATCTGGGCAGCCAGGTACCGACAGCCCTGGAAGTCGGGCGTACCCGCCTGCTCCTCCATCTGGTCGAAAACATGCAGGATCCGCTCGCGGGGTGAACGGCCGTCGTCCGCTGCCGGCAGGAGCCCGGCCGCGAAGGCGGCGGCGCGCTCCTCCAGGCTCGCCGCCAGCAGTTCATCCTTGCTCTCGAACAGCTGGTACATGGAACGCTTCGATACCCCCGCCGCCTTGCACAGCGCCTCGACGCCGATGCCGACACCGTCTCGATAGGTGAGCATGGCCGCCGCCTCCAGCAGCCGCTCCCTGGCACTTGGCTTCACTTCGGTGGTCAAGCCGCGAGGGTAACTTGATGTGGCCAAAATGAAAACCGATCGGTTTACATCCCTTTACCGGGGCGATCTTCGCGCCGCCCACGGGTCGAGCGGGCATGTGAGTACGGTTTCCGCTACGCCGGGACGCGGTCTTCTGAGGCTTCGTCCGGGCGGGGACGCGGTGCAGCCCCTGGCGGCCACCCGTCGCCCCCGAAGCCGGAGAGTGCGGCCGCGATCAGGCCGCCGGTCATCCTCACCCAGCCCCTGGCCAGGCCCGCGCCCACGGGGCGCCGTTGTAGAGAAACTCTGCCGCAAGCTCGTGCTCTGGCGCCGTCTCGAGACGTGCCCGGGCTCGGAAAGAGCCCCGTGACCGACCCCTACAGCGTGCCGTCCAGGGATTGCCAAAGGCTGCGCTGGCCCGCTTCGGCGAACGTTCGGCGTGAGGCGGCCGCGGTCGATCCGGCCGCTTCGTGCGACTGTATGGATCTCTGCGCGTGCCGGGACCGACAAGCTACGTCCTAGGCGAGCCGCTCGATCAGCATGGCCATGCCCTGCCCGCCGCCGACGCACATCGTCTCCAGGCCGATCTGTTTGTCGTGGGCCTGAAGGTTGTTGATGAGCGATCCGGTGATCCGCGCTCCGGTCATCCCATAGGGGTGCCCCAACGCGATGGCCCCACCCGAAACGTTGAGCTTGTCCTCGTCGATCTGCAGCGCCTGCGCAGAGCCGAGCACCTGCACAGCGAACGCCTCGTTGATCTCGACGAGGTCGACGTCACTCATGGTCAGGCCTGCGTGGTCGAGTGCCTGACGGGTGGCCTCGATGGGGCCGAGGCCCATGATCTCCGGCGAGAGAGCGGTCACGCCGGTGGAGATGATGCGGGCCAGCGGCTGCAGGCCCAGTTCACGCGCCCTGACATCGGACATGATGACGAGGGCCGCCGCTCCGTCGTTGAGCGGGCACGAGTTGCCGGCGGTGACGGAGCCCTTCTCACGGAAGACCGGTTTGAGCGCGGAGACCGCATCGAGCGTCGTCCCGGGCCGCGGGCAGTCGTCCTCGCTCACGATCGAGCCGTCGGGCAGCGTGATCGGGGTGATCTCCCTGCGGAAGTGGCCGCGCGCTATGGCCTCCTCGGCCCGGTGCTGCGAACGGACCGCCCACCGGTCCTGCTCTTCGCGACTGATGCCCGTGAGGGAGGCGACGTTCTCCGCGGTTTCACCCATGCTGATGTACACGTCGGGCACCAGTCCCGACTCACGAGGGTCGGTCCAGGCCTCGTGGCTCGCCTGCCTGGCGGCCGAGCGTGCCTGAGCGACGCCGAACGCGGGATTCTGCGTGTCCGGCCAGGAGTCCGAGTTGCCGTTGACATACCGGGACACAGCCTCGGCGCCCGCCGAGATGTAGGCCGAACCTTCGCCTGCCTTGATCGCGTGGAAGGCCATCCGCGTCGTTTGCAGCGACGATGAGCAGTAGCGGGTCACCGTGGTGCCCGGCAGGTTGTCGTAGCCCAGTTGGACCGCGACGTTGCGCGCCAAGTTGAAGCCTTGTTCGCCACCGGGCAGGCCGCAGCCGAGGATCAGGTCTCCGATCTCGTCGGGGTCGAGTCCCGGGACCTTGACGAGCGCCGCAGCGATCACCTGGGTGGCGAGATCGTCGCTGCGCATCTCCTTCAGCGACCCCTTGAACGCCCGACCGATCGGCGAGCGGGCGTAGGACACAATCACGGCTTCGGGCATCTGAGTGCTCTTCTCGGAGATCCGGTGGTGGGTTCTGTCCGGGCGAGCGGCTCTCAAGCTCCGGCAGAACAGGGATTACGTCAGCAACGTAGCCACCCGAAACAGGTACCCCGTAGGACGATCGCGCCTCGCCGTGGTACGTCCGCGCCAGACGGCCCCTGCCCGTTTCGTCTTGGTCGGGTACCACTGCGGAGCGAGCACGCCACCGATCCGCGCCGGCCTGCGGGCATGGCCGCCCACCACCCCGCTCCACCAGACCCGTCAACACGGTTGATGTGTTGGGAGTTGATGGGGAACCGCCAGCGGACTCCACTGCGCGCGATGGCGGACCCCCGTGGCGTACGTCATGTCCGCCTACCTCGCAGACGGGGTTGACGGAATCGACCCACCCAAGAAAACTAAGCACTCGCATAGTTACTATGCACTCGCTTACTTCCTATTCCTGCTTCTTACTTCCTCTTTCCGGCGAGCGACGAGGAGCTCCTGTGCGCCGTACTGTCTTCGATGCCGACCACGAGGCTTTCCGGACCTCCGTCCGGGCATTCGTGGAGCGCGAGCTGCGGCCGCGCCAGGAGGAGTTCATCCAGCAGCGGGCGATCGACCGCGCCGCGTGGAAGGCCGCTGGGCAGCAAGGACTGCTCGGGCTGCTGATACCGGAGCAGTACGGCGGCAGCGAGGCGGGCGACTATCGCTTCACCGCGGTTCTGCACGAGGAATTCGCCAGGCTGTCGGTGGCATTCGCCTCCTCGTTCACCATCCACTGCGAGGTCGTCGCCCCCTACCTGGTCGAGCTGACCACCGAGGAGCAGCGTGAGCGCTGGCTGCCGCGGTTCTGTGCGGGCGAGCTGGTCACCGCGATCGGTATGACCGAGCCCTCGGCAGGTTCCGATCTTGCGGCCCTGCGGACCACTGCCGTACGCGACGGGGAGAACTGGACCCTCAACGGCTCCAAGACCTTCATCACCAACGGCTTCGGCGCCGACCTGGTGGTCGTCGCCGCTCGCACCAGCCCGGAGAAGGGCGCCAGGGGCATCACGCTGTTCGCCGTGGAGACGGACATGCCCGGTTTCGAGCGCGGGCGCAAGCTGGACAAGGTCGGTCAGCACGAAGCCGACACCGCCGAGCTGTTCTTCCACGACGTGCGCGTCCCGGGCGCCAACGTCATCGGCGAAGTCGACCGCGGCTTCATCCACATGATGGAGCGGCTACCGCAGGAGCGGATCGGTGCCGCCGTGCTCAACCTGGCCCACGCCGCGCAGATCCTGGACGAGACGCTGGAGTATGTGAAGGAGCGGAAGGCCTTCGGCCAGTCCGTGGGCTCCTTCCAGTACAACAAGTTCCGGCTGGCCGAGATGGTCACCCAGATCGAGGTGACCCAGGCCTTCGTCGACCAGTGCGTCGCCGCCCACGTCACGGGCCGGCTCTCGGCGGTGGACGCGGCCAAGGCCAAGTGGTGGACCGCCCAGGTGCAGAACGAGGTCCTCGACGCCTGCGTCCAACTGCACGGCGGGTACGGCTACATGAACGAATACCGGGTCGCCCGAGCCTGGCAGGACGCCCGAGTCACCAAGATCTGGGCCGGCTCGAACGAGATCATGAAGGAACTCATCGGCCGCGACCTCGGCCTGTAAGGCCCATGGACACGGACACCACTATCCGGATGGGAGCGCCCGATGGGCAACCTCAGCTTCGATTTCACCGGCCACACCGTGATCATCACCGGTGCGGCCCGCGGCATCGGCGTCGAACTCGGTCGCCACCTGCGCACTTCAGGCGCGGACGTGGTCCTGGTCGACCGAGACGAGGACGAACTCCGCGCGGCGGCGAAGGAGTTGGACGCTCTATGGGTGGCCGCGGACGTCGCCTCCAGCACTGACGCGGAGCGTGTCGTCGCCACCGCGCTGGCCGAGACCGGCCGCGTCGACGTCCTGGTCAACAACGCCGGGATCCTGCGCGACGGCGTCCTGTGGAAGCTCACCGACGACGACTGGGACGCCGTACTGGCCGTTCACGCGGGCGGCGCCTTCCGGTTCACCCGGGCGTGCGTCCCCCACTTCCGCGCGCAGAGGTATGGCCGGGTCGTCAACGTCACCTCCTACTCCGGTCTGCACGGCAACATCGGCCAGTCCAACTACGCCACCGCCAAAGCCGGGATCATCGGATTCACCCGCACCGCCGCCAAAGAGCTCGCCCGCTTCGGCGTCACCGTGAACGCCATCTCCCCCAACGCGGAGACGCGCATGGTCTCTTCCGTCCCCGCCGAGAAGCGCGCCGAGCTGACTGCCGGCATCCCGATGGGCCGCTTCGGCGACCCGAGCGAGATGTGCGCGGCTGTCGCCTTCCTCGCCTCTGAGGAGGCCGGCTACATCACCGGTGCCGTGCTGCCCGTCGACGGCGGCCTGTCCATCTGACCTCTCTGGAGCCCCCTGTGAACATCCTCGACCGTTTCCGTCTCGACGACCGCGTCGCCATCGTCACCGGCGCTTCCTCCGGTCTCGGCGTCGCCTTCGCCCAGGCCCTCGCCGAAGCCGGGGCCGACGTCGTCCTGGCCGCCCGACGCACCGACCGGCTCGCCGACACCGCCCGCCTCGTCGAGGCCACGGGCCGCCGCGCCCTGTGCGTCAAGGCCGACGTCGCCTCGCCCGACGACTGTCATGCGGTCGCGGCGGCCGCCGCGGACTTCGGCCACGTCGGCGTCCTGGTCAACAACGCCGGCGTGGCCGCTGCGGTCCCGGCCAGCCGGGAGACACCGGAGCACTTCCGGCACATCATCGACATCAACCTCATGGGTGCCTACTGGATGGCCCGGGCGGCGGCCCAAGTGATGACCGGCGGCGGCTCCATCGTCAACATCGCCAGCGTCCTCGGCCTGGTCAACACCGGCCTGCCGCAGGCCGGTTACTCCTCCTCCAAGGCGGGCCTGCTCGGTCTCACCCGCGACCTGGCCGCCCAGTGGAGCCACCGCAAGAACATCCGTGTCAACGCCCTCGCCCCCGGCTACTTCGCCTCCGAAATGACCGCCCGTCAGGACGCCGGCAACATCGACGACATCGTCCGCCGCATCCCGCTTCCCCGCACCGGCGAACCCGAGGAACTCGCCGCCGCCGTGGTCTTCCTCGCCTCCGACGCCTCCAGCTATGTCACCGGCACCACCCTCACCGTCGACGGCGGCCTCATCATCAGCTGAGCAGACCGACAGACGTGATCCGCGAGAATGGGCGCGTGACAACCATCGCAACCGACGACCTGTGGGGCGAGGCCGGCCCCGGCTCCCGGCGCATCCTCGAGGCGGCGCTCACGGCCTTCGCCGCCCGCGGCTACCACGGCGCCTCCACCCGCGACATCGCCGCCGCCGCCGGGATGAGCCCGTCGGCCGTCTACGCACACCACCGCACGAAAGAAGACCTCCTCTACGCGATCAGCCTCGCCGGCCACCGCAGCGCACTGGCGGCAGTGGAACGCGCCCTGGCGGAGGAGGTGACGGCGGTCGGCCGGCTACGGGCGCTGGTTCACGACTACACCGCCTGGCACGCCCGCCACCACCAGCTGGCCCGCGTCGTCCAGTACGAGCTCGGCGCACTCGCGCCGGACCACCGTGACGAGATCCTCCGGCTCCGCCGCCGCACCGAGGAAGTGGTGCTCGACGAGATCGTGGCCGGCATCGCGTCCGGGGCGTTCCGCACCGAGGACCCGGGCGGTGTCGCGCTGGCGGTACTCTCCCTCGGCGTCGACGTCAGCCGCTGGTACGCCCCCGGCGGCCACCACACTCCCGTCAGCCTCGGCCGCCGCTACGCGACGCTGGTGCTGGCCATGCTGGGCACCGACCACCGGTCCGCGACCGCAGGCTGACGAACGACGTCGGTTCTGTCCCATCGCGGCTACGTCGTGCTCGGCCAGCCACGGGGCCCCTGTTTCCCGGAGAAGTCGCTTACCCAGATGTCGAGTTGGGGATGGTTGTGGCCTGTCAGACCTCCCTGGCGGCGCCTGCCTCGCTCCGGCAGTTCGAACCCACGCCTTCCGGCGGCGCTCGGCGCTCCGGTGCGCCATCGCTGTCGGCCCCGGATCGACACAGGTGACGATCTCGTGCACTGTGCCTACCGAGGGCTCGGCCGATCCCGCCGGGCCGCGACGTCGGATGCCTGCCGTTGGATCGCCGCTGTCGGGAGACCAGGCGTCCTCAAGGCCAGGCCCTCGATGAAACATCCAGGGCATCGAAGCGGACCGCGTGACAGGCAACCAGCCACCGCTGAGCGGCTCGGTACGGCACCTGCATCGCCGGCGGGGCCGCTGTGAGCGTCACCCGGTCGGGCGGGTGAGCACCCTGCTGCTCGGCACCCCCTGCAGGCACGCGCCGCGAAGAGCAGGCCGGGGCCCGCCGCGGTGCCGCCAGGGCGGACGCTGCCGCGAAGCCGACCAGGCCCACAAGGAAGGTCCGCTCGCGTCCGACCAGGTCGCGATCCGACCGCCCGCAAGCAGACTCCCGAACGCGAGCGTGTATGCGGTAATCACTCACTGGCGGCTGTCGTCTAACGCCCCCAATCCCCGCTGGGCCGAGGGCAGAACGATGTTCACGATCGTGGTGTCCAAGACACCATCGGCTGCGCGAGGGCGATCACGCCCAGGCCCACCACCGATCCGGATCAGGAGACAGCTCGTCCGATCGGGCGTCGGCGGTGGCAGACGTTTTGCCGGGGGTCTCACCGGCTCGCATGCGCTCAGTCCGGGTGAGCCGGCTCCTGACCGCCTCCGCGCCATCCCGTCGTGGGCGTCGCGATGGCCAATGTGCGCTGCCAAGATGCAGGCCGGGTAGTCGGTCGCGCAGGCCGTGGTGAGTTGCGGAGGTCGGACGCGGCGCGGGACATGGAACCGTTCGTCAGATGCTCGCCCCTTGCCTCTCGGTCGTCCATCCGCACGAGCATGCCCCTGAAGCGTCACGCCGGTCCCTCCAGCCAGTACCTTCGAAGGCGATCGGGTGGTGGGAGGGAATCTCGCCCCGCGGGCCACCCGGCCTTCGAAGATGGCGAGCCCTCGATGACCGAGCATCTGCTAGTGGTCAATGGGATGACAGGGTTGCAGCGTGAGCGGCCCGCAACGAGGGCTTGTCGATCTTGCCGACGGCGTTCTTGGGGAGGGCGTCGACCACGAAGAACGACGTCGGCCGCTTGTAGCCACTGAGGTGTTGCGCAGTCAGCGCTTCCAGAGCCGCAGGGTGGACGGTCGTACCAGGCCGCGGCTGGACGTAGGCGACCACCACCTCTCCCCACTTGTCGTCAGGCACACCGATGACAGCGGCCTCGAGAACACACGGGTCAGCCGTGAGGACGTCCTCGATCTCCTTGGGGTAGATGTTCTCGCCACCACGGATGATCATGTCCTTCGACCGCCCGACCAGGGTCAGGTAGCCGTCCGCGTCCAGGTGTCCCACGTCGCCTGTGTACAGCCAGCCGTCCACGATCGTCTTCGCCGTGTCTTCCGGCCGGCCGAGATAACCACGCATGACGTTGGGGCCGCGCACGATGACCTCACCATCCACGCCGGTCGCCAGCTCGTTACCCTGCTCGTCGACGATCCGGAGCTCCTGCCCCGGGACGGCAACCCCCACGGTGCCCGCGCGGCGCGGACCCGCGACGGGGTTGACGGTGGAGAAGCAGGTTCCTTCGGACAGCCCGTAACCCTCGATGATGGGGAAGCCGTACCGAGCCTCGAAACGGACCGGCAATTCGGCGGAGGCGGGTGCCGCACCGCACGTGCCGAAACGCAGCGAGGACGTGTCAGGTCGAACATCGGCCGGCAGCGCCTCGAGCATGTTGTAGATCGTGGGCACGGCACTGAAGTAGGTGGGCCGCTCCCGCTCGACGAGATCGAAGAAGGTCTTGGGGTCGAACCGGTCAGTGATGAAGACACTGCCGCCTGCCACCAGCGGCATCAGCACGCTGACCACGATGGCGTTGACATGGAAGAGCGGCAGGATCAGCAAGCAGCGGTCGGTCGGCCCGGCCTCGATCGCCCGGCACCCCATCGCCGCCATCGCGTCGATGTTGGAGTGGTCGAGCATCACGCCCTTCGGTACGCCCGTCGTTCCGCTGGTGTAGATCAAGAGTGCCGGCGCGGTCGAGTCCGGCTGCGGCGTCGGACCCGACCCCACCGCCTCTCCGTACAGGTCGTCGACGGCCAGCGTGGCGACGCCTGCAGCGGTCGTGCCGTCCTCGACAACCAGCACGCGTGCGCCCGAGTCGTGGAGCTGCCGCGCGACCTCACCCTCGGTCTGGCTCGGATTGACCGGGGTGATGGTCGCCCCGAGCCGCCAGGCCGCGAACAGCAGAAGCACGAACTCGACGCGGTTCCTCAGCTTGAGCGCCACGACATCGCCGGTACCCATCCCAAGGTCCTGAAGGTGATGAGCAGCAGCCCGGACACGGGTCAGGAACTGGGCATTGGTGAGCGACTGACGCCCGTCGGCAACCGCGGGCCCATCCGGAGTGGATGCGGCGCGACGGTCGGGCAGAGAGGCGAAATTCATGGTGAGGTCACCTATCGTGGTGTGACGCGTTTCGACGCGAATGCAACAGTGCGGGCTTCGGGTGACAGGCTCGGTCACTCAGCAGCATCGCGCTTCGCGATCGCCTCTCCGGCGGAGAACTGGAGCGTCCAGACGTTGCCGTGGTGCGGGTACTTCTCCACCATGGTGGCCACCAGCTCCTCGGCGTCCTTCGCGACCTCGGAGGCAGCCGCGAAGTCCTGGATGTAGGCGCGGGTCTGGGCGATCATGGTCTCGACCGCGTAGTCGTCGCCGTCGGGCCTGCGGTGTCCGGACACGATCATGCGCGGGCGGAGGCTCTCCACGGTGTCGACAGTCTCGAGCCAGTCCTGCCACTCGTCGGGCGTCGACAGGCCGAGCATCGGGTGGATCTCGTTGTAGATGGAGTCACCGGCCACGACGACGTCGATCTCGGGGATGTGCACGATGCTCGTGGGATGGATGTCGGCCTGCTTCACCTCGATGATGTGCAGGGGAGATCCGTCGACGTACAGCGTGTCGCCTTCGAGCGGCTCCGGAAGCGGCCCCGCCATGATGCAGGAGTCGCCGAACAGCATGCCCCACTGCTCGATCTGAAGCTGCATGGTCTGCTTCATGGACTCGACCACGTGGGGCAGCGCCACGGCCTTCGCCTCCGGGAACCGCTCCAGGAGCGGTCCGAAGCCCAGGTAGTGATCGGCGTGATCATGGGTGATGTAGATCGTCGTGAGCTTCTTGCCGGTGCGCTCGATCAGGTCACCGAGGTCGCGGACGTCGTCCTTGAGGTAGAGCGCGTCGATCAGGACCACCTCGGTGGCGCCGCTCACGAGCGTGGCCGTGGTGGGCGAGAAGGTGCCGTTCGGTACGCCGGGAAACTCCTCGGCCGGGACATTCGGCCAGCGACCGACGAAGACCGTGGCGCGGATGGGTGCGGCCGGCGAGGAGTGGGGGGCAGTGGTCACGAGGTACCTCCGGTTGCGGGGTTGTCGGCCGACGCGGCACTGGCACGTAGGCGGCGGAGTCACGTTATGAACGCACGCTCGGCGACTCATAGAACGAGTGCGCCGAGCGCTGGTATGCGAGCGCCACGTTGCTCTGAAGCACCACCGTGGCTGCTGGAGCGGTTGATACGGCTCACTGAAGGACAAGCAACCCTGCGGAGGCAGCGGCAGCGGCAGCGGCAGCGGCAGCGGCAGCGGCAGCGGCAGCGGCAGCGGCAGCGGCAGCGGCAGCGGCAGCGGCAGCGGCAGCGGCAGCGGCAGCGCAGAATGCCAGAGTGATCGCGACGGTCGGCGCGACGCGCCGTTCGCTCGGCAGGGAGCGGAAAAGTCCGGACAGCGTGATCATCGCTGCGACCGGTGGTGCGGCTCGCCAGAAATCTCGCAGGGCCCCGCGACCGGCAGCGGAGAGCGCGGTATCCGCATACGCCGTCATCCGCGTCAGTGCGCGTGTCGTCTGCCCCACATTCGTAGGCGAGGGTGCTCGGCCTGCGACGACGGCACGCAGCGCCTCCTCGAGCGGCTCCAGTCTGTTCGACCAAGTGCCCGGAACACAATGGTGCCTGAGGGGTCGATGATGTACGCCGAGCTGGGGCGCGTGCCGGACGCGCGGTGCACCGTGCCGTCGATGCCGTCGACGGCGACCTCGAAGCCGAAACGGTGGTGGCTCTTGAGAGCGCCCGCGTTACGCATCTTCTCGTCGATCATGCGTGGCTGCGGAGTGTCGGCGCCAGGGTGTGCCTCAGGAACGTTCACCACCACGAACCGGATCGCGTCACCGTACGTGTGGTGCAGGTCGAGCAGCCCCCGCCCCGCGCTCTCGGTTACCGGGCAGGCCAGTGAACCGAAGACGAGCAGGACGGGACGGCCGTCCGCGGCGTTACTTTCGCTGCTGAAGCGGCCTGCGTCAGTTGTCGGCAGATCGATGTGCGGAATCCTGTCCCCGGCTCCCAGATCGCTCCTCGGGATCCGCAGATCGCACATGATGTCCGCGAAGGTCGGCCGGTCGATGCGGTAGCGGGTGCCCTCGCCGCGGGTGGTACACGCTGTGGTCATCATGCGCTCCTCAGACGGATCCTCCGGAGATGGTTGAGGTCCCGGGGCCCGCACGGTGGACAGGACCCCCACGGTGCCTCGGGACCTCGGTCAGGGGGTCAGCCGGTCAGCTCGTAGGGGACGGGCCGGTTCTCCTTGGCCCAGAGCTTCTCGATGTCGGACTCCGGCGGAGGCGGAACAAGGCCCTGGACGCGCCACAGGTCCATGGGGGTCTCGTCGATGTGGACCTCCCAGTCGTAGCCGCGCTCCTTCACGAACGGCGCCAGCTTCTCCTCGATGACCTCCATGCACAGGAACCGCAGCTCGGGGTCGTCCATCTGCCGGGCGATGTGGTCCACGCGGATCCGTACGAAGTTGTTGTTCGCCTTACCACCGACGTACATGGTGTTCGCCGGCATGTCCTTGAACAGGACGACGACATAGAACTTCGGCAGGTCATAGGCGTAGTCCGTGTAGAGGGATGTGATCCTCTGGGACAGTTGTTCCTTGTCCTGCGGGGTGAAGGCGTTCTCGGGGGTGAAGATCTCCCAGTACGGCATTGCGGCTCCTTGATGGATGGATCGGTGACGGAAGGTGCGGCTCGTCGATGCGGCTCAGGAGGGGGGCTCAGCCCCGGAGATGCTTGACGAAGTGGTCCCGTGCGGCTGCGGAGAGCTCGTCGAAGCCGGGGCCGCTGTAGAAGTCGAAGTGGCCGCCCTGCTTGACGATGATCTGCTTCGGCTCCCGGGCCTCTTCGTACGCGTCGAGGGCCAACTCGAACGGTGCCACCCTGTCGTTGTCGGCCACGATCATCAGGAGCGGGGTCGGCGCGATGCGGCTGATGAAGGTACCCGGGGCGTACTCGGTCACCATTTCCATGCTTCGAGCCGTCAGCTCGTTCTTCCAGTTGGGCGCCCGGTCCGCCCACGTCTTGCTGAACCACTCGTAGGCGTCGGCCGCGGGCATCACGGCCTGCGCCGTGGGGTCGGCCGCAACGACCGGGAGCATAGCGGGCTCTCCGCCGGTGAACCGGTTGAGTCGGTCGCCCTCCTGGATCGCACGGAAGACCGGTATGAAGTCCGGCCGGATCGCCCGGCTCAGAGTGCGCGGACCGGTGATGAACGGCACCTGGGAGACGACGGCCTTCACCCTCTTGTCGATCGCCGCGACCATGAGGACGTGTCCACCGGAGAAGCTGGAGCCCCAGATGCCGATCTTCGACGCGTCCACCTCGGGGCGGGTGGTGGCGTAGGTGATCGCGTTCCGGAAATCCCGGTACTGCAGGACCGGGTCGACCTCCTGGCGGGGAGTTCCCTCACTGTCGCCGAAGTTCCGGTGATCGTAGGCGAGCACGTTGAGGCCGGCTTCGGAGAAGACCACGGCATAGTCGTCGAGGTGCATCTCCTTGACGCATGACAGCCCGTGCGCCAGGACCACGACCGGTGCCGGCGTGATGGTGTTCCTGGCCGGATAGAACCAGCCCCGGAGGGTGACGCCGTGCTCGCCCTGGAACTCGATGTCTTCTCGATTCATGGGATCTTCCGATTCGCTTGCGATGGTCCGTCGGTCGTATGGAGGTTCACTCGGAGTGATCCGACACTCGCGAGTAGTGGTGCCGGGCCCAGAATCCACGAATGCCCGTGAGGGCTCATAGAAGGATCGCGCCGCAGGCTGGTACGGGTGTGCCACGGCCTAGGAGGAGACGGTCAGGCCCATCCGTGGGCTTCCCGGTAGTCGCCGGGCGACAGCGAGAACTCCCGACGGAACTCCCGTCCGAAGTGGCTGGCATCGCAGAAGCCCCACCGGTGTGCGATCGCGGCAATGCAGAGGTTCGTGTTCACCAGGTCGCCTCTGGCCGCTGCCAGACGGTGCATGCGGATGACCGCCCCGACGGTGTCTCCGGTCGACGCGAAGGCCCGGTGGACCGTCCTCGGAGAAACGCTGTAGGCGGCGGCGAGGTCGGCGACTCTGACCGGTCCACCCGCGAGATGGTCGATGATCCAGTCTTCCAGCCGCCGTCGGAGCACATGCAGGAACTCGTCGTCGCCGATGTGAGGTCGACTCGCACGGATCATGCCGGCGATGAGGACGAGGAGGGCGTTGCGCGCTCCCTCGACCTCCGCCGCGGACATCCGCCCGATGTGACGGTCCATGCTCATGAGGAAGCCGTGGAGAAGGTTGGCCAAAGGGTTCTGAGCCGTCTCCTGGAGCAGGCAACCGGGTGCGCCGCCCCCCGCGTCGAACGGGGACAGGGCGCTCATGGGCACCCGGACCGTTCGTTTGGCCAGGTGATCCGGGATGACGAACCGCCCGGTGGTGCGGGTGCTCATGATGAGAACCGTTCCTGGTCGCAGGATGACGGTCTCGTCAGAAGTCTCGATGACCTGTTGGCCGGCGCTGGCGGCGAGGAGCAGCAGCGCGTCATCGTCCTGACGCACTGCGTTTCTGCCTCGGGTCCCTTCGACCTGCGGGCACACCCAGTCGGTGATGAGAAGGTCTCCGAGGTCCAGCTCCTCGGCAGATCCGAAGCGCTGGTCCGGCCCTGTGAGCTGCAGGTCCATGGAGACAAGGCGGTCGCGGACGGCGAGCCTCCAGCGGACGTCCAACTCTTCGGGTGTCAGCAGGTCGGCGGGGCTTAGCATGGATGGGGCGACAGTCACTTCGGCTCCAGCTCGGTAGAAGCTGTCCTCTCGGTCGTGACGTGTAGTTTGCTTCGTTGAAACATTCCGGTACTTGCCCTGAGGCGACAAGGATTTGTCCTTGCGTGACACCGATCTTCCTGTCCGGTGCTCGGCCCTGCAGGGGCTCTCCGCGCTCGTCACCGACATCGGCGGCTCGGGCCCCGAACTCCTCGCGGCATACGGCTTCGACGAGGCGAGGATCACCGACGGCAACTCGTTCGTGAGTCTTCGCCTGGTCGAGCGCGTTCTCGAGGAAACGGCCGGCCGATTCGCCCTTCCGGACCTCGGGTTGAGGATGGCGGCACAGCAGGATCTGCATGTGCTGGGACCGCTGGCGATCGCCATGGAGAACTCACGCACGATCGGCGAGGCCGTCGAGTGCGCGTGCCGGTACCTGTTCGTCTACAGCCCGGCCCTCTCACTCGAGGAAACCGACGATCCGCTGGGAAGTCCCGGTGTGGTCGGCCTTCGCTACACGACCACGGGCATCAACGCCTCACCACAGGCGATCGACTACGGCATCGGGATCGTCCACCGAGTCCTGACGCTGCTCCACGGCGACGCACCGTACGGACTCCGTTCGGTCCTGCTTCCACACGCTCGCCTGGTACAGGAAAGTTCCTACCGGAAGTACTTCGGGGCCGAGGTCAGATTCGACAGTCCGAGCGCGGTCCTGCGCGTCCCGAGCCACCTGTTCTCGACACCGGTCAGCGGCGGCGACGACCTGCTGCACGACATCGCGATGGACCATCTCGAAACGCACTTCGGCCACCAGCACGTGCCGATGTCGGACCTGGTCGCAGCGATTCTCAGCGAACAGCTCGGATCCAGCGGTCCGGACCTGTCGAAAGTCGCGCGCCTGCTGAGTCTCCACCCGCGTTCACTGCAGCGGTCCCTGTCCAAGGAGGGCACGACCTTCTCCGGCGTCGTCGATCGTGTACGCAGGAGTCAGGCCCTGGACTTGATCACGAGGACCGACCTGTCCTTCTCGCAGATCGCGGCCAGCCTGGGGATGCAGGAACAGTCCAGCCTCACTCGTGCGGTACGTCGGTGGTTCGACACGTCACCTTCCAGACTGCGACGCGAAGGACTGGTGCCGAAAGGTCAGTCCGCCCTCATCGACTGAGCGTGCTCCGCAAGCCCTGAGCCGGCCCCCGGGTGATCTCGTCTCTCTACGGTCTCAAGTCCGCCGTCACAGGTCTGAGTTCGGAGCTGCCTCTGCCCGGGAGGGCCTGTTCGGCCCAGATGACCTTGCCCTCACCGCTGTGCCGTGCGCCCCAGCGCTCGGTGAGCTGGGCGACCAGTAGCAGGCCGCGGCCGCCTTCGTCGAAGACCCGGGCATGGCGCGGGTGCGGGGCGGTGCTGCTGGCGTCGGAGACTTCGCACGTCAGAGTGGATTGGAGGATCATCCGCAGCTGTATGGGGGCTTTGCCGTAGCGGATGGCGTTGGTCACCAGTTCGCTGACCATGAGCTCCGTGGTGAAGGAAGGTTCTTCCAGGCCCCAGGCGACGAGTTGACCGGATGCGTAGGTGCGCGCGCCGGCCACGAGCGCCGGGTCGGAGGGGAGATCCGATGTGCCAGTGGCGACATGCCTGGCGTCAAGCGCTCGGGTTCGCGCCACGAGAAGAGCGATGTCATCGGTGGGGCGGCCGGGCAGAAGCGCGGACAGCAGGTCCTCGCAGGTCGCCTCCAACGAAGCGGGTGCTCGGGCAAGGACGGTGCGCAGCAGCGTGAGTGCGGTGTCCACGTCGCGAGCACGGCTTTGGATGAGGCCGTCGGTGAACAGGACCAGGAGACTGCCTTCCGGCAGTTGGAATTGGCCTGTTTCAAAGGGGAGGCCGCCCAGACCCAGAGGCGGGCCGATCGACGGTTCCGGGAAGCCGACCGCCCGGAGGGCTGGGCTGTGGCCGCCGGAGTCCAGGGGAGTGACGACGGCCGGTGGAACGTGTCCGGCGCTGGCCAGGGAGCACACGCGGGAGACCGGGTCGTAGACCGCGTACAGGCAGGGATGGAGCGGATCAACATCCACCGACGCGTCGTGCTCTCCGGCACGCTCGTCGACGGCCCCTGTACCCTGCGCGTCTGCGTGGTCTCCCACCGCGCCCATCACGACCGCATCACCGAGGCGCTGCAGATCATCACAGCCGAGGATGACGTCCTCACCTCCGCGTAGTCCGACGAGGAGATGTCGGGCCGGGCACCAGCGACGGCAGCACATCCGTTGCCGCGGCTATGGCCGGAGAAGCCCGGCCTGAGCTGTACGGATACCGTCCACGTCGCCTCATGGCACACGGCCTCCACGCGCCGCTCCGAGCACGCTCGTGCCCGTCCGCGCTGTCCTGTCCGCTGTGGTGCCGAGCGCCGTGAACGCCAACGGCACACCCGCCGGGCACCCGTACACAGCTGTCCAGGTCGTCGGCGGCCTGCTCGGCGCCGTGGATCGGCTTCGGTCAGGGGACGGCGGGGCGTCGCCACCGGACTTCGACGGTGACGACGCCCCGCGCACGGACAGCCGGGGTGGTCAGGCGTCGGCCTGGAGCTGGGCCAGTTCGGCTTCCAGGTCGGCCATGGCCTCGCCGCCGGCCATGAGGTCGGTGATCTCCTCGCGGGTGCGCTCGCCCTTGCGGAAGTCGTCGGCCTTCTGGCCGCGGATGAGGACGGCGAAGTGATCGCCGACCATCATCGCGTGGCGCACGTTGTGGGTGACGAGGATGACCGCGACGCCCTTGGCGCGGGCCTGCATGACGATCCGCAGGACGTGGGCGGCCTCCTTGACGCCGAGCGCGGCGGTGGGTTCGTCGAGGATGAGGACGTTGGCGCCGAAGTAGACGGCCCGCGCGATGGCGAGGGCCTGGCGCTCACCGCCGGACAGGCTGCCCACCAAGCGGCTGCCGTCGGTGACCCGGGTGATGCCGAGGGACTGCATCTCCCGGACCGCGATCTCACCGGCCAGCTTCTTGTCGAACAGCCTGAACGGGCCGAAGCCCTTGGTGGGTTCAGCGCCGACGAAGAAGCAGCGGCCGACGCCCATGAGCGGGAAGGTGCCGCCGAACTGGTGGACGGTGGCGATGCCCCGGGAGCTGGCGTCCCGGGGACTGTCGAAGACGACCGGGGCACCGTTGATCTCGATGGTGCCGGTGGTCGGCTTGTGGAAGCCGGCGAGGATCTTGATCAGGGTGGACTTGCCTGCGCCGTTGTCGCCGAGCAGGCACAGCACCTTCCCGGCGTGCACTTCGAGGGAGATGTCCTGCAGCGCGTTGGTGCCGAGGAAGGACTTGCTGACGCCGTCCAGGCGAAGGAGGGGTGCGGTCATGATCAGGCCTTCTTCGTGCGGGGCTTGTAGGACAGGGCGAGGCGGCGGAAGGTGTTGTTCATCAGGACCGCGGCGAGGATGAGGATGCCGAGGATCAGGCTGGCCCAGTCGGAGTTCCAACCGGTGTAGTAGATGCCCTGGTTGACGATGGCGAACGTCAGGGTGCCCAGCACGACGCCGACCACGGAGCCGTAGCCGCCGGTGAGCAGCACACCGCCGATGACCACGGCGATGATGGAGTTGAAGACGAAGGACTGGCCGTTGGCGACCTGGGCGCCGTTGTAGAGGATCGTCTGGATCACCCCGACCAGGGCGGCACCGAAGCCGCTGGCCATGTACAGGGCGATCTTCACCCTGTTGACCGGGATGCCGGTGGCGCGGGCGCTCTCCTTGTCACCGCCGATGGCGAAGATCCAGTTGCCGTACTTCATCCCCTGCAGCACCACGGTGACCACCGCGGCCAGGCCCAGCCACCAGAAGATCGCGACCTCGAACTGCCCGGCGATCAGCTTCCCGAACAGCGCCTTCGACAGCGGGTCGGGGCTGACCGGCACGCTGGTGGTGCCGGTCGTGACCCGGGACAGGCCGAGGGTGAGCCCGGCCAGGCCGGACAGCGTGGCCAGCGTGACGACCAGGGAGTGCACGTTGGTGCGGGTGACGAGGATGCCGTTGAGCAGGCCGGTCAGCAGGCCGAGGCCGAGTGCGCACAGGATGCCGACGATCATCGGGGCGCCCCAGTACCCGGAGACGATGGCCAGCGTCATGGAACTGCCGGCCAGTACCGACCCCACGGAGACGTCGAGTTCGCCGGCGATCATCAGCAGGCCGACCGGGATGGCGATGATGCCGAGTTCCGCGGCGATGTTGAGCCAGCTCGCCGCGCCGCCGGTCGCGAGGAACTTCTCGCCGCCGAAGATCGCGAAGAAGACGAAGACGCTGATCGTTCCGATGAGCGCGCCGACCTCGGGACGATGGCGCAGCTGCCCCAGCGGGCTCTCGGTCTGCTTCGGGGGTGCGGCGGCGGTCTCTTTCTCGGCCGTCGTGTCGGGAGTTGAGGTTGTCATCGGAGTGGTGTCACCTTCGTGGATCAGGATGCGGTGCGAGGGAGGAACTCAAGGAGTGGTGCCGGGCCCGCGCAGGGCCCGGCACCTGCGGGCGGATCAGCGCACGCCGGCCTTGGTACCGGCGATCGCCGCGGCGACGTTGTCCTTGGTGACCAGCAGCGGTCCGGTCAGGATCGGGTTCTGCGGCGGGAGGACGCCGTAGGACAGGTACTGGTCGGCGATCGAGACGACGTAGAAGCCCTGGAGGTAGGGCTGTTGGTCGATGGCGAAGAGCTGGGAGCCGTCCTTGATCCGGTCCAGCTGGCTCTGCGAGAGGTCGAAGGTGCCGAGCTTCACCTTGTCGCCGACCTTGGCCTGCTTGATCGCGGAGGCGGCGCTGTCCGCGTCCGCCACACCGATGGTGACCACGGCGTCGATGCTGGAGTCCTTCAGCAACGCGCCCTTGATGGCCTGGGTGACCGCGGACGGGTTGCCGAAGTTCGAGGAGGGCAGCGGGAGTTGCTTGGAGGAGGAGCCCTTGCTGACGGCGCCGTCCTTGATGCCCTTGCAGCGGGCCTCCTGGTTGGCCGAGCCGGGCACAGTGTTGACGCACAGGACGTTCTTGGCGCCCTCTTCGGCGAACTTGGCGCCGCCGGCCTTGCCCGCCTCGTAGTCGTCCGACCCGACGTACTTCACGGCGCCGACGTTCTCGGCCGCCTCGGTGCCGCCCGCGTTGTACGTGAGCACCAGGATGCCCTTGGCCACGGCCTGCTTGATGGCGGCGTCCTGGTTCTCGGGCACCCAGTCCGGGACCAGGATCGCCGACGGGTTCTGCGAGATGGCGGTCAGCGTCAGCTTGGCGACGTCCGGGCCGAGGTTGTCGTAGTTCTGCGGGCCGAGGTAAGTGACGCTGCCACCACCGGACTTCACAAGCTTGGCGGCGTCGTCGACACCGCGCTTGACGGTGGACCAGAACGGGTCGTCGGACTTTCCGCCGATGACGTAGATGTTGTTCTTGCCACTGCTCTTGGTGCCGGACGCCGTCCCGCCCCCGGCCGACGCCGTCGCCTGATCCGCGTCGCCGCCGGTGGCCTTGCCGCTGGCGCATCCGGTCAGCGCGGCCGCCGTCAGTGCGAGCAGGCTCACCGCTGTCATGGTTCTTCCGGAGAGGCGGCGACCGAGCGGTCTGCCGGGCTGCTTGCGTTCCATGTGCTGGGTACTCCTTCGTGCGATGCCAAGGTGGCGTGGGGAGCGTGGCGCCGACAGTGTCGGTGCGGTGGTGATGCGGTACGACGGACGTGCCGGGGCGCGGCCGGGCAGGGGAGGTGGGCCGCGCCCCGGGGACGGGGCACCTTCGGCAACGGGTGGGGCGGGGTCGGTGGTGCCGTCGGCCGTCCGTGCGGCGGGCCTGCTGTGCGGCCCGAATTGTTACGCCGGAATAACTTTCCGGGCGTGCCCCGGAAACCGCTTGCGGCAATGGGGAGCCATTCGTTCCGCAATGTCTTTAAATCGCTTTAAGCGGTGCGGCAGAGCATGCTTGCGTTTCGGGAAGGTGTCAAGGGTTCGGTCCGAAATACACAGCTCGGCCACGCGCGCCCCGCGTCCCTGCGGCGGTCAGCGCGCCAGGGCCGTCGTCCCGCGCACGACGAGAGTGGGCGCGAGGACGATCTCTCGAGGCTCGGTGCGGCCGCGCTCCAGGCGTTCCATGGCCGCGGCCACCGCCTGCCGCGCCTGCTCCTCGGCGTTCTGGCTCACGGTGGTCAGGTCGAAGCAGGCCAGCCGGGACAGGGCGTCATCGTCGTAGCCGACGACGGAGACGGCGCCGGGGACCTCGACTCCCGCCCGCCGCAGGGCGGTGAGCAGACCGATGGCGCACTGGTCGTTGTAGGCGACGACGGCGGTCGGAAGATCCCCTCCGCCCAGGAGCTGGCGACCGGCCCGCTCGCCCGCCGCCTCGGTGCGGTCGCCGTGCAGCACCCTGATGTGCTCGTCGAGCCCGTGGCGGCGCATGGCGTCCCGGTAGCCGCGGCTGCGGTCGGTGGCGATGACACCCACGCCGCCCTCGACGTAGGCGATGGACCGGTGCCCCAGGCCCGCCAAGTGGTCGACGATCTGTCCGACCCCGTCGTCGTCGGCGGTCCGTACGACATCGAGATCGGCCTCGGCCGTCCGGCTCCCGACGGAGATGACGGGCGCCTGGCGGCCGAGCGCCGCGAGCACGGGGGTGGGTGACACCGAGCCGAGGAGGATCAGCGCCTCGCAACGGAAGGCCAGCAGCGTCTCGACAGCCGTGCCCTCGGCGCGGGTGCGGGTCAGGGCGCTCAGGACGAGGGCGTAGCCGACCTCCTCGGCGGCCGTGTGCAGGTGCTCGACCAGTTCCGCGTGGAAGGGACTGTGGATGTCGACCACGACACCGAGCAGCCGGCTGCGTCTGCTGGCCAGGGCGCTGGCCGTACGGTCGGGGCGGTAGCCGAGGTCGGCGGCGGCCCTCAGGACGCGCCGGCGGGTGCGCTCGCTGGGGCCGGCCGCGTTGCGCAGCACCAGGGACACCGACGCCGTGGACAGGCCGACGCGCGCGGCGACATCCTCCAGCCGGGGACGCGGAGTCGCACTGTCGCCACCTGCCGGGCCAGCAGGGTTGAGGTCGTCCATTTGGTCTCCCGTCGCTTTACGGCAACACCCTTGACATGCCCCTGCGCGGCCGTTGATAGTAACAGCGTTTAAATCGCTTTAAGCAGTTCGCTGATCACATCGTGGGATCATTCCGTAGGAGCATTGGGCTTTCAGACCCATGAGGGCTTGCCCCTCGCCCTCATCGACGCGACCTCGCGAAGCCCCTGCCTCCAGCAGCCCCCTGCACTCACTTCGGCCGACGGCTGATGTCGACGGCAGGGCGACGGCGAAGAATTCCAGCCCGGTGGCCGGGCTGTTCCTGGTCGTCGCGGGTGCGGCCTACGCTCAGGTCCGCGACTGGCGGCGGGCCGCCGTGCTCACGGTTCCGCCGTTCCTGGTCGTCAGGGCGACCACGCTGCTGTTTCCGTTCGACGGCGAACAGCCGATGGCGGCGGGGCGGATGCTGTGGCCCGTCGTGCTGGGTGTCGCGGTGGCGGTGTGCGCTCCGCGTCGCTGGCGGGTCGTCCGGCTGGGCGACGCCGTGTACGCGGCGGGCGTCGTCCTCACCTACTTCACCCCCTCCCCCATCGGCTCGAACCGCGTCGGCAACCGGCATCGGACGGCAGACTGCCGACCGCGAACTCCGCCGAACGTGGAGCGTCTGGCACTGCTGTTCGCTCCCGCCGTGCTGCTGGCCGGCCTGCTCAGCGTGGAGCGGCCTGCCCGGTATCAGCGCGGCGGCCTCGCGCCGGCGTTGGCCGGTTCCCTGTTCTGGCTGGGGTCGGGCACACCCGCCTCCTTTCTGAAGGACTCGGACGCGGTCCCGGCATGGGCCGCCGACACCCACGGGCTCGTCCACCAGCTCGACGCGAACCGCACCCGGGTCGAGGTCGTCCCGGCCCACGACCACCGCGAGGCCGCCCTGCTCTCCTCCCACGTCAACATGGCCCGCGGCTGGAACATGGATGTTCGTCCAAGTGCCAGGGCGGCCCGGAAGGCAGCACCAGGGACGGTGCCGCGACGCGTCGGCGACGCCGGTTGACGGTGGGAGACCTCAGCCGCCGCGGGAGAACGGGGTTCAGACAGCCTGGCCCGTGGTGCCGCGCACGATCAGGCGCGGGGTGAGGACGACCTCTCGGGGTTCGGTGCGGTCCTGGTCGAGGCGTTCGACGGCCGCGGTCACCGCGTGCCGGGCCTGTTCGCGGGCGCTCTGGCTGACGGTGGTGAGGTTGAAGCAGCTCAGCCGGGAGAGCGTGTCGTCGTCGTAGCCGACCACGGAGATCCGGCCGGGGACGGAGACACCGGCCCGGGTGAAGGCGGCGAGGACGCCGATGGCGCACTGGTCGTTGAACGCGACGACCGCGGTGGGGAGTTCGGGGCCGTCGAGGAGGTGGCGGGCAGCGCGTTCACCGGCCGCTTCGGTGTTGTCCCCGGCGAGGACCCGGATGTGGTCGCCCAGTCCGTGGCGTCGCATGGCGGTGCGGTAGCCGCGGCGGCGGTCGGTGGCGATGACACCCTTGCCGCCGTCGACGTAGACGATCTCTCGATGACCGAGTCCGACCAGGTGGTCGACGATCTGCCCCACACCTTCGTCGTCCGCCGTCCGTACGACGTCCAGCGCGGCGTCGGCGATCCGGCGGCCGACGGTGATGACGGGCGCCTTGTTGTCCAGGACGGCGAGCACGTCCGCGGGCGAGGTCGGGCCGAGGAGGATCAGCGCCTCGCTGCGGAAGGCCAGCAGCGTCTCCACGGCGGTCTGCTCGTCCCGGGTGCGGGTCAGCGTGGACAGGACGAGGTCGTAGCCGACCTCCTCGGCCGCAGTGTGCAGATGTTCGACCAGCTCGGCGTGGAAGGGGCTGTGGATGTCGACCATGACGCCGAGCAGCCGACTGCGCCTGCTGGCCAGGGTGCTTGCGGTGCGGTCCACCTGGTAGCCGAGGTCGGCGGCCGCCTTGAGGACCCGCTGGCGGGTCCGCTCGCTCGGGCCGGCCACTCCACGCAGTACCAGTGACACCGAGGCCGTGGACAGGCCCACCCTTGCGGCCACGTCCTCCAACCTGGGACGTTTGTGCGCGCCGTTGCGGTGACGTGCCGTACCGCCATCGTCCACCTGTGCCTCCCCGCGGCAAATCTCCTCGAGCAACACCCTTGACACGCTCACGAAACAAGGTTGATAGTACCAGAACTTAAAGCGTTTTAAATTGTCCTGTTGTTCCGACGAAGCCAGCTCGAGAGCAACGACGCGGGCGCTCGGCGCGGCAGCCACCCCCACTGCCCGCGACACTCCGCCTCCAGACACTCCGCACTCCCGGAGCACACCCCGTGGCTGGCGCATAATCCCGGTCCCCCAGACGCTTTTCCGACCCCCTTCCAGCTGCACAGTGAGGTGCACGCATGAACCGCACAGCGCGTTCCCGTTCCCGCAAGATCGCACCCGCCGTGGCCGTGGCCGCCGCGGCCACCTTGATCCTCGCGGGCTGTTCCAGCAGTTCCGGCGGCAAGAAGGCCGAGGAGGAAGCGGGCGACATCTCTGCGGGCAAGGCCGACACCCCCCGTATGACGGTCGCGATGATCACCCACGCGCCCTCCGGTGACACCTTCTGGGACACCATCCGCAAGGGCGCCGAGGCCGCCGCGGCCAAGGACAACATCAAGCTCATCTACTCCAACGACGAGAGCGCCGCCGACCAGGCTGCCCTGGTCCAGAACGCCATCGACCAGAAGGTCGACGGCATCGCGGTCACCCTCGCCAAGCCGGACGCCATGAAGGAAGTCGTCGCCAAGGCCGTCAAGGCGGGTATCCCCGTCGTCGGCCTCAACGCCGGCATGTCCGACTGGAAGGAGCAGGGCCTGCTCTCCTTCTTCGGCCAGGACGAGGCCGTCTCCGGCCAGGCACTCGGCACCAAGCTCAACTCCACCGGCGCCCAGCACGCCCTGTGCGTGGTGCAGGTCCAGGGTGCGGTCAACCTCGAACAGCGCTGTGCCGGCGTGGAGAAGAACTTCAAGGGCAAGACCACCAAGCTCTACGTCAACGGCGCCGACATGCCGTCGGTGAAGTCGACGATCACCGCCAAGCTCAAGCAGGACTCCTCCATCGACGAGGTGGTCACGCTCGCCGCCCCGATCGCACTGACCGCCGCGCAGTCGGTCGACGAGACGGGCAGCAAGGCGAAGATCGCCACCTTCGACCTCAACAAGGAGCTCATCTCCGCCATCAAGGGCGGCTCCATCGAGTTCGCGGTCGACCAGCAGCCCTACCTCCAGGGCTACCTGTCCGTCGACTCGCTGTGGCTCTACAAGAACAACGGCAACTACAGCGGCGGCGGCGAGGCGCCGATCCTGACGGGCCCGGCGTTCGTCGACAAGGCCAACGTCGACACCGTGGCCGCGTTCGCCGCGAAGGGCACCCGGTGATGAGCACGACCCAGCAGGCTGCGCCGGCGGTGACTACACCGCCGGCCCCCGGCCCCGGCACGGAGAAGGACGGGCGGACCATCGAACGCCCCCTTGCCATACGGCTGTTGGCCCGACCCGAGATCGGTGTCTTCCTCGGCGCCGTCGCGGTATGGGTGTTCTTCCTGATATCCGCCCCGCCGGTGCGCGACGGCGGCTCGATGGCGAACATCCTCTACCAGTCGTCCACCATCGGGATCATGGCGCTGCCGGTCGCGCTGCTGATGATCGGCGGCGAGTTCGACCTCTCGGCCGGTGTAGGCGTGATCGCCTCGGCGCTCACCGCCAGCATGGTCGCCTACCAGCTGAGCATGAACGTCTGGGTGGGCGTGATCGTCGCGCTCGTCGTGTCGCTGGGCATCGGGTTCCTCAACGGCTGGCTGCTGATGAGGACCGGCCTGCCCTCCTTCCTCGTCACGCTGGGCACGTTCCTGATCCTCCAGGGTGTCAATCTGGCCGTCACCAAGCTGATCACCGGCAATGTGGCGACCGACGACATCAGCGACATGGACGGCTTCAGCCAGGCGAAGGCACGGTTCTCCTCGTCCTTCGACGTCGGCGGCGTCCAGGTCAAGATCACCGTCGTGTGGTGGCTGGCCTTCGCCGCACTGGCCACCTGGGTGCTGCTCCGTACCAAGTACGGCAACTGGATCTTCGCGGTCGGCGGCAACAAGGACTCCGCCCGGGCCGTCGGTGTCCCGGTGACCTTCACGAAGATCTCCCTGTTCATGCTGGTCGGCTTCGGCGCCTGGTTCGTCGGCATGCACCAGCTCTTCGCCTTCAACACCGTCCAGTCCGGCGAGGGCGTCGGCCAGGAGCTCATCTACATCGCCGCGGCCGTCATCGGCGGCTGTCTCCTCACCGGCGGCTCCGGCAGCGCGATCGGGCCCGTCTTCGGTGCCTTCATGTTCGGCATGGTGCAGCAGGGCATCGTCTACGCCGGCTGGAACCCGGACTGGTTCAAGGCCTTCCTCGGCGTGATGCTCCTCGGCGCCACGCTCATCAATCTGTGGGTCAGCCGCGCGGCGACCCGGAGGTGACCCATCCCATGACAACCACCATAGAGACCCAGCCCGCCGAGACGGTGCCCGAGGACGGCAAGCCGGTCGTCGAACTCAAGGCCACCGCCAAGTCCTACGGCAACATCCGCGCCCTGCACGGCGTGAGCCTGTCCGTCCACCCCGGCAAGGTGACCTGCGTCCTCGGCGACAACGGCGCCGGCAAGTCCACCCTGATCAAAATCATCTCCGGGCTGCACCAGCACACCGAGGGCGAGCTCCTCGTCGACGGGCGGCCGGTGCACTTCTCCACTCCGCGCGAGGCCCTCGACGCGGGTATTGCCACCGTCTACCAGGACCTCGCCGTCGTCCCGCTGATGCCGGTGTGGCGCAACTTCTTCCTCGGCTCCGAGATGACCAAGGGCCCCTGGCCGCTGCGTCGCCTCGACATCGAGACGATGAAGAAGACCGCCGACGAGGAACTGCGCAACATGGGCATCGTCCTCGACGACCTGGAACAGCCCATCGGGACACTGTCGGGCGGCCAGCGCCAGTGCGTCGCGATCGCCCGCGCCGTCTACTTCGGCGCCCGCGTCCTCATCCTCGACGAGCCGACCGCCGCCCTCGGCGTCAAGCAGTCCGGCGTGGTCCTGAAGTACATCGCCATGGCCCGCGACCGCGGCCTCGGCGTCATCTTCATCACCCACAACCCCCACCACGCCTACATGGTCGGCGACCACTTCAGCGTCCTGCGCCTGGGCACCCTGGAACTGTCCGCCTCCCGCGACGAGGTCAGCCTCGAAGAGCTCACCAACCACATGGCCGGTGGCGCCGAACTCGCCGCACTCAAGCACGAGTTGGCACAGGTCAGCGGTGTCGACACCGCGGAGCTCCCGGAAGAGGGCAATGTGACCACCCCCGCGGCGACCGCACCGGACGGGTCAGCCTGACTCCCACGAATGATCCACCCTTCCTCCCGACCCGAAGGCAAACGCCCATGAAGATCGCCCTCGACCCCTACATGATCCGCAACGTCCCGCTGCTCGAACTGCCAGGCGTGGTGGCCGAGTTGGGCTACGAGTGGATCGAGCTGTCCCCCCGCGAGGACTTCATCCCCTTCTTCCGTCACCCCCGCGTGGACGACGCAACGGTCCGCAAGTTCCGTAAGGCGCTGGACTCGGCGGGCGTCGGCATCTCCTCCCTGCTGCCGCTGTTCCGCTGGTCGGGACCGGACGAGGACGCCCGTCAGGCCGCCGTACGGTACTGGAAGCGCTCCATCCAGATCGCCGCCGACCTCGGCGTGGACAGCATGATCTCGGAGTTCAACGGCCGCCCCGAGGACCCCGACCGCAGCGAGGCGCAGTTCTGGAAGTCCCTGGACGAGCTGCTGCCGGTCTTCGAGCGTGAGGGCATCAAGCTCACCCTGGAGCCGCACCCGGACGACTTCATCGAGAACGGCTACGACGCGATCAATCTGATCAGGGGCATCAACCACCCCAACGTCACCTTCCTCTACTGCGCCCCGCACACCTTCCACATCGGCAACGACGCCCCCGGCATCATCGAGTACGCGGGTGATCTGCTCACCCACGTCCACCTGGCCGACGCCTTCGACCACACCGCCTCCTCGGGCAACCGCTACATCCTCAACCCGCCCGGCACCACGGCCCGTATCCACCAGCACCTGGACATGGGCGAGGGCGAGGTCGACTTCGACGAGCTCTTCCGCGAGCTGCGCACCCACGGGTTCGACGGCACGCTGACCGCCTGCGTCTTCGCGTGGGAGGAACGGGCCAAGGAGTCCTCGGTGCTCATGCGCGAAAAGATCGCGGAGTACCTGGCGCGCTGACCTCCGTGAGAGCTCTGCCTCCCGTCGGCGAACTCTCGTCGTAACAACCTATTGACATGACATTTAAGTGAGGGCAAGGTTCTCCACAAGGCGCTTTTAAAGCGCTTTAAGCCCTCACTCCACCTGCTGATTCCTCCGAAACGAAGGAAAGAACGATGCCGTTCGAAGTGCTCACCCTTGGCCGCGTCGGGGTGGATGTGTATCCGCTCCAGACAGGCGTGGGACTGGCGGAGGTCACCTCGTTCGGCAAGTACCTAGGCGGCAGTCCGACGAACGTGGCGGTGGCCGCCGCCCGCTACGGGCGCTCCGCGGCCGTGATCACGAAGACCGGCCGGGACCCGTTCGGCGACTTCGTACGGACGGCCCTGAACGGATATGGGGTGGACAGTCGGTACGTCGGTACGTCGGACATCGCGCCGACGCCGGTGACGTTCTGCGAGATCTTCCCGCCGGACGACTTCCCGCTGTACTTCTACCGACTGCCGAAGGCACCCGACCTGGACATCCAGGCAGCTGAGCTGGACCTGGACGCGGTGCGGGACGCGCGGATCTTCTGGTTCACCGGCACCGGGCTGAGCGAGGAGCCGAGCCGGTCGGCCACGCTGGCCGCGCTGGCTCACCGGGCCAAGGCCGGGGCGACAGTCTTCGACCTCGACTGGCGTCCCATGTTCTGGAGCGACCCCGCTGAGGCGCGTTCCTACTACGCCGAAGCCCTGCGGCACACCACGGTCGCGGTCGGCAACCTCGACGAGTGCGAGGTCGCCACCGGCGAGCGTGAGCCGTACGCGGCCGCGAAGGCACTGCTGGCCGCCGGTGTGGAACTGGCCGTCGTGAAGCAGGGCCCGAAGGGGGTCCTGGCCATGGACCGGGACGGCACCACCGCCGAGATCCCGCCGGTGCCGGTAGACGTCGTCAACGGCCTGGGGGCCGGTGATGCCTTCGGCGGGGCGCTGTGCCACGGGCTGCTGTCCGGGTGGGACTCCGCACGCACGGTGTCCTTCGCCAACGCCGCCGGCGCGATCGTCGCGGGCAGGCTGTCCTGCTCCGACGCGATGCCGACCAAGGCCGAAGTCGACGCCAAGCTTCAGGAGGCCTCTCTCGCCTCCGCCGAAGCCGCCACCGAAGCCTCCGCCGAGGCGTCCACCGAACGAAAGGCGTGACGACGTGCTGTCCGACAACGTGAGCCGGATCGTGGCCGCCCGAGTGAGCGACCCGGGCGCTATCGCGGCCGCCGCCGCCCGCCGTATCAAGGCCACCTCGCTGTTCGGCGAGCACGGCAAGACCATGATCATCGCCGCCGACCACCCCGCCCGCGGCGCCAACGGCGTCGGCGGCGACCCCAACGCGATGGCCGACCGCGCCGAGCTGCTGGACCGGCTGTGCATCGCCCTGGACCGGCCCGGCGTGACCGGTGTGCTGGGCACCGCCGACATCCTCGAAGACCTGCTGCTGCTCGGCGTCCTCGACGGCAAGAGCGTCTTCGGTTCCATGAACCGGGGCGGGCTGGCCGGTTCGGTGTTCGAGATCGACGACCGGTTCACCGGCTACGACGCCGAGACGATCGCGGCGATGGGCTTCGACGGCGGCAAGACGCTGACCCGAATCGCTCTGGAGGACCGGGCGACCCCGTCGGTCCTGGAGAACACCGCCCGCGCGGTCAACGAGCTCAATGACCGTCAACTCATCGCCATGGTCGAGCCGTTCCTGTCGGTCTGGCAGGACGGGAAGATCCGCAACGACCTGTCCACCGACGCCGTCATCAAGTCGGTCACCATCGCCTCCGGCCTGGGCCGCCGTACCGCCTACACCTGGCTGAAGCTGCCCGTCGTGCCCGACATGGAGCGTGTACTGGCCGCCTCGACGCTGCCCGCCGTGTTGCTGGGCGGCGAGGTCAAGGACGCCGAGGCCGCGTTCGCCTCCTGGGGCAAGGCCCTCAAGCTCCCCACCGCGCAGGGGCTGGTCGTCGGGCGCTCGCTGCTCTATCCCGCGGGCGGCGACGTCGCCGGCGCGGTCGACAAGGCGGTGAGCCTGCTGTGACCGCTGCGAGCAAGTACCACCTGCCCAAGGGGACTTCGGCCGACGGCCCCTACGACCTCCTGGTCACGCCCGAGTCGGCGGGCTGGGGATACTCCGGCCTCAGGATCCTGACCCTGAAGCCGGGCGAGGCGCACGCCCTGTCCACCGAGGACTCCGAGTTCCTGGTCCTGCCGCTGACGGGGTCCTGCACCGTCACCACGGACGGCAAGGCTTTCGAGCTCGAGGGCCGGACAGGCGTGTTCGCCTCGGTCACCGATTTCGCGTATCTCCCCCGCGAGTCGGAGGCCTTGATCAGCAGCGCGACCGGTGGAACGTTCGCGCTGCCCTCCGCCCGTACCGAGCAAGGGGGTCACTCGGCTCGGTACGGGCGCAAGGAGGACGTTCCCGTCGAACTGCGAGGCGCGGGCGCCTGCTCGCGCCAGGTCAACAACTACTGCCTGCCCGGGACGTTCGAGGCCGAGCAGTTGCTCGTGTGCGAGGTGCTCACACCCGGCGGCAACTGGTCCTCGTACCCGCCGCACAAGCACGACGAGGCCCGTCCGGGCGTGGAGTCGGAGCTAGAGGAGATCTACTACTTCGAGGTCTCCGGCGGCGAGGACGGCTTCGGCTACCAGCGGGTCTACGGCACCCCCGAGCGGCCCATCGAGGTGCTCGCCGAGATCCGCTCCGGCGACACCGTGCTGATCCCGCACGGCTGGCACGGCCCCTCGATCGCCGCGCCTGGCTACGACCTCTACTACCTCAACGTCATGGCCGGCCCCGGCCAGGACCGTGCCTGGCTGATCTGCGACGACCCCGCCCACGGCTGGGTCCGCGCCACCTGGGACACGCAAGACATCGATGACCGGCTGCCGTTCGGGGCCGAGGAGAAGCACTGATGGAAACGATCCGGCTCACCACCGCGCAGGCCGTGGTCCGCTTCCTCGCCGCCCAGTACAGCGAGCGCGACGGCCAGGAACAGCGCCTGATCCCCGGGGTGTGGGGCATCTTCGGGCACGGCAACGTCGCCGGCATCGGCCAGGCACTGCTGCAGGCCGCGGTCACCGAAGAGGCGGACCTGCCCTACTATCTGGCCCGTAACGAGCAGGGCATGGTCCACGCGTCGGTGGCGTACGCCAAGATGCGCGACCGGTTGGCCGCCTTCGCCTGCACCGCCTCCACCGGTCCCGGTTCGACGAACATGATCACGGGTGCGGCACTGGCCACCACGAACCGCATCCCGGTCCTTCTGCTCCCCTCGGACATGTTCGCGACCCGGGCCGCCGACCCCGTACTCCAGCAATTGGAGGACACCCGGGGCGGGGACGTCACCGTCAACGACGCCTTCCGCGCCGTGTCCAAGTACTTCGACCGCATCCAGCGACCCGAGCAGCTCATCCCGGCCGCGCTGGCGGCGATGCGGGTGCTCACCGACCCGGTGGAGACCGGCGCTGTCACTCTGGCCCTGCCGCAGGATGTGCAGGCGGAGGCCTACGACTGGCCGGTGGACTTCTTCCGGCGGCGGGTGTGGCACGTCGGCCGGCCGGTGCCGGAGCCCGCCGCCGTCGAGCGGGCGGCCGCGCTGCTTCGCAACGCGAAGAAGCCCCTGATCGTGGCCGGTGGCGGGGCCGTGTACTCCGGCGCCGAAACGGCCCTGCGGGCCTTCGCCGAGGGCACCGGCATCCCGGTCGCCGACACCCACGCGGGCAAGGGCGCGGTGCCCTGGGACCACCCCTGCGCCGTCGGCGGTGTCGGGTCCACCGGCGCCTACGCGGCGAACGAGCTGGCTCGCGACGCCGATGTCGTGCTCGGCATCGGCACCCGCTACTCCGACTTCACCACCGCCAGCCACACCGTGTTCGGCAACCCGGACGTCGCCTTCGTCAACCTCAACGTCGCCCGCCTCGACGCCGTCAAGCACTCGGCGGAGCCACTGGTCGCCGACGCCCGGCTAGGTGTCCAGGCACTCGCCGGCGCACTCACGGACTGGCAGGTCGACGAGGAGTACCGGGAGCGCACCCGCCAACTCATCGCCCACACACGGGAGATCGAGGAGGAGTGCTTCGCCCCCGACCGCAACACCGGCGAGCTGCCTGCCCAGACGCAGATCCTGGGCGCCCTCAACGACACCCTGGACGACCGGGCCGTGGTCATCAACGCCGCCGGGTCCATGCCCGGCGACCTCCAACAGCTGTGGCGGGCCCGCGACCCCAAGGCCTACCACGTCGAATACGCCTACTCCTGCATGGGCTACGAAGTCGCCGCCGGCGTCGGCACCAAGATGGCCGACCCGACGCGTGAAGTCGTCGTCCTCGTCGGCGACGGCTCCTACCTGATGATGGCCCAGGAGATCGTCACCATGATCTCCGAGGGACTGAAGGTCATCATCGTCCTCGTCCAGAACCATGGCTTCGCCTCCATCGGCGCCCTGTCCGAATCACTCGGCTCCCAGCGCTTCGGCACCAAATACCGCTTCCGCGACGACCGTTCGGGCCACTTGGACGGCGGCATCCTGCCCGTCGACCTCGCCGCCAACGCCTCCTCGCTCGGCGCCGACGTCCTGCACGCCACGTCGGTGGACGAGTTCCGTACGGCGATGGAGAAGGCCAAGGCCGCCAGGCGCACCACGGTCGTCCACGTCGAGGCCGACCTGTACGGTCCGAACCCGCCCGGCCACGGCTGGTGGGACGTCCCCGTCAGCCAGGTCTCCGCCCTCGACTCCACCCAGGCGGCGTACGAGACCTACGCCGCGAACAAGCGCGCCCAGCGGCACTACCTGTAAGTCCCGTCCCCGCAAAGGAAACCCGCACCGTGAAGACCATCCAGCACTGGATCGACGGCTCACCCACCCAGGGCTCCACCTCGGACACCCAGCCGGTGTTCAACCCGGCCACCGGCGCCGAGCAGGCCCAGGTCGTCCTCGGCGGCACCGCCGACGTGGACACCGCCGTCGCGGCCGCCGCGAAGGCGTTCGAGACCTGGTCAGAGTCCTCCCTCTCCCAGCGCACCCAGGTGATGTTCAACTTCCGTCAGCTGCTCGTGGAGCACGAGGAGGAGCTGGGCCGGATCATCTCCGCCGAACACGGCAAGACTGTCGACGACGCCCGCGGCGAGATCACCCGCGGCCGGGAGGTCGTGGAGTACGTCTGCGGTCTCGGCGACGTACTCAAGGGATCCTTCTCCGACCAGGTCTCCCGCGGCATCGACGTCCACAACTTCCGCCAGCCCCTCGGCGTCGTCGCCGGCATCACCCCCTTCAACTTCCCCGCCATGGTGCCCCTGTGGATGCACCCCGTCGCCATCGCCACCGGCAACACGTTCATCCTCAAGCCCAGCGAGCGCGACCCCTCCGCCGCCAACTTCGTCGCCGACCTCTACAAGAAGGCCGGCCTCCCGGACGGCGTCTTCAACGTCGTGCACGGTGGCAAGGACGCGGTCGACGCGATCCTGACCCACCCCGGCATCGAAGCGGTGTCGTTCGTCGGGTCGACGCCGATCGCCAAGTACGTCCACGAGCAGGCCACTTCGCACGGCAAACGCGTCCAGGCCCTCGGCGGCGCCAAGAACCACGCCGTCGTCCTCCCCGACGCGGACCTGGAGTTCGCCGCCAACCACATCACCGCCGGCGCCTACGGCTCCGCGGGCGAGCGCTGCATGGCCGTCTCCGTGGCCGTTGCCGTCGGCGACGCGGCCGACGCCCTGGCCGAGATCCTGGAGCGCAAGGCCCGCGAGGTGAAGGTCGGGCCTGGTGACAAGCCGGGTGTGGAGATGGGGCCGTTGGTCACCAAGGCCGCTCAGGAGCGCGTGGAGAACGCCGTCGGCACGGCCGCCACGCAGGGCGCCACCGTCGTAGTCGACGGCCGTGGCCTCAAGATCGACGGGCATGAGGAGGGCTTCTTCACAGGTCCGTCCCTGCTCGACCACGTGACGGCGGAGATGGACGCCTACAAGGAGGAGCTCTTCGGCCCGGTCCTCGCCATCGTCCGCGCCGACAGCCTGGACGAGGCGATCGACCTGATCAACGCCAACCCCTACGGCAACGGCACCGCCCTGTTCACCGCCTCCGGCGAAGCCGCCCGCCGATTCCAGCGCAACATCAAGGTCGGCATGATCGGCATCAATGTCCCGGTCCCGGTCCCGATGTCGTACTACTCCTTCGGCGGCTGGAAGGACTCCCTCATCGGCGACAACCCCATCCACGGCCCCGAAGGCATCCGCTTCTACACCCGGCCGAAGGTCGTCACCACGCGTTGGCCCCAGCAGTCCCAGCAGGTCGCCGCGGGCTTCAACTTCCCCACCTCCAGCTGACCCCTGTCCCCCACACGCTTCGACTCACAGGAGGTGGCCATGGACGTCAGGGACGACACGACACCGGCCCCCACCACCGACGCGGCCGACACGGGACAGGCCTCGCCCGAGGTCTACCGGCGGCTGCGGACCATCACCGTCATCGCCACGTTCGGCGGGCTGCTCTTCGGTTACGACACCGGTGTCATCTCCGGTGCGCTCCCCTTCATGTCACGCTCGCCCGACGAGGGCGGGCTGGGGCTCACCGCGCTGACCGAGGGGGTCGTCGCCTCGTCGCTCGTGCTCGGCGCCGCCTTCGGTGCCCTGTTCGGTGGTCGGCTCGCCGACCGGCACGGGCGCAGGCGGACGATTCTCGGGCTCGCGGTGCTGTTCTTCGTCGGTGCGCTGGGAACCGCGCTCGCGCCGGAACTCTGGACGATGGTGCTGTTCCGGGTGCTGCTCGGGCTGGCCGTCGGTGGCGCGTCGGCCACGGTTCCCGTGTTCATCGCCGAGCTGGCCCCGGCCGACCGTCGTGGCCGGCTGGTGACCCAGAACGAACTGATGATCGTCACCGGGCAGTTGCTCGCGTACACCTCGAACGCGGTCATCGCCCGGACCGTGGGCGAGGGGGGTGTGTGGCGCTGGATGCTCGCGATCGCCACGATCCCCGCCGTGCTGCTGTGGATCGGGATGCTCTTCGTGCCCGAGTCCCCCCGCTGGCTGGCCTCACGCGGCCGGTTCGAGGACGCCGAGCGCACCTTGGGCCTGATCCGCGACGCACGGCACGTCGACGAGGAGTTCGCCGAGATCAAGCGGCGGGTCACGGCGGATGCCGGGGAGCCGCGCGCGGGGTGGCATGACCTCGGCACGCCGTGGGTGCGGCGCATCGTGGTCTTCGGCTTCGGGCTCGCGTCCCTGACCCAGCTCACCGGCGTCAACTCGATCATGTACTTCGCACCGACGATCCTGCTGGACACCGGCCTCGGCACCCAGGCGGCCCTGACCGCCACCATCGCCAACGGCGTCGTGGCCGTGCTCGCCGTCTCGACCGGCATGTGGCTGCTGGGCCGGTACGGCCGGCGCCCGATGCTGCTGACCGGGCAGGTCGGCGTCACGTTCTCGCTGCTGCTGATCGCGTTCTTCTTCATGGTGCTGCCCGAGTCGACCGCCCGCAGCTATCTGGTGCTCGGGGCCATGCTGACCTTCCTGCTGTTCATGCAGGGCTGCATCGCGACCGTGTTCTGGCTGATGCTCTCGGAGATCTTCCCGCTCCGGCTGCGCGGCTTCGCGATGGGCACGGCCGTCTTCGGCACCTGGATGGCCAACTTCGTGGTCACTCTGGTCTTCCCGCCGCTCATCGACGCGGTCGGCGGAACCACGTTCCTGCTCTTCGCCGCGGTCAACGCCGCCACGTTCGTCTACTACCTCCGTGCCGTCCCCGAGACCAAGGGCCGCTCCATGGAAGCCATCGAGTCCTACTTCCGTCGGCAATACGCCGCCTGATCACTCTTCCTTTTGAAAGGCACCGCCATGACCTCGTCCAGCAAGCCGATCTCCGTCGCGGTGATCGGGGCCGGTATGGCCGGCCGCAGCCACGCCGCCGGATACCGCAACGTCAACACCGTTTTCGGGGCCGGTCTGCCGCCGGTCCGACTGGCCGCGATAGCCGACGCCAACACGGCCCTCGGCGAGGACGCCGCCCGCCGGTACGGCTTCGAGAAGGCGCTCCCGAGCTGGGAGGCCGTCGCCGAGGACCCGACGATCGACGCCGTCAGCATCGTCGTAGGAAATGCTCTGCACCGCCCGATCGCGGAGGCGCTGGTCGCCGCCGGAAAGCACGTGCTGTGCGAGAAGCCACTGGCCGGGTCGCTCGAAGACGCCCGCGCCATGGCCGAGTTGGAGCGCACCGCCGACGTCGTGACCGCCGTCGGCTACACCTTCCGCCGCTCCCCCGGCATCGCCGCGATCCGCGAGCATGTCCAGCGCGCCGAGCTCGGTGACCTCACGCTCTTCAGCGGCCGCTACTGGTGCGACTACGCCACCGACCCCAACGGGCCGCTGAGCTGGCGGTTCAAGGGCGGCCCGGGTTCGGGTGCGCTCGGCGACGTCGGCTCGCACGTCATCGACGCCGCCGAGTACGTCGCCGGACCCATCGTCTCCGTCTCCGGTGCCGTGCTGTCGACGCAGATCACCAAGCGGCCCCTGCCGCTGGGCGCGGTCATCGGACACAACGCGGCCCCGGTCTCGGACGAGTTCGGCGAGGTCGAGAACGAGGACACCGCCTCCTTCACCGCCCGCTTCGAGTCCGGCCTGGTCGGCACCTTCTCCGTCACCCGCACCGGCTTCGGGCTGCCCAACGGGCTCGCCTTCGACGTCCTGGGCGTCGGCGGCCGGGCCGCATTCGACCAGCACCGGCCCGCCGAGTACCTCTTCGACGACGCCCAGCCCGACGCCCGTACCCGCGGCGCCCGGCAGATCATCGCCGGCCCGCAGATGCCGTACTTCGCGGGCGGTGTCCCGATGGAGGCACCCGGTGTCGGCGCCAGCAACGGCGACAACTTCACCTACCAGGCCCGAGCCTTCCTCGACCAGGTCGCGGGGGTCACCGAGCCGCTGCCGCCCTGCGCCACCTTCGCCGACGGCCTGCGGACCATGGAGATCATCCGGGCCGTCGTCGACTCCTCCCTCAACGACGGCGCCGTCACCGCCGTCCCGCCCGTCGCCTGAACCCACCCGTACCCAGACGGAACACGCACGTCCGGCGCCGGCTCCCCACCGGCGCCCCCCCTGCCGCCGACGCCACCGGCCCCGAGAAGGACTGAGGAAACACACCATGAAGCTCGGCCTCTACAACGCGGTCCTGCACGACCGCCCACTGCCGGAAGCGATCAAAGTCGTCGCCGACCTGGGCCTGACCGGCCTTGAACTCAACACCGGTGGCTTCCTGCCGGCGGTCCACGTGCAGACGTTCGACGACATCCTCGTCAGCGACACCGCACGCGACGACTTCCTCGGCCTCTTCGAGGGCACCGGCGTCTCCATCGCGGGACTGAACGCCAACGGCAACCCGCTGCACCCGAACCCCGTCATCGGCGACAAGCATGCCGAGGACATCCGCCGCTCCATCCGGCTGGCCGAGCGGCTCGGACAGAACCGCCTCGTGACCATGTCAGGACTGCCCGGCGGCGAACCCGGCGCGACCCGCCCCAACTGGATCGTCAACGCCTGGAACTCCGCGGCCCTGGACGTCCTCGACCACCAGTGGAAGATCGCCGCGGACTTCTGGCGCGAGACCGACCGCCTCGCCCGCGACCACGGCGTCAAGGTCGCCCTCGAACTGCACCCGCAGAACCTCGTGTTCAACTCCGCCGACGTGCACAAGCTCATCGACCTCACCGGCGCCACCCATGTCGGCGTCGAGCTCGACGCCTCCCACCTGTTCTGGCAGCAGATGGACCCCGTCGCGGTCGTGCGCCACCTCGGCGAGCTCGTCTTCCACGCCGCCGCCAAGGACGTCCGCATCAACCCCGAGTACGCCGCCCTCAACGGCGTCCTCGACAACAGCTTCCGCCGCCTGTCGCCCGACGAGCCCCGCACCAACCTCGGCGGCGACGAGTGGGCCAACGAGTGGCCCAAGCAGTCCGCGTGGGACTTCGTCGCCCTCGGCAAGGGCCACGACGTCTCCTACTGGACCGAGTTCCTGCGCGCCCTGCACGAGGTCGACCCGGACATCCTCGTCAACATCGAACACGAGGACACCGAACTCGACCGCGTCGAGGGCGTCGCCGTGGCCGCCGAGGTACTCAAGGCGGCCGACGCGGCACTCCAGGAGTCCCTGCGATCGTGACCGCCAAGGCCCCCTGCAAGAGCCTGCCCGGCGCAGCAGCCGGACCGTAGTCCGGCCGCGCTGTACGGCCTCCCGCCCAATGTCGGGGCGCGAGGCCGTACCCGTCCTTGAAGCGCTCCGGGTCTGATGGAGGCTCCGGGCTGTCACGGACCGGTTCGGGTGTGCGCGTGCACCAGGTTTTATCGTGCGCGGGGCCCATTTCGCCGTGGGGTCGAGGGCCGCTGTCGATACTTCGGTTCGTCGCGGCTGCACGCCCGATCACGATCGGCTAGGTCAGATAGAGCGGGATCAGGCTACGCATGAGCTGTTCGCCGCGCGTGGTCAGGGCCGTGAAGTCCGCTTGGTTCATCGCCTTGAAGTTGGTCGGGTACGTGGCGACACGTTCTCGCGGTACGAGGTCAACGGGAGGGGGCAGGCAGCCTGTGGTCGTTCATACCCAGGTACGCGAGAGTGAATCCGTCGATGCGGCCGGTGGCGCCCCACTCGTGGAGGCGAGCACGGCCGGCGTGACGACGCGCTGCACCGGCAGATCGGCACGAGCAGCTCCGCTCTCGCCATGGACGACCTGCCCGCGCCCGTACGACTCCGGTCGGTGCTCCGGGAGTTGCTGACGCTCCTGTAAAGAGACCAGCTGGCGCCGCTCCGGAGACTCGATCCCTCGAATCGAGTCTCCGGGGCGCGCGACGCGGCTGTAGCCCGGCGCGGTTGACCTCGCAGCGCCAGGCACACACCCACCGCCGGGATGACACGAGCACGACCGGCCCCATACCGAACACCACCGCCAGCCAACGGCATTCAAGCCACGCATTCACACTGGTCAAGGACACATCGACGCTGTACCACCAGCAGGCGAAGAAACGACTGGCAGCCGTCCTACAGAACACAGCCCTATTCACCCCAAAGCGGGTGGACCAACAGGCAGCGGCAATGTCCAGCCTTGTCGACTCTCCACAAAGCGTCAGCATGAACCTCCAATCGGCACCAGTGCACGATCGACCACGCGTCAGACCAGCACGGTCCCGAACGCCACCTCATACCCTCACAACGCTGCGCAACCAGTTGGACTTGGCAAGGACCTTCACCACTTCATCTGACGGTCGATCAGTGAAGTCAGCAAAAGTCAGCAAGAGCTCTGCCACAGCCACCCACAGCCAGCCACACACTGGAACCGTCAGACGCCTCGAAGCAGGGCGCCTCCCCCGACCGGCCGCCGTCCGGTAGGCCGTACCGCACGAGCAGCGCCACCTAGACGCCCGCCGCCCGACAGCACAGCCCACGCTCAGGCCTTTCTGCAGGTCAACGCACTCGTCCGCGCGGCTTCAACGGCAGGGGCGGCAGTTCCGGAGCGGGCAGCGGAGCTCCGTCGTAGCCCTTCACCTCACCGAAGCGGGACCCGGTCATCCAGTCCTCACGCGCCTGCACGATCTCCTCCTGGGACCGCCCGATCCAGTTCCAGAACATGACGAGCTCCTCCTCGAACGGCTCGCCGCCCAGGAGCATCAGCCCCGCGTCCGACTCGGCGCGCAGCGGGAGTTCGGTGCGGCCGCAGCCCAGGTAGAGCATCGAGCCGGGCAGGACCGGCACCCCGTCCACGTGGGCCTCGCCGGACATGGACAGGACGGCGTACTCGAAGTCCGGTTCCAGCGGCAGGCGTACGTCCGCGCCGCGGGCCAGGGCGAGGTCGGCACCGACGATGGGGGTGTACGCCGTTCCCGGTGACCGCGCGCCGTCGAGGTCGCCCAGGATGAGCGTGGCCGTCACACCGGGGGCCGTGACCTGCGGCAGCTCCGCGTGGTGTTCGAAGCGTGGGTCGGTGTGGCGGTGGCTGTCCGGGAGGGCGACCCAGAGCTGGGCGCCGTGCAGGAAGCGGGCGTGGGACTTCGGGCTCTCCTCGGAGTGGCTGATCGCGCGGCCGGAGGTCATCAGGCCCAGCTCACGGGGGCGGATCGTCTGGAGGCTGCCGGTGGAGTCGCGGTGCAGCACCTCGCCCTGGTGCAGCCAGCTCACGGTCTGCAGGCCCATGTGCGGGTGCGGCGGAACCTGCATGCCCGGCTCGTCGGCGATGTCGTCGGGGCCGTAGTGATCGACGAAACACCAGGCGCCGACCATGCGGCGACCCAGGTTGGGCAGCAGCCGGCGCACCTCGCTGGACTCGCCGAGCTTGACGCGGCGGGGGCTGAGGAGTTCACGCACGGGTTCCGCCACCACGAAGCCACGGCCGCCGCACAGGGCGGGAACCGCCTCGCGATCAAGATTGCTCATGGCGCCCAACCTAGACCTGTGAAGCGTTTCCCGTCAGCTCGTCCCAGGGGCTCCACGGCAGGTGACCCAAGGGTGGTGGGCGGGCGGCCCGAGGGCGGGTAGGCGTCGGCGGAGGGCAGGCAGACGGCCGCGCGAATATAGTAGCCATAGACATAGTAGCCATGTACTGTATCGACCATGAGTGCGGTATCCGAGGGCGCGACGCCCGGTTTCCTGGTCTGGCGACTGTCGATGAAGTGGCGGGTCGCGGTCGACCGTGCGGTGGCGCCGCTCGGCCTGACCCACGCCCAGTACTCGCTGGTGGCGTCGCTGTACGGGATGCAGCGCACCGGCGAGCGGCCCAGCCAGCGGCGCCTCGCCGATCAGACCGGCCTCGAACCGCTCTATGTCTCCAAGCTGGCGCGCTCCCTGGAGAGCGCCGGGCTCCTGGAGCGCGCCCGCGACCCGCGCGACCCGCGCGCGGTGCAACTGGCGCTGACCGAGGAGGGGCAGGAGCGGACACTCCAGGCCGTCAAAGTCGTCCAGCGGCTCCTGGAGCAGCTGCTCGCGCCCCTCGGCGGCCTGGACAGCGCGCGCACACGGGACTTCAAGCACGAACTGGCGACGCTGCTCGACGCACCTCTCGACCCGACGAACGAGAACCCCAAGGAGCAGCCATGACCACCAGCACTCCCGTCCTCAATTCTCCCGTCCTCAATTCCCGAGTCATAGGCCTGGCCCACTACGCCGCCCGCGCGCTCCTCGAGAGTGTCCTGGCCCGCCACGGCGCGACCTTCCAGCAGTCGGTCACCCTCCGGCTGGTCGCCGTCGCCGACGGACCGGTCGAGACGGAGCAGCTCGTCGAGAGCGTCGTCGACTCCCTCAAGATCGACGCGAAGGAGGCGCACTCCGTGGTCGACGAGCTACTCGCCGCGGGACTGCTGGCCTCCCAAAAGCCCTCCCGGGTGCGGATCACGGATGGCGGACGGGAGCTGTTCGAGACGACGTCCGCCGAGACCGCGCCGATCAGCGCCCGGGTCTACGCCGGCATCCCCGCGGAGGACCTCGCGGTCGCCGGACGGGTGCTGAGCCTCATCACCGAGCGGGCCAACGGGGAACTCGCCACAGTCGCCACCCAACCCACCCCCGCCAAGTAGTGGAATATTGAACCACCCGGCTCCGTTATCGGCCTCGAAAGCGAAGGAGGCCCGAGTGGAGACCACGTACTACGACCACGGAACACCGGCGGAGCGCTGGGAGCGCGCGCAGTTGTTCTTCGACGCGAAGGAATACGCCACGGCGGCGCGGGTCCTGGGCGGGCTGGTCGAGGAGGTGCCGGAGCAGACCGGACCCCGGCTGCTGCTGGCGCGTGCCTACTACCACTCGGCCCAACTGCGCCGCGCCGAGACCGAGTTGCGGCTGATCGTCGAGCGCGACCCGGTCGAGCAGTACGCCCGGCTGATGCTCGGGCGCACGCTCCAGCGGCAGGGGCGGCACGACGAGGCCGAGTCGCATCTGCGTCTGGCGTCGGCGCTGGCGGGCGACTTCGAGTAGGCCCCGAACAGCACATGGGCCCGGTTCCGCACAGGAACCGGGCCCACGTACGTCTCAGGCCGCCGCGGCCTTCTTGCCGCGCCGGTGGGCGATCTCGCCGAGGATCACGTCGGCGACGACGAACCCGGCCAGCGGTATGCCGAGCAGCGGTACGAAGTAGCCGAGGACGGCGACGACCACCACGCCGGGCACCAGGATCTGCGGCGGGACCTGCTGCCAGGCCCCGCGCGGGATCGGCCGGCCGAAGGAGGAACCCCGGCCGCGCTGCCACCACATGCGGTAGCCCCACACGATCAGCAGCACCAGCGACAATGCCAGGAGCATCAGGGCGATCTGGTTGACCAGGCCGAAGAGGACGCCGGTGTGCAGGTCGATGCCCCAGCGGGTGAGCTTGGCGAGGAACGGGTAGTCGGCGAACCGCAGGGTGTCGGCCACCTCGCCGCTGGTCGGGTCGACGGCGACCGCGTCCTGCTTCTCGGGCCAGCTGCGCTGCACCTGCCGTACGACATAGGCCGACGACTCGTCGGCGGGCGGGACGATCTCGACGGGGTCGCCGAGCCCTTCGGCGCGAGCGGCGGCCAGCACCTTGTCCAGGCCCACGCCGTGCTCGGCGTCCCCGGCCGAGGTGGAGGCGCCGTGGCCCGAGTGGTCGCCGCCCGAGGCCGAGGAGACCGACGGGGTGGACTGGCCCAGGGAGGTGCGCAGTTCGTCGATGTTGGCGCCGGCGTACGTCGACCAGGTCAGACCAGTCGCGGACAGGAAGAAGAACCCGGCCGCGGCCCATACGCCGATGTTGCCGTGCAGTCCGAGGGTGCGGCGGCGCCCGTTGGTGCCGCGGAGCTTACGCAGAGCGCGGCGGCGGGAGAACCACAGCACGATGCCGCCGCCCGCGATCACCCACAGCCAGCTCGCGGCGAACTCGCTGTAGAGGCGGCCGTTCTCGCCGAGGTGGAGGTCTCGGTGGAACTCGTCGATCCAGGTGCGCAGCGGCAGCGCCCCGGTGGAGCCGTACTGCTCCAGCGCGCCGCGGACCTTGCCGGTGTACGGGTCGACGAACACCGCGAGGGTGTGGGTCGGGTCGACTCCCTTCACCCCGGACAGCATCACCCTCGTCGTCGCGTCGCCCTCGGGGGAAGGCCGTACGGCCGAGACGGTGCCCTCGGGATGGGCCTTGCGGGCGGCGGCGACCTGCTCGGAGATGGGCAGCTTGGTGTCGCCGACGGCGGCGACGGTCAACTCGTGCCGGTAGACGATCTTCTCGGCCTGGAACGCACCGGCGTACAGGAAACCGGTGACGGCGGCCACGAGCAGGAAGGGCGCGACGAACACACCGGCGTAGAAGTGGAGTCGCAGGACGACCGGACGCAGCGAGGCCCAACTGCTGGGGGTCGGCGCCGGGGCGGCCGGTTTCGAGGCCTCGTCCGTGGAGGTGGAGGGAGCTATGGACATCGGCGGCTTCTCCGAGGGCTGGGGACGGTAGCGGTCCAGTAGTCGGAGGCACGAGCCGTCGAGTTCCCGGCACCTCCAGTGACCTGCGTCACAGCAGCGCGTCTCATGGCATCCTGGCGCGATGGCAACTCCGAGTCAGCGCACGCCCCTTGTCGAACTGGTCGAGGAACTCCTGGCCACGGACGGCCCGCTGCCGATCGTGGCAGCCGGCGAACCGGTCCTCAGGCGCGGCACCGAGCGCTACGACGGCCAGCTGGACGCCGTACTCCTGTCCCGTCTCGTCGAGGCCCTGCGCGTCACGATGCACGCGGCGCCCGGCGTGGGGCTGGCCGCCCCGCAGGTGGGTGTGCCGCTGCGGATCGCGGTGATCGAGGATCCGGCGCCCGTGCCGGACGAGGTGCGGGAGGCGCGCGGGCGGGTCCCGCAGCCCTTCCGGGTTCTGGTCAATCCGTCGTACGAGCCGGTCGGCGACGAGCGGGCCGCGTTCTTCGAGGGCTGTCTGAGCGTGCCGGGCTGGCAGGCCGTGGTGGCGCGGGCCGCCCAGGTCCGGCTGATGTGTGAGGACGAGAACGGCCGCCCGGTGGACGAGGTGTTCACGGGCTGGCCCGCGCGGATCGTCCAGCACGAGACGGACCACCTCGACGGCATGCTCTACCTCGACCGCGCGGAGCTGCGTTCGCTGTCCTCGAACCAGGCGATGGCCGGGCGGTGGACGCAGCCGACGCCGGAGCGGGCGGCCGCGTCCCTCGGGTTCGAGCTGCCCTCCTAGTTGTCCCGGTAGGTCTCCAGCAGGCGCAGCCACACCTCGCTGATCGTCGGGTACGACGGGACCGCGTGCCACAGCCTGCTGATCGGGACCTGGCCGGCGACCGCGATCGTGGCGGAGTGGATCAGTTCACCGACGCCGGGGCCGACGAAGGTGACACCGAGGAGGATCTCGCGTTCCAGGTCGACGACCATGCGGGCGCGGCCCCGGTAGCCGTCGGCGTAGAGGCCGGCGCCCGACACCGAAGCGAGGTCGTAGTCGACCGCGCGGACCCGGTGGCCCGCCTGTTCCGCCTCCGCCAGGGAGAGGCCCACGGAGGCCGCCTCCGGGTCGGTGAAGACGACCTGGGGCACGGCGGCATGGTCGGCGGTCGCCGCGTGGGCGCCCCACGCGTCGGCCTGGACCGCGGAGCCCGAGGCGCGGGCGGCGATGGCGGCGCCCGCGATGCGGGCCTGGTACTTGCCCTGGTGGGTGAGGAGCGCGCGGTGGTTGACGTCGCCGACCGCGTAGAGCCACTCGCTGCCGGTGACGCGGAGGCTGTCGTCGACCTCCAGCCAGCTGCCGGGCTCCCGGCCGATCGTGTCGAGGCCGACGTCGTCGGTGCGCGGGGCCCGTCCGGTGGCGAAGAGGATCTCGTCGGCCTCGATGCGGTCGCCGGTGTCGGTGCCGACCACGACCGTGCCGTTCTCGCGGGTGACCGAGCGGGCCGAGGTGCCGGTGCGGACGTCCACGCCGGCCTCGGTGAGCGCCTCGGCCACGAGTTCGCCCGCGAAGGGTTCCATGCGGTTGAGCAGGCCCTTCCCTCGCACCAGGAGGGTGACCTGCGAGCCGAGGGCCTGCCAGGCCGTGGCCATCTCGGTGGCGACCACTCCCCCGCCGACCACGACCAGTCGTCCGGGCGCCGCCTTTGCGCTGGTCGCCTCACGGCTGGTCCACGGCTTGACCTCGTCGAGGCCCGGCAGGTCGGGCAGGACGGCTCGGGTGCCGGTGCAGACGGCCACGGCGTGCCGGGCGGTCAGCACCTTCCGGGTGCCGTCGGGGGCGGTGACCGTCACCGTGCGCTCCCCGGTGAGGCGTCCGTGGCCGCGGTGGAGGTCGGCGCCGACGCTCTCCAGCCAGCCGACCTGGCCGTCGTCCTTCCAGTTCGAGGTGAAGTAGTCCCGGCGGGCGAGGACCGCGGCCGTGTCGAGGGAGCCCTGAACCGAGGCGCTCAGCCCCGGCAGTCGGCGCGCGTCCGCCTGTGCGATCACCGGCCGCAGCAGGGCCTTGCTGGGCATACAGGCCCAGTAGGAGCACTCTCCGCCCACCAGTTCGCTCTCCACGACCGCGGTGGACAGGCCGGCCGCGCGGGTGCGGTCGGCCACGTTCTCCCCCACGGGTCCGGCACCGAGCACCACTACGTCGTAGGTGCTGTGGTCGATGTTTTCCGTTTCCGTCATGGGCCCAGTCTGGTGGGTGGTGTGCGCTGGGGCCACATGGGTACGCGCGCCGCATCACGCATGGAATACGTGCCCGACCGGGCGTGTTGTGCCGACGGATTCCCCCGATACCAGGAAGAGGGTTCGCTCAATGAGCAGCACCGTGGAGCTCACCAAAGAGAACTTCGACGCGACGGTCACGGACAACGAGTTCGTCCTGATCGACTTCTGGGCGTCATGGTGCGGACCGTGCCGCCAGTTCGCGCCGGTCTACGAGAAGGCCGCCGAGGACAACCCCGACCTGGTGTTCGGCAAGGTGGACACCGAGGCGCAGCCGGAGCTGGCCGCCGCCTTCGGTATCCAGTCGATCCCGACGCTGATGATCGTCCGCGACCAGGTCGCCGTGTTCGCCCAGCCCGGGGCGCTGCCCGAGGCCGCCCTGACGGACGTCATCGGGCAGGCCCGCAAGCTGGACATGGAGGAGGTCCGCAAGGCCGTGGCCGAGCAGCAGGCCCAGGCCGAGCAGAACGGCCAGTAACCCCTAGAACGGGTACTGCGCCACGTCCGCGCGCACCGTCGTCCAGCGCACGTCGGTGAAGGCCTCCATATTGGCCTCACCGCCGAAGCGGGCGCCGGTGCCGGACGCGGCGATGCCGCCGAAGGGCGCCACGGCCTCGTCGTTCACCGTCTGGTCGTTGATGTGCACGATTCCGGTCGGGATCCGCTCCGCCAGATCGAGGCCGCGGGCCGCGTCCCCGGTGACGATGCCGAGCGAGAGGCCGTACGGCCCCGCGGCGGCCAGGGCGGCGGCTTCGTCGACGGTGCTGAAGGACCGTACCGGCGCGACGGGTCCGAAGACCTCCTCCGCGTAGGCGGGCGTGCTGTCGTCGAGGCCCGCGAGGACCGTCGGCCGGTAGAAGAGCTTGTCGTGCGTGCCGCCCGCGGCCAGCTTGGCGCCCTGCGCGGTGCTCGCGTCGACCAGGCCGCGCACCTTGGCGAGCTGGTTGTCGTCGATGATCGGACCCAGGTGGACCTGCTCCAGGTTCGGGTCGCCGACGGCGAGCGAGTCGGCCTTCGCCGCCAGTCGCTCGACGTACTCCTCGTAGAGCGAGGCGTGGACGAGGTGGCGGCCCGTCGTCATGCAGATCTGGCCCTGGTGGAAGAAGGAGCCCCAGGCGGCCGTGGAGATCACGGCCTCGATGTCGGCGTCCTCCAGGACGATCATGGCGGAGTTGCCGCCGAGTTCGAGGTGCGCGCGCTTGAGGTGACGTCCGGCGGCCTCGCCCACGGCACGGCCCGCGGCGGTCGACCCGGTGAAGGAGATGACGGGCACGCGCGGGTCGGCGACCAGGGCCTGGCCGACGTCCGGGCCGCCCGGCAGGACATGGAACAGCCCCTCGGGCAGCCCGGCCTCGGCGAAGACCGCGGCGAGCGAGAGTCCGCCGCAGACCGCGGTGCGCGGGTCCGGCTTGAGGATCACCGCGTTGCCGAGGGCGAGGGCCGGGGCGACGGAGCGGATCGACAGGATCAGCGGGGCGTTGAAGGGCGAGATCACGCCGACGACGCCGACCGGGACCCGGCGGGTGTACGACAGCCTCGGGGCCTCGCTGGGCAGGACCTGGCCCGCGGGGCGGGAGGCGAGGGCGGCGGCCTCGTAGCACTCCTGGGCGGCCACGTGCAGTTCGAAGTCCGCCTTGCCGGGGATGGACCCGGACTCGCGGACGAGCCAGCCGCGCAGTTCGTCGGCGTGCGCGGCGAACAGGTCACCGGCCTTGCGGAGCACCCCGGCCCGGACGAAGTGCGGGAGCCGGGCCCACTCGGCCTGGGCGGCGCGGGCGGCCGCGGCGGAGCGCTCCACGTCCTCGCCGCCGGCGAGGGTGACCGTGGCGAGGGTGTCGCCGGTGGCGGGTTCGGTGACGGCGTACTCAGGTCCCGAAAGGGGGTGGGGCTGCCAGCTCTTGGGGTCGAGCAACGACATGACGGCTCTCCGTTCGATCACCGGTGGGACTCACACGGGGAGCGGTAGTCCCGTGTAGTTCGCGGCCAGTTCGGCGGCCGCAGGGCGGGATGCGGTGATACGGCGCAGCCGCGCGAGCTGCAGCCGGTCCTCGAACGCATCCCCGTTTGGTTGAGCGTGCAACATCCTAGTCATGTCGTACGAGAACCGGGTGGCCTGCCACACACGAGAAAGACACAACTCCGAATATCTGTCGAGTGGTTGTGTCGATCCCGTGCGGTGCGACTCGGTCAGGGCCCGGGCGAGGACGGACACGTCCGACACGGCGAGGTTGAGGCCCTTGGCCCCGGTGGGCGGCACTATGTGCGCGGCGTCACCGGCGAGCAGGAGCCGACCGTGGCGCATCGGCTCGTGGACGTAACTGCGCATCGGCGTCACGGACTTGGCGGTGATCGGGCCTCTGGCCAGGGTCCAGTCGGCGTCGATCGCGAAGCGGGCGGCGAGCTCGTCCCAGATCCGCTCGTCGGACCAGTCGTCGGGGACAGTGCCGTTGGGGACCTGCAGGTAGAGCCGGGACACGGCGGGCGAGCGCATGCTGTGCAGGGCGAAGCCGCGCTCGCCGCGGGCGTAGATCAACTCCTCGCAGGACGGCGGGACATCGGCGAGGATCCCGAGCCAGGAGTACGGGTAGTCGTGCTCGTACGTCCGGCTGGTCGCCGCCGGGAAGGCCGCCCGGGAGATGCCGTGGAAGCCGTCGCAGCCGGCGATCCACTCGCAGCTCAGCGTCTGTTCGCGGCCCTCGTGCAGGAACCGCACCACGGGCGCCTCGCTCTCCGCCTTCTCCACCGCGAGGGCCTCCGCCTCGAACAACAGCGGTGGCCCCTCGGCGAGTTGGAGGGCGACGAGGTCCTTCACGATCTCGGTCTGGGCGTAGATCGTGACCGTACGGCCGCCAGTGAGGGCCGGGAAGTCGATGTGGTGCCGCTCCCCCGCGAACCGCAGCTCGATGCCCTGGTGGACCAGGCCCTCGGCCTCCAGGCGTTCGGCGGCCCCGCACGCGCGCAGGGCGTCGACCGTGCCCTGCTCCAGCATGCCCGCGCGCTGGCGGTGTTCGACGTACTCGCGCGTCCTGCTCTCCAGGACCACGCAGTCGATGCCGGCGAGGTGCAGCAGGCGGGCGAGGAGGAGTCCGGCGGGGCCGCCGCCGATGATCCCGACCGTGGTGCGCATGGCAGGCCTCCCTGCGTCAGCTGGAGTCGCGGTGCACCACCGTGGCGCCCAGTACGGTGTGCGTCTCGGGCGCGGCGCCCGGCTCGCGCACCGCGCGGTCGACCAGTTCGGCGAGGTCACGGCCGGACGGCAGCTCGATGTGGACCGTGCTCAGCCGGGGCCGCAGCAGCCGGCCGAGGAGCAGGTCGTCGGCTCCGATCACCGCCGTGTCCTCCGGGATGCGCACACCCTTGTCCTGGAGTGCGCGCATTAACAGCATCGCGTACTCGTCGTTGTACGCGAACACGGCGTCCAGGTCGAGGTCGCGCCAGCGGGTGGCGAGCTTGACCGCGGCCTGCTCCTCGAAGGCGAGGGGCAGTTCGGTGAGTGTGGCGTCCGTGTCCCGCAGGGCCCGGCGCGCACCTGCCAGGCGGGGCCGCGAGAAGTCCTCCAGGCCCGCCTCCTCGGGCACCACGACACCGATGCGGCGCCGGCCGCGGGCGTAGAGGTGGGCGGCGGCGCTGTGACCGACGCCCGCGTGGTCCATGAGCAGGGCGTGGGCCCCCTCGACCGCCTCGGGACCGAGGGTGACCACCGCCCGGGCTCCGGAGCGCCGGAGCAGGGACACGCCCTGCGGGCCGAGTCCGGCGCCGGGCACGAGGACGGCGACCGGGCGCAGCTCGGCCCAGGCGCGGGCGGCTTCGTCGCCCCGGAGGCCGACACTGCCGTACTGCACGACGGTGTAGTCCAACCGGCCCAGGGCCCACTGGAGTTCGCTGATGAACTGGCTGTAGAGCGGGCCCACCGGGATGGACGGGGCGGGCATCAGGACCATGCGGCTGTGGCCGGCACGCAGACTGCGGGCGGCCGCGTGCGGGACGTACCCCAGTTCCTTCGCGGCGTCGTGGACGCGGCGGCGGGTGGGTTCGCTGATCCGGACGGCGCTGGTGTTGTTGAGGACGTAGGAGACGGTCGCTCGGGAGACGCCGGCCAGGCGGGCCACATCGGCGCTCGTGGGAACCGAGCGCGTCGCCGGGGAGACGGGCGCGGGCGTGTTCTGTATCTGCACCATGACGGTCGTCATCTTTGCAGAACCTGTGACGGTGTAGCGGACCGGGGCGCGGCCGGGGCTCACTGTGGAGGATCGGTGCAGGTGAGCCGGGCCACGAGGTCGTCCCAGCCCTTCTCCAGGCGTTCCAACGGCATGTGGCACCTCCGGGTGAGGTGATGGACGGTGGCGGGGTCGAGGTAGCCCATGAGGGCGTGGGCGAGCAGTTCGCAGTCCGCGTCCGGGAGGGCCTGGCGCAGCAGCAGGGTCACATGGCTGTGGTGCACCCGGCGGGGGGCGGGGGTGAAGCGGCGGTCCGGGCTCGGCTCGGCGGCCAGCTGCAGGTCCAACTCGTCGACGGACCGACGCAGGGTGGCGCGGCCGAAGGCACGCAGCCGGTCGACGGGCGGAGCGCCGGGACCGAGCGGGGCGGGGCCGCTGAGGAAGGCCGCCTGGAAGTTGCGCTCGGAGTGGTCGAGGAGCGCCGTCAGCAGGCCGGTGCGGTCGCCGAAGCGGCGGAAGACGGTGCCCTTGCCGACCGAGGCGGCCGCGGCCACCGCCTCCATCGTGACCCCGGCCGCCCCGTGCTCCGCGACCAGGCGGGCGGCGGCCTCCAGGAGCCGGGCCCGGTTGCGCGCGGCGTCGGCGCGCAGGCAGGGCTCGTCCTCGGGGGCGCCGAGTTGAAGCAGTTCCGGCTCCCCGTTGGAATCCGGCGGGGTCGGCAGTGGCGGCAGGGGTGGCAGGACGGCGGACATGAAATAAGCGTAAAGCAGCGGGAAGAAAACTGGACCGGGGTCCGGTTAAGGGGGTACAACTTTAAGCGGACCCCGGTCCGCATCATTGCGGCAATGTTTCACCCCCCTTGGAGATTCGCATGTCTGTTCGCATTCTCGCGCTCGTCGGAAGCCTCCGCGCCGGTTCGCACAACCGCCAGCTCGCCGAGGCGGCCGTCAAGCACGCCCCCGAGGGCGCGGAGATCGTGCTCTACGAGGGCCTGGCCGAGATCCCGTTCTACAACGAGGACATCGACGTGGAGGGCGACGTCCCCGCGGCCGCCGCCAAGCTGCGGGAGGCCGCGCAGGCCTCCGACGCCTTCCTGTTCTTCTCGCCCGAGTACAACGGCACCATCCCGGCCGTGCTGAAGAACGCCATCGACTGGCTGTCGCGTCCGTACGGCGCGGGCGCCTTCGCCGGGAAGCCGGTCGCCGTGGTCGGTACCGCGTTCGGTCAGTTCGGCGGCGTGTGGGCGCAGGACGAGACCCGCAAGGCCGTGGGCATCGCCGGCGGCAAGGTGCTCGAGGACGTCAAGCTGTCCATTCCGGGGTCCGTGGTGCGGTTCGCGGAGACGCACCCGGCGGACGACGCCGAGGTCGCCGCGCAGCTGGCGGAGGTCGTGGCCCAGCTGCACAGCAACGCGGGTGAGGTCGCCGCGGCCTGATCCTGCGGCGCGGAACGGAGGTCGGGGTCTTGTACTCCGGCCCCTTTTCGTTTGGGGGCGGTTGTCCGGTCCACCCGAAAGCCCCGAACGAAACCGCCTAGTCCAGTTCCGCGCACCGCTGCACGGCGGGTGCCGCGAAGGTCTCGATCCACGCGGCGGGGGCGCCGGTGCGCGGGGCGAGGATGACCGTGTCGATGCCGAGCTTGGTGTAGGCGGTGATGTCCCGGCTGAAGGCGTCCAGGTCGCCTTCCTCGGACGGGTCGGCCGAGTAGGTCATGGTCTTGCGGATCTCGTCGTAGTCCCGGCCCTCGGTGTCGCAGTGGCCGCGCAGCACGTCGAGCTTGTGCGAGACCTCCTCCCGCGAGGTGGCGAAGAGGTTGCAGGCGTCGCCGTGGCGGGCGACCAGGCGCAGGGTCTTCTTCTCGCCACTGCCGCCGATCATGATCTCGGGGCGCGGGCTGCTGACCGGGGCCGGTACGCACAGGGTCTCGGCGAGCCGGTAGTGCGTGCCCTCGAAGGGACCGTTCTCCGCCGGGTCCCACATCTGGAGGCAGATCCGCAGGGCCTCCTCCAGCCGCTCGAAGCGCTCCGCGAGCGGCGGGAAGGGCACGCCGAGCCCTTCGTGCTCCCGGTCGTACCAGGCGGCTCCGATGCCCAAAGTGGCCCGGCCGCCGGAGAGCACGTCGAGCGTGGTCGCGATCTTGGCGAGCAGTCCCGGGTGGCGGTACGTCACCCCGGTCACCAGCGCGCCCAGCTGGACCGTCTCGGTGTGGGCGGCGAGGAAGCTCAGCGTGCTGTAGGCCTCCAGCATGGGGTCTTCGGCGCCGCCGTTGAACTCCATCTGGAAGTAGTGGTCCATCACCGACAGCCAGCTCACCCCGGCCGCCTCCGCCGCTGCGCCCGCGGCGGCGAGCTCGGCCCCGAGAGCGGGACCGCCCGCGGGATGGTCGAACCGGTTGATGTGCACGCCCACGCGCATGTCCGTCTCCGTTCACGGGACCCTGACCGTCGTGACGACGCTAGAACTTGAAGTGCTCTCGAAGTCAAGTACGGCCGCTGCCAACGCCTTTCAGGACACCTGGCTCACTTCCGCCCGCTCCTGCTTCTTCGAGGCCCGCAGGCTGGTCAGCGTGGTGATCGTCAGGACGAGGACGATGAAGCCGAGGGAGAAGGGGATGCTGATCTCGGGGACGTGGACCCCGGACTCGTGCAGGGCGTGCAGCACCAGCTTGACGCCGATGAAGCCCAGGATGATCGACAGGCCGTAGCTGAGGTGGACCAGCTTCTTCAGCAGACCGCCGATGAGGAAGTACAGCTGCCGCAGGCCCATCAGGGCGAAGGCGTTGGCCGTGAAGACGATGTACGGGTCCTGGGTGAGGCCGTAGATGGCGGGGATGGAGTCCAGCGCGAAGAGCACGTCGGTGGAACCGATGGCGAGCATCACGACCAGCATCGGGGTCATGACCCGCTTGCCGTTCTCCTCGATCCACAGCTTCGTGCCGTGGTACCGGTCGGCCACGCCGAAACGCTTCTCCACCATCTTCAGCAGCTTGTTCTCCTCGTACTCCTCCTCATGCCCACCCTTGCGGGCGTCCTGCACGAGCTTCCACGCCGTCCAGATCAGGAAGGCGCCGAAGATGTAGAACACCCAGGAGAACGCGGAGATGATCGCCGCTCCGGCCGCGATGAACCCGGCGCGCAGCACGAGCGCCATGATCACGCCGACCATCAGCACCCGCTGCTGGTACTGGGAGGGCACCGCGAACTTCCCCATGATCAGGACGAAGACGAAGAGGTTGTCCACGCTCAGGGACTTCTCCGTGATGTATCCCGCGAAGAACTCACCCGTGGGTTTCGCACCGCCGAACACCAACAGCGCGAGCCCGAACAGACAGGCAAGGACGACCCAGACGACGGTCCAGATGCCGGCTTCCCTGACCGACACGTCGTGGGGTTTGCGGCCGATGAAGAAGTCGGCGCCGACCAGCGCGCACAGGGCGGCGATGGTCAGCAGCCAGACGGTGAGAGAGACGTTCACTGGTTCTCCTGATACATGGGGGGGGCATCGACAGCGTTGTCACAACCGGGAATGCCTTCCACCTACGGAAGGTGAACAACAGGTCATGCGATGGCAAGGACCCGCAGGTCATGCCGGACATGGCTGATTGCCGCCGGCCGTCACCCGCCGTACGGCGGGCAGCTTCCGCCGTACGGCGGCGCCCCGGACGGACGCCGTTGCCCCGATCATGACGCCACGAGCCGCCGCGCCCCGCGTGAGGAGAAGCCATGACGCATGTGCCGCCCCCGTTCGATCCCGAACTCGCCGCCGCCCTCGACGTGATCAAGGAGATGATCTCGCCGGGCATGACCCTGGACGACATCGACCTCGTCCGCCAGGGACCGGGCATCCAGATGCTGGCCGACATGGACCTCAGCCTCGGCGGGTTCTTCGAGGTGGAGGACCGGTCGGTGCCAGGGCCCGAGGGCGCCCCGGAGATCTCGCTGCTGATCTGCCGTCCCGCCGCTCCCGCCGCCCCGGGGATCGGGCGTCCGGTGATCTACCACGTCCACGGCGGCGGCATGGTCCTCGGCAACAACCGGGTCGGGGTGGACGCTCCGCTGGCCTGGGCGAAGGAGCTGGACGCGGTCGTGGTGTCGGTGGAGTACCGGCTGGCGCCCGAGCACCCGCATCCGGCGCCGGTCGAGGACGTGTACGCCGGGTTCGTGTGGACCGCGGAGCACGCCGAGGAGATCGGCGGTGACCCGGAGCGGATCGTCATCGCGGGCGCGAGCGCGGGGGGCGGGCTGTCGGCGGCGCTTGCGCTGCTGGCCCGGGACCGCAAGGGGCCGCGGGCGATCGGACAGCTGCTGATGTGCCCGATGCTCGACGACCGCAACGACAGCCCGTCGACCTATCAGATGGCAGGGCTGGGGGTCTGGGACCGTACGGCCAACGAGACAGGGTGGACGGCGTTGCTGGGTGAGCTGCGGGGTGGGCCGGATGTTCCGGCGTACGCGGCGGCGGCTCGGGCGGAGGATCTCTCCGGGTTGCCGCCCGCGTTTCTCGACGTGGGGTCCGCGGAGACGTTCCGGGACGAAGTCGTGGCGTACGCGTCGCGGATCTGGCAGGCCGGTGGGGTTGCCGAGCTGCATGTGTGGCCTGGTGGGTTCCACGGGTTCGACGGGTTCGCTCCGCAGGCCGCGTTGTCGCAGGCGGCGCGGGGGGCTCATCTGGCGTGGCTTCGTAGGTTGCTGGGGAGTTAGACGGCGTGCGGGGTGCCACGTCGGGTCGCCTGCCGTCTGCTGCGCCATCGTGGTTTCTCGCGCAGTTCCCCGCGCCCCTTTAGGGGCGCTTCCGTGGTCCCATGCCTCACCATGGGCCTATGAAAGAGCTGGCCGGGCGTCTTACCGCTCTCGATCCGGATGCGGGTGCCGCCGTCCGGGTGATCGCCTACTTCGATCGGCTGTCGGAGTCCCGCGCGGGGTTGGAAGCTCTCGTGCGGGGGGCCGCCGTGCTGGCCGGGGTGCCTGCGCGGCTGATCGATGTCGAGCGGCGGGTTCGGGTTCGGGTCGAGGCGGATGGAACCCGTCGGGACTCCTCGGCAGCCCCGGATCCCGGCTGGCCGTCCGCCGCGCTCGCGCCCGGCGGGGCCGCGGCTCTGTGGCTGGAGCAGGACGCGGCGGTGCCGAGTGTGGTCGACGCGGTGATTCTGGAGCGGGCCGCGGGGGCCGTACGGCTCGTTCTGGACCGTACGCGCGGACGTGCTGCCGTCGACGATCCCGCGCTGGTCGAGACCGTGCTGGACGCCACGGCTCCGGAGACGGCCCGGCTGCACGCGGCGCGTGGGCTCGGGCTGGACCCGGCAGCGTCCGCGCGTGTGCTGGCCCGGCTCGACGGGCGGCCCCGGATCGTGCCCGACCACCCCGCCGCCGAGCTGCCCGCCGGGCGGGTCGGGGTGGGCCCCGCCGTGCCCGTGCTCGACCTGCCGCGGTCCTGGGCCGACGCCCGCACCGCGCTGCGGTTCACGGCGGACGGAACGGCTCAGGACCCCGGGCCCGCAGTCGTGCACGCCGAGGAGCTGGGCGGTGTCGCGCTGCTGGCCGAACTCGTCGTACCCGGTGCCGAACCGCCGCCGGACGTCCAGCAGTTGGAGGTGGCGGCGGCGACCACGCCATGGCTGCTCACCGCCCTGCACGCCGTGGTCTCGACGGCTAGCCTGCGGGCGGCCGCCGCCGAGATCAACGTCCACCACTCCACGCTGCAGGACCGGTTGTCCCACGCCGAGCATCTGCTGGGCTGGCCGCTGCGTACGCCTCAGGGTCGGCTGCGGGCCCAACTGGCTTTGGTGATGCGGCAGTTGGCGCGACCGTAGCGCCGGGGCGACACGGTCAGCGGAACTCGTGCACGACCTCGATCTCGCCGACGATGTGCGCGTTGAACTCGTCGAGCTCCTCGGCCGGCACCCACAGTTCGAGGATCGTACGGCCGCCCGCCTGCTGGACGGGACAGCGGCTGACGAAGTCAGACTCGACCTCGAAGCGGGTCACGAAACCGGCGCCCTCGTGCTTGACGTTCCAGTCGCGGGCGATCCTGATCGCGTAGTCCTCGTTGAGCACCGGGTAGAAGATCGGCTGATCGGGCAGCCTCGGCGGCCAGGCACGCCAGGCGAGCTCCCGGACCAGGTCCAGCTCCTTGGGGCCGGTCGGGCGCCAGAGGGTCGTGGTGGTGGGCCGGGCGGTCATGGGCGTCGCTCTCTGCTTGCGGGGCGGGTACTTGCGGGCGCTCTATAGAAGCAGACGCTGGAAGTTTCAGAGATGCAATATCCTGGACGTACCCGTATCGGGACGGAGGAAAGCAGGCCCCATGACCGCCACAGACCCCGCGATGACCGCCCTCGCTCAGGGGTGGTGCGCGCTCTCTTTGTTGCACGGCCGGATCGAGGCCCATGTCGAGAGGGCCCTGCAGGCCGGGCACGACCTCAGTGTGCGGGAGTACTCACTGCTCGACGTGCTGGGACGGCAGCATGACGGGGAGGGCGGGCATCTGCAGATGAAGCAGGTCGCCGACGCGGTCGTGCTGAGCCAGAGCGCCACCACACGTCTGGTGACGCGCCTGGAGGACCGCGGGCTGCTCTCCCGCTATCTGTGTCCCACCGACCGCCGCGGCATCTACACCGATGTCACCGACGCCGGCCGCACCCTCCTCGAAGAGGCCCGCCCCACCAACGAGAAGGCCCTGCGCGAGGCCCTCGACGAGGCTGTGAAGAACCCCGAACTCGCGCCTCTCGTCCGGGCGTTGGAGTCACTTCGCGCACCGGCTTGAGTCAGGGGTGACAGGACGCCGTTCGTCGGGGTGAGCACCGCTTCGGCGGCCGTGTCGGCGCTCCGGGGTGCCGTCTGGCGAGGCCGCTGCCGCGCGTGATGACACGGGCCGGGCCGTCGGGGTCGACGCCGAAGTCGCGGCGGAGCCGGGTTCACCCCCGGCCATCACCACGGGCGGCCTTTGGCGGCCGCCGGTTCCTCCCCGCTGACCGTGGCGTCGATCAGGGGCCCCTTCGGGTGTTCGTCAACGGCGGCCTCCACACCCCCGGCCGAGAACGAAGGCTCCCCCTTGAGCACCCGGCGGTGGCGCGTGCCGCCGGACCGTCGGGTTCCGGGAGGAATTGCCGCCAAGCGCGACGGGCAAGGTGTTGGAGGACCAGCTGTGCCGGAACGCGCCGTGTTTCGCGGCCGAGGAACGGAGATCCAGCGTCATGACGAACCAGGCCACCGCCACCGCCCCGGGGGAAGACATGTCACTCACTCGGATAGAGCGTCTCGACGAGGAGATCATCGCGCTGCTCGCGCGCCGACGGGAGATGGCTCAGGAACTCCCCGCCCCGGCCCGGGCCCGCGCCGTCGACCCCGGCTTCGTGGAGACCGTACGGGACATCACGGACCGCTACCGCCAGGAGCTGGGCGGGGCCGGAGAGCTGGTCGCCCGCGCGGTTCTGGTGCTGTGCCATCCGGACCGTCAGAACTGATATGGCGGCCCTTCCGAAGGGCCGTACAAAGCTCTCGCCCCGGCGGTGAGGTGACCTGCCGGACAGCCATGAGGTGGTGAAGAGCACAGGTGGCGGGGCTACGGCGATCGTTGACACCCTCTCGGATTTGGCCGTACAAAGGGCCGCATGAGCGTGCCTCAGCTTCCCCTGTCCGGGGTCACGGTGGTCAGCCTCGAGCAGGCCGTGGCCGCGCCCTACGCCACCCGCCAGCTCGCCGACCTCGGCGCCAGGGTGATCAAGGTGGAACGACCGGGCGACGGTGACTTCGCCCGGCGCTACGACACGACCGTGCACGGCCACTCCAGCTACTTCGTGTGGCTCAACCGGTCGAAGGAATCACTCACGCTGGACCTGAAGGCCCCGCGAGGCCTTGAGATCCTGCGTCAACTCCTCGACGGTGCCGACGTGTTCGTCCAGAACCTGGCGCCGGGCGCGGCCGACCGGCTCGGGCTGGGCGTGGACGTCCTCCCCGCACGGTGGCCGCGGCTGATCCCCTGCACGATCTCCGGATACGGCACGGACGGGCCGTGGGCCGATCGCAAGTCGTACGACCTGCTGGTGCAGTGCCAGACGGGCCTGGTGTCGCTGACCGGGACCGCCGAGGAGACCGCGCGCGTGGGGATCTCCGTCGCGGACATCGCGGCGGGGATGTACGCCTACAGCGGCATCTTGACCGCCCTGTACGTGCGCGCCACCACCGGCACGGCTCACCCGGTGGAGGTGTCGCTCTTCGAGGCACTGGCCGAGTGGATGAGCCAGCCGGCCAATTACACGCGCTACGGGGGCAGTCAGCCGCCGCGCCTGGGCACCCAGCACGCCACCATCGCCCCGTACGGCGCCTTCACGGCCGCGGACGGCAAGGACGTGCTCTTCTCCATCCAGAACCAACGCGAGTGGCTGGTCCTCTGCTCCACTTTCCTGGGCCGCCCCCGACTGGCAGAGGACCCCCGCTTCGCAACTGGCTCGGACCGGGTCGCCCACCGCGAGGAGCTCAACGCGATCGTGGCCGAGCGGATCGCGCGCTCCGACGCCGTCAGCGTTCTCGAGGACCTGGAGGACATCGGCATCGCCTGCGCCGGGGTCAACGACGTCGCCGCATTCCTCGACCACCCGGTCCTGGCCGCCCGCGGCCGCTGGCACGAAGTGGCCGTCCCCGGCGGGGCCACGGTGGAGGCGCTGCTGCCGCCGGCCGACCTCGCGGGGCTGCCCGCGCGCATGGACCCCGTCCCGGCAGTGGGCGAACACACGGAGGCGATCCTCACCGAACTCGGCCGCACCGGCGACGACATCGCGGCGCTGCGCGCCGACTCGGTCGTCTGAGCACCCGCCCCCGCCCCCACTCCCGAACGGAGACACGAGCCATGAGCGTCCTGGACATCCTCTCCGACGATGTGCGGATTTACGGAGGTCACAGCGACGCGGTGCAGTTGGCGGCGCGGGGTGGTCTCGATGGTTGAGCAGAGCCAGCGGGACAGCATCTATCTGCGGCTCGCCCGGGAGCTGCGGACGGCCATCCTGCGCCAGGACTTCCCGGAGGGCGTCCGGCTGCCCACGGAGGCCGAGCTGGCCCAACGGTTCGGGATCAGCCGGCAGACCGTACGGCGGGCCTTCCAGGACCTGGTCGCCGAGGGCCTGGTGCACCGGGTCCCGGGCCGGGGCACCTTCGCCACTCCGCGTGAGGAGCAGTACCTGCGCCAGTTCGGCTCGGTGGACGACCTGATGGGGCTGTCCCTCGACACCCGCATGGACGTCGTCACTCCCCTGCACCGACGGGTGGACGTCGACGCGGCGGGCCGCCTCGGCCTGCACACCGACCGGGTGCACATGATGGCGTTTCTACGGCTGCACGAGGACACCGCGTTCTGCCACACCTGCGTCTTCCTGCCGCCGGAGGTCGGCCGGCTGCTGGAGCCGGTCCCTGAACTGGCGAAGCCGGGCGCCGCAGGAGCCACCACCGTCATCGGCCTGCTCGACGAACGGCTTCCCGAGCCGATCGCCGAGGCCGAGCAGAGCATCACGGTCGCGGCGGCAAGCGCCGAGATCGCCGGACACCTCGGCTGCGAACCGGGACGTGCACTGCTGCGCATCGACCGGGCCTACGAGTCGGCCGCCGGACAGCTCGTGGAGCTGGCCGTCAGTCACTTCCTACCCGAGCACTACTCGTACCGCGTGCGGCTGCGGCGCAGCGGGCGCTGACGTTTTGTCACCAGCAACTCCGCCGCCGTGGAGGCCGCCCCGGCTGCCAGTGACGTGTCGGAGCTGAGTGTGACCTTCTCCGCGCCGGCCACCGGCACCAAGGTCACCGGCCGCACCCCGCGCGAGTCTACCGGGCGTCCTGCCTCCCGGGCCGCGGTGGACGCGGGCTGATACCCGCACACCAACCAGGTCGGCCAGACCGGCAAGAGCATGTCGCCGCAGCTGTACATCGCCCACGGCATCTCCGGCGCGATCCAGCACCACGGCGTCGTCGGCGACCTCTTCGACGTCGTCCCCGCCCTCACCGAGGAGATCAACACCCGCAAGGGCTGAGTTCAGCTCTGCGTCACCACGGCAACGGCCCGTTGACGTCGAAGTAGCCGCCGGTCGGGCCGTCCGCGGCGACCTGCGCCATGCGGACGATGATCTCGGCGCCCTCCGCGACGGTCTGTGTGCCCGTGTTGCCGTTGAGGTCGGTCTTGGTGAAGCCGGGTTCCACGGAGTTGATCCGCATGGCCGGGAATGCCTTCGCGTACTGCACGGTGAGCATGTTGAGCGCCGTCTTGGACGTCGGGTAGGCGATGCCCGGGTAGAAGTGCGCGGGGTGGTCGGGGTCGGAGAGGTGGGTGAGTGAGCCCAGGCCGCTGCTGACGTTGACCACGACGGGCGCGGTCGAGCGCTGGAGCAGCGGCACGAAGGCGTGCAGGACGCGGACCACACCGAAGACGTTCGTCTCGAAGGTGTTGCGCATCTGGTCGGCGGTCACGGTCGCGGCCACCGGCACACTGTTGTCCTCCGTCCTGGTCTCGATGCCCGCGTTGTTGATCAGGACGTCCAGGCCGCCGTCGGCCTCGACTGCCTTGGCGGCGGCCTCCACGGAGGCGTCGTCGGTGACGTCGAGCTGGACGAACCGGGCGCCGAGTTCGTCGGCGGCGCGTCGGCCGCGCTGGACGTCACGGGCACCCACGTAGACGGTGTGACCTGCGGCGATGAGTCGGCGGGCGGTCTCGAAGCCGATGCCCTTGTTCGCTCCGGTGATGAGTGTTGTCGTCATGCCGTCCAGGTTGCTGCGCCGCGGCGGGGACAGCCAGGAGACCCTTCTTCCTGGGACTGGCGGTACCAGGCACATCGACGCCCGACGGTGTTCACTGAGGGGCATGGCGGCGACAGAACTGGGACAGGCGCTGCGGCGCTGGCGGGACCGGGTCCGCCCGGACGCGGCCGGACTGCCCACCGGCGGTCAGCGCCGCGCGGCGGGGCTGCGGCGTGAGGAACTGGCCCTGCTGGCCGGCATCTCGGTCGACTACGTCACGCGTCTCGAACAGGGGCGGGCGGCCAACCCGTCCGCTCAGGTCGTCGAGGCGCTGGCCCGGGCACTGCGGCTGTCGGGGGACGAGCGGACGTACCTCTTCGGGCTGGCGGGGCTGGTACCGCCGGGCCCCGACGTAGTGCCCGGCCACATCACGCCCAGCGTGCAGCGGCTCCTTGACCGGCTGGTCGACACTCCCGTCGCGGTCTCCGACGCGGCCATGACGCTGCTGCTGGCCAACCCGATGTACGCGGCGCTGATGGGTGACCCGTCCGCCCTGCACGGCTTCGAACGCAACACTGTGTGGCGCAACTTCACGGGCATGCCGAGCCGGGTGCGGCACACACCGGAGGAACGGCGGGTTTTCGAGGCCGGCATGGTCGCCGAACTGCGCGCGACCGCGGCCCGCTATCCCGCCGACCGTCAACTGCCCCACCTCATCGCCGAGTTGCGCGCGAAGAGCGCGCGGTTCGCCGAGCTGTGGGACGCGGGGGTGGTGGGCCGTCTCGCCGCCTCCCACAAGACGGTCGAGCACCCGCAGGTGGGCACGATCACCCTCGACTGCGACCTTCTCCGGGTGGAGGAGAACGACCTTCACATCCTGGTCTACTCGGCCGAGCCCGGCACCGAGGCCGCCGAGAAGCTGCGGCTGCTCTCGGTGCTGGGCACCCAGAACCTGGTCGCGAAGAGCTAGCGGAGCACCTTCACGTCCCACGGGGCCGAGAGTCACCTCGTCCCCGTACACCGCGTCCGTCAGTACGTCCCGGACCGGCGCCGGCAGTGGCATCGTCGCCTCGGCCCACGACCAGTTGTGCCGGAAGCGCACCCGGCGGCCGTCCGGTGCGGTGGCCGAGGTGGCGGTGACACTCGGGTGCGCGGGACGCCACTCCGCGGGCGCGGCCCACTCGAACAGCGCCCGCACGAAGGCGGGCTCCGGGACCGTGCCGACGTAGGTGATCCGGCCCGCGCCGTAGGTCCGCGAGCCGGAACCCGCCACGTCAATGGTTCGCACCGGATCGGGCACGGAAGGGGCGGCCGAGGGCCCCGACCGCCCGCGCCTTCAGTAGCCGTACCGGCTCTTCAGGTGGCGCCAGAAGTCGCGCAGCATCCACTTGTCGAACTCGGTGATCTGGGCCGCGCTGCCCGCCTTCATCAGGAAGCAGCACTGGCCGGTCGGGGTCCAGTCGTAGAAGTCGTCGAGGCCGAAGGTGTGGCCGACCTCGTGGAGATAGATATGGATGTTCTCCTGGGCCAGGGCGCCGGTGAAGTACTCCTGGCCGACACGCTGGCCCCAGTCACCCCCGGCACCGCCCTGGAAGCCCTTGGTCAGCCAGAGCGACTGGTCGTAGTGGCGGGCCACACCGCCGGGACACTTCGAGTAGTTGCCGTCCTGATGGAAGAAGCGGCCGCAGTCGGGGGCACACTGCGGGGCACCGCCGTCGTCCAGGTTTCCGGCGTAGATGTCGACCGAGTTGTCGGTCCACTGCAGGGTCGAGCGGTTCTTCACCGCCCAGCCGACGATGTTGACCGGCACCGTGGTGTAGGGCCAGGCGTTGGTGCCGGTGCCGTTGTCGAGCATGGCCGCCATCCACTTGCCGAACTGCTTCTTCAGCGCCGCGTGGACCTGGTCCCGGAGAGCGGCGCTGACCGGGGCGTCCGACTCCCAGCGGACGCAGTAGTTGACGCTTCCCTTGTTGGCCATGACCTGGTCCCAGCCGTAGTTGCGGAAGCCGTAGAGGTCGGGGTAGGTCGACTCGACGTGGTTCCACACCTCGCCCAGGGGCTGCACGAGGTTCGCGGGCGGGTTCCAGTTGTCCGCCGCCTGCGCCGGGGTCGCCGTGACGGCGGGTGCGGCGAGCACCGCGAGCAGGGCGGCGAGGACGGTGACGAAACGCACGATACGGGTGCGCATGGAGTGAACTCCCTTCGTGGGGGCGGGATTTCACTGGTGTGTCGCCGCTGCTCGCGAACGGGTTGCCCCCTGCCGCGGACAGGGTCGGCCGTGTTGTCATGGAAGCGGGCGGGGAGGTGAACACGCATGCGGATAGGAGGCCGCTACCGCCTGACGGAAAGGGTCGGGCAGGGCGGCATGGGGCGGGTGTGGCGCGCATGCGACGAGGTGCTGGAACGCCCGGTCGCGGTCAAGGAGTTGTACCTGGAGGGGCCGGGCACGGACCCCGACGAGCGGACCCGCCGCGAGCGCGCGCTGCGTGAGGCGCGGGCCGGTGCGCGTATCGACCATCCGGGCGTGGTCCGCGTCTACGACGTGGCCGAGGAAGACGACCGGCTCTGGATCGTGATGGAGCTGATCGAGGCCCCCTCGCTGGAGCGGACCGTCACCGACCGGGGTCCGCTGGGCGTACGCGAGACGGCCCGTGTCGGACTGGCGCTCACCCAGGCGCTGCGCCGGGTACATGCCGCCGGGGTGCTGCACCGTGACGTCAAGCCGGGCAACGTCCTGCTCGGCCCCGGAAACCGGGTCGTGCTCACCGACTTCGGGATCGCCGCCCTCCAGGACACCCAGGGGCTGACCAGGGACGGCGCGCTGATCGGCTCCCCGGAGTACATGCCCCCGGAACGAACCACGGGGGCCGATCCTGGTCCGGCCTCGGACTGGTGGTCCCTGGGCGCCACCCTCTGCACGGCCCTGACCGGCCGCTCCCCCTTCGCCCGCCCCTCGATGCCGGCGACACTGCTGGCGGTGGTCTACGAGGAGCCCGAACTACCGGGCGTGGACTGCCCGTTGACGCCGTTGCTGCGCCGGCTCCTCCACAAGGATCCGGCGCTGCGGCCCGGCGCGGACGAGATCGCAGCGTATCTGGCTCCGCTGGCCTCGGCACCCGAACCGACGGGTCCGACCGGAGGGCCCGCCCGCGACCCGCACTCCCGGCTCCTGATCGCGCTGGTCCTGATCGCCGCCGCGGCTGTCGCCGCCGTCATGATCGTGACCGCGATTCCACCCGGCGGCGAGACCCGGCTGCCGGAGACCACCCCGCCCCCGACGGTCGCCGGCACCTCCCGGCCACCCTCCTCACCAGCGACGACGGCTCCCTGAGAAGCCAAACACAAGCGGAATGTGACCCACCCCACAATCGATACGCTCCCGTTTCGATACCCGCGGAGTTACTCTGATTCCCACGAGAACGAAACCGTTTCGTTCAGCAGATTTGCCGCTGGACGAGGATGGAGCACGCGCCATGACCAGCGTCCTCATCGCCACCGGCCAGGCACTTCAGCGTGTCGGCCTCCGTATGCTCCTGGAGTCCCAGCCCGACCTGACCGTCGTCGGCGAGGCGTCGCACGGGTCGCAGGCGATCCGGCTGAGCGCCCTGTTGCGGCCGGACGTCGTCCTGCTGGACGGCCGCAGCGCCGAACCGGACACCGTCGAGACCGTCCGCCGTCTCGCCCAGGTCCCCGACGGGCCCGCCCCGCACGTCCTGCTCCTCACCACGGACACCGACACCTACCCCTACGGCGCCCTGCGCGCCGGAGCCGCCGGGCATCTGCCCGAGGGCGCCACCGCCGACGAACTGGTCGCGGCCGTCCGGGTCGTGGCCGCCGGTGACGTCGTCGTCTCCCCCGGACTGACCCGCGCCCTCATCGACGCGGTCCGCAACCAGCGTGCCCTGGAGAGCCACCCGCCGGGCAACCGGCTGGACACCCTCACCGGACGCGAGCGTGACGTCCTCACCGCGGTCGCCTCCGGCGACTCCAACTCCGAGATCGCCGACCGTCTCTCCATCGCTCCGACCACCGTGAAGTCCCACGTCAGCAGCATCCTCACGAAGATCGGCGCCCGCGGGCGGGTGCAGGCGGTGGTCTTCGCCTACGAGTCGGGGCTGGTCAGACCTACCCAGCACGTCCTGCACGCCTGATTTGGCCTCTGATACGTATCAGCCCCGTCCCGCCCGCCTGGAGACCCGCTGCCGCCGCTGTGGCCGTGGTGCCACTTCCTGTACCGGCCCGCCCAGGCCGAACTCGCCCCACCGCAGTTGCGCAACACCCGCTCCTGTGCACGATCCTGGGCAGGGCCGCACCGGTCCGGCCGGGCGCCGCCGGACGGCACCCGGCCACGCTCGACGACCGGAGCCTGCCGCGGGGCTCCTCCGGTTCAGCGCGCTGACGGCCAACGCCCATCGCATCCGCTACGGCGTCCCGTATCACCGGGACATCGAGGGCTACCCGGATCTCGTCGTGCACAGCCCGCTGCCCCCAGCCCGTGTCTACGACGGTTCGTTTCCCTCAGCGCTGTCAGGTTCCCGCCTACGCGACAGTCAGAGCAGGTCCAGGGCGTCGAAGGCGTAGCTGGGGCTGAGGTAGCCCCCACCGCCCGCCGAGCCGCTGGCGGCGTCGATCCGCAGTGTGTTGGTGCCGGTCCGCAACTGGGCGGCGGGGATGACGTACGTGTAGGTGTGGTTGTTGCCTCGGTAGCTGCCCACGGTCAGGGTGCGGGTGGAGGGCTCGGTGGCGGCAGCCGGGATGGTGGAGGTCCAGGTGTCGTTGACGGTGATCTGAGGGCGGCCGTTCGCCTTGGCCGTGGTGACGCCGATGCGCAGGGTGCGGTCGGCTGCCGCCTGCGCCGCGGTGAGGGTGAAGGAGACCAGCAGGCCCTGGTTGATCTCCTTGAACTGGTAGGCGGGCCAGGCCGAGGCCGTCGAGGTGCCGATGACGTAGGTGCCGGCGGTCCAGGCGGCGGCCCGGGAGTCGGAGGGGTGGGCGTGGGTGACGAGGGAGGCGTTCTTCAAGCCGGCCGGGGTGCCGTTCCAGTCGCCGATGCGCCAGATGGCGGTGTCGGCGGTGGGATCGCCGGTGATGGTGATGGTGTGCACGCTGGTGGCGGCGCCGGCGGTGACCGTGACGTCCTGGGTGTGCACGGCGAGTTCGCCCTTGTAGACGGTGAGGGTGTAGGTGCCGGGAAGGATGCCGCTGACCGCGTACTTGCCGGTGCTCGCGTCGGCCTTCCCCCAGTACTGCGCCACGGCGTTGGACACACCCACCACATAGGGGGATGAAGTGTCCCGTCCCGCCAGGCCGTTGCCGACGATCCGTCCGCGCCCGCTCGCGCCGGTCCAGCCGGTCAGGCCGAGGGCGTCCACCCAGGCGGTGTTGTCGCGGCCGGACACGGCGGTCGTCGGCGCGGACCCGTCGGTGAAGGCGAGGACGTACGGGCCGTGCAGACCGAAGCGCTCGGCCTCCGTCTGGCCTTCGGCGTAGTAGAGGTGCTCGTAGAGCCCGGCTCCTGACTCGTTTCCGTGGCGCAGGAGTTGACGGATGAAGGGCCCGCCGGAGTCCTTCTCCTTGTTGGAGCGTACGACCCAGATCGAGGCGGCGGAGGCACTGAAGCCGAAGTAGTCGTAGTCGATGGTCCGCAGGTCGGAGAAGTGCTTGGACCTGGTGGTGCCGTCGGCCTTCGCGAAAACGTCGGCGGACTCGATGACGGTGTCGGAGTTGGACCAGGTGTCCGGGTAGGTGGTCGGGAAGATGCCGGGCTTGAGGCGTGCGATGTAGCGACTGGCGGTGACGGAGGTGTCGGCCTTGTAGGTGAAGAGGTAGATGTTGTTCTCGCCGCTGCGCGCCGCGTAGTAGTGGATCAGGGTGCCATGGACGACCTTGATGAGGACGACTCCGGTGGCAGGGGTGGAGACCGTCACCGTCGAGGTGCCGAGGCCGCTCTCGATGTGGGAGTTCTTGCCGTCGTAGCCCTGGTACTCGGTGCCCTTGTAGACGAAGGACGAGAGGTCGCCGTTGCCGTGGTCGACCTTGAAGACCAGACCGGCTCCGGTGTCGACGACGTAGTGGGTCCCGTCGTCCGTGTAGCCGAAGCTCGCGGCCGAGGCGGTGACGGGAGTGGCGAGGGCCAGGGCGAGTCCGGCTGCCGAGGCGAGGACGGTACGGCGGGAGAGCGGGCTGTCGAACGACATGCGGTCAACTCCTGTGAGTGGAGGAGGGAGTTCGAGGGAGGGGCAGCCCGAGCTTGCCCTCCCGAAGGGCTCCGCACGAAGATCGACAATCGATGATCACAAAGCTGAAACAGCAGGTCACACCCAGTCCCAAGATGTGGGATCCGGGGCTGGATCCGCTTGATCATGAACGCTTCTTTTCACTTCTGTGGCATTTCCCGGTGGGAAGGGTTTGTTTCCGTACGCTTCCGTCCGTCCACAGAAAGGGATCTTCCGATGCGCTTGACCTGGGCCACCGTTGTGGTGAGCCTCGCCGCCGCGGTCGCCACCGCACTGCCCACCGATGCCGCCGCCGCGCCGAACCATCAAGGGCCTTACTGCCACAGCCAGTTGCTGGCCCGCGACGACTTCCGGCACGGCACCGGCCAGTGGTCGGCCGAGCTGGAGCAGGGCGGCAGCGTCACGGCGAAGCACGGCGTACTCGACGTCGACGTGCCCGCCGGGGCCTCTGTCTGGTTCAAGCGGCCCTTCTCGGGCCGCTACGAGATCGACTTCACGGCGACCCCCGTCTCGGCGGGCGGTGCCAACGACCGGGTCAGCGACCTGAACTCCTTCTGGAACGCCCGCGACCCGCGGTCCCCGCAGAACCTGTTCGCCACCACCCGCAGCGGAGCCCTCGCCGACTACGACGAGCTCACCACGTACTACGCGGGCCTCGGCGCGAACTCCAACACCACCACCCGCCTTCGCCGTTACGTCGGCACGGCGGGCTCCCGGCCGCTGATCTACGACTACACCTCGCCGCTGCTCACCGCGAACGAGCCCAACCGCATCCGGATCGTCTCCGACGGCAACCACATCCAGTACTGGGACAACGGCCGACTGGTCTTCGACTACATCGACGAAGACCCGTACACCAGCGGCTGGTTCGCCTTCCGCACCACCTGGAGTCACTTCCACATCACCGACTTCCGCGTCTGGCGGCTCCAGGGTGGTCAGGGTGCCTGAGATATCGCGCAGAGACGCTCTCAAGGCGGCAGCCGCGACAGTCGTGGCGACCCAGCTCTCCTGGGCACTCGCCGCCGACCCGGCCGCGGCGGCGCCGGCCCAAGCCCCCGCCGACCCCGTGAAGCTCACCTGGCTGGAGGGCGGCACCCCGGCCGAGGCCCCCGGCACCACCTTCGGCGTGGCCTGGCCCAAGGGCACGCTCCGCGCCGACCAGACCTTCGCCCTCACCGCCGGCAACGGCACCGCGGTCCCCGTCCAGTCCTGGCCCACCGCCTACTGGCCCGACGGCACCCTGAAATGGACCGCCCACGCGGTCGGCGCCACCGCCGAGCCCGCCGAGAACTACACCCTGAGTGCGGGCACGCCCACGAAGGCGGACACCGCGCTCACCGTGGACACCCGAGGCGGCACGATCGACGTCGACACCGGCGTGATCCAGGTCAGCATCGCCAAGGCGGGCGCACACGATCCCAACCGCAAGGTCCGCACCGACGGCTACACCCCCAGGGACCGCCACGCCCTGTCCATCGGCTTCGGCACCGACTGGAGCGGGCTCGGCTGGGCCTGGTGGACCGAGTGGGAGCGGCGCGGCCCCAAGTGGCGCACGGCGAAGAAGAAGCTGCTGGCCAGCGCCTCGACCATCGCCGCACAGCCCAACGGCTTCGTCCAGGGCAGTGGTCTGTACGACCTCGACACGGGCGCCTTCGCCATCCAGACCGCCCCGGTCGTCGCCGTCTCCCACCTCTCCGCCAGCTTCGGCCTGCCCGAACTGGCCGCCGAGCTGATCGGCGCCCTCGGTGAGAGCGACATCCCCGGGTTCCGGGCCGCCTGGCTGGACTACTGCCGCTACTACAACGCCTTCCCCGCCGAGCAGAAGGCCCGCTACGGCACGAGTTTCAAGGCAAGTCTGGTCCAGGGCCACTCCCGCCTGGACGCGTACGCGGCGAGCCTCACCGGCGAGGCCGCACTCGCCACCCGGGCCTGGACCAAGTTCAGCACGGGCGACGGCTACCCGGACGCGAGCACCCCCTGGGCGACCACGAAGATCAACGGCCCCGCCGTGCTCAATCCCGGGTCCGACGCCACCTGGATCAGCACCAACTCCACGGCGCTGTACGGTCTCGCGGCCATCCAGGACCTCGCTCTCGTCGGCGACGCGCTCGACTGAGGCGCCGGGCCGCACCGCGCCGGGCCCGCACCGGACCGGTGCGGGCCCGGCGCGGCGACCCAGGCTGCGCGTGCCTTCTCGGCGGGCGCGCGGTCTGGGAACAGTCGCCTTGCATGCATCTGACCAGCTCTCCAGGAGGAGCGCTCGGGGGCACGGACGGCGTGTGCACCGATCAGGCGGCCGTGTATCCGAGTTGGCGCCGCATGTAGGGCGTCATGAGGGTCTTCGCCTTGGCCAGGGTGGTGGTGCGGCCGCCGAGGACCGCGGTCTCGCCGCCCGGTACGGGCAGCATGGTCACCCCGTCGGCCGGACCGAAGGGCACGATCAGCGGGGTGCGGTGGATGGGGCGGTAGAAGCGCGGCTCCTTGCGGTGCCGGCCCGAACTGTTCAGGTGGGCGCGGATGTTCCAGGCCGCGAGGTCGGCCTGGGCGAGCGCGGCCGGGGTGATCTTGAGCTCGGAGGCGTCGTTGACGTCGCCGACCGCGAAGACGTCCAGCTGACCCTCGGCCCGCAGCGTGCGGTCGACCTTCACATGGCCCGCGGGGTTCAGCCAGTCGCCGTGTCCGCCCAGGCGCAGCCAGAGCGTGTTGGGGGTGGTGCCGGTGGCGAAGAAGGAGAGGTCGGCGGTGATGACGCCACCGCGAGTGTCGCGGTAGGTCCCGAACTCGTTGCCCGGGGACATGAAGGAGTCGAGCCGTACCTCCACGTCGTGGGCCTCCAGCCAGGCCTTCGCCTTGCGCCCGGCCCGTTCGCTGCCCGTGTTGCCGAGCAGCGCGGAACCGGAGTGCGCGAGCGTGACCCGGGCCTCCGGCCGGGCCAGCCGGATCTCGGCGCTGAGCTCGACTCCGGAGGGACCACCGCCGACGACGAGGATGTGCTCGGCGAAGGCGATCTTCTGCTGGTGCTCGCTGAAGGACTTCATCGCCTCCTCGGTGGTGCTCCCGGCGAACCGGGCCGGTGCCGGGTAGTCGGCGCCGGTCGCGATCACCACGACGTCGTACGGCAGCCTCGTCCCGTCGGCCAGCAGCACCCGGCGCTCGGCGGTGTCGATGGTGACCGCCTTGCCCACAACGACCCGGCCGTGGCGCAGCAGCCGGTCGTAGGGGATGAAGGGGGTCACGGTCCACTCCTTGCGCACCCCCGCCCGCAGCGAGGAGATGCGATGGAAGAAGACCTCCTTGCGGTCCACGAGCGTTACCCGTGCCGTCGCGTCCAGCCGTTTCGCCAGCCGAACGCCCGCATAGCCGCCGCCGATCACCACTACATCGCCGTCACTCACGCCGAGACTCCTGAAACCGTGGGGGGAGGGAGCGCCAGCGGACGAGCCGCTCCCCCGAGCACTCGGATGCCGGTGAGCGTAACCCTTGAAACCTCAAGTGTCAGTCGGGTCGTGTGTGTTTTTTGTGAAGCTGTCAGCGGCGGCGGTGTGTGATGTGCCCTCCGGTGACGGTGAGTTGGCCGGCGCGTCGGCGATGTCGAGGGCGGCGCGGGTGGTGCAGCCCTGCGGGTGCGGCGGCCGCTCCGCGCGGGGACCGTGCGGTGGCCAGGACGGGCCGGCGTCGTGATGGGCGATGGGCCGGTCGAGCCGAGTGCAGACGGTTGTCGCGCGTGGTGTTGCCGGTCGTGATGCTGGAGGCGTCGATGCGGACCTGGACGCGGCTCTGGGACATGTCCTGCGCGATCTGGATGCCGCCGTCGAACCGCTCGAAGCGGCCGTGGACGTGGGCCATGCCGACGCGCTTGGCGATGAAGCGGATCGCGGTGTGCGGCGGATCGAACAACCAGACGCGGGGCGAAGGGAGTTGGAGCGCCTGCGCCGGCTGGAGCCAGACCCGCTCGGCGGGGGTCATCCCGTTCGGCGCGACATCGACCGTCTCGCGGTGCGGCTGGAGTTCTTCGGCGGCGGCCAGCAGGCTGTAGCGGCCGGGCGGGAGTACGGCGACGAAGCAGCCGTAGGGGTCGGTCGTCCCCCGCGCCGCGACCCGGAGAGTGTCCAGGGCGGTGACGGTGACGTCCGCGCCCGCCATGGGCGAGCCCATGGGGTCGACGATCTCACGCGTCACGGCGCCGGCGCCGGGCGGCAGGGGGACGGAGAGGCCCGCCGCCTCGGCAAGGGCGGCTTGGACCGCCTGCGCCTGAGGAGTGCGAGGGCCATGGTGTTCACCTTTCTTCAGGGGATTGCTGGTGAGGCGCTCACGGTTGCCGTCCCTCGTGGGCGGCCCGCAGGAGCGCCCGCACGCCGTCCGCCGTCACAGGACGCGGGTTGGCGTACGGCTGCCCCGCCACCTGTACGGCCGCCTCCGCCACGTCGGCCTCCTTGAGACCGAGTTCGGCGAGGGAACGCGGTGCGCCGAGGCGTCCGGTCAGTTCCCACAGGGCATGTGACGGGTCGTCGGTGCCAAGTGCCCGCCTCAGTACCGTCAACGCCCCTGGGATCTCAGGGCCGTTGTAGGCGAGGGCGTACGGCAGGACGACGGTGTGGGTCTCGGCGTGCGGGAGCCCGTAGGTGCCGCCCAGCGCGTGGCACAGCTTGTGGTGCAGGCCCATGGTGGTGGAGCCGAGGCAGGACCCGCAGAGCCATGCCGCGTATAGCGCCTGTCCGCGTGCCTCCAGGTCCGCCGGGTCGGCGGCCAGTCGGGGCAGCGCCTCGGTCATCGCCCGCACACCCTCCTCCGCCATCAACGCGATCAGCGGCGAGGTGTCCGGGGCGTAGAGCGCCTCGACCGCGTGCGCGAGGGCGTTGATGCCGCTGGTCACGGTGAGCGGTACCGGCAGGGAGACGGTCAGTTCGGGGTCGTAGACGACACTGCGGGGCTGGACCTTCGGGTCCCGTCCGGTGCGCTTGACGCCGTTCTCCGTCAGGCCCCAGACGGGGGTCATCTCGGAGCCCGAGTAGGTCGACGGCACGGCGATCAGCGGCAGTCCGGTGCGCAGCGCGATGGCCTTGCCCAGGCCGATCGAGGAACCGCCGCCGACCGCGACGACCCCGTCGGCGCCGACTGCGCGTGCCGCCTCGACGGCCCGGTCGGCGTCCTCGACGGGGACATGCATACGGGCCTCGGCGTGCAGCCCGGCGCAGGAGGCGCCGAGCGCGTCGGCGACGGCCCGTGCGACCGTCTCACCCCGGCTGCCGCAGACCACCAACAGCCGTGACAAGCCTAGGTGTTCGGCCTCCCCGGGGGTCGCGGCAACTGCGGCACCGGGGCGGAAGACGACCCGACCGGGACGGCTCTCGTAGGTGAAGTCGTCCGAGAACGTCATGCGTCGGTCTCCAGTACGAGGTCGAAGCGGGCGTGCCGGAAGGGGTTCGGGATGCCGAACTCCGCGGCCAGGGAGGGGTCGTCGGTGGTGGCGAAGTCCTGGACCAGGCTCTGCTTCACGGCGAAGACGGCGTCGGAGTCGAGGTAGTCGCTGCCCGCGACGAAGATGTGGGTGGTGACCGGGGTGTGTCCTTCGGCGCCCGCGATGAAGTGGATGTGCGCGGGCCGGTAGGGGTGCCGGCCGGTCGCCCGGAGCAGGTCGCCCACCGGTCCGTCGGTGGGGATCGGGTAGGGCGCCGGGACGCAGGTGCGGAACCAGAAACGGCCCTCGGCGTCGGCGGTGAACAGTCCGCGTCCGTTGCCCGCGGGCTGCACGTCGGGCTGCTGGACGTCGTAGAAGCCCTGGTCGTCGGCCTGCCAGACATCGAGGACGGCACCCGGCAGCGGGGTGCCGTCCGCGGAGAGCACCCGGCCGCTGACCACGCAGGGCTCGGCGCCGCCCACGAGGTCGATGTCGTCGCCGAGTTCCCGGACGGGCGACTCGGTCATGTGGAAGGGGCCGAGCACGGTGGACTCGGTGGCGCCCTGCACGCGGTCGCCGTTGATCGTCTCGACGAGCATGGAGACGCCGAGGACGTCCGAGAGGAGGATGAACTCCTGCCGGGTGTCGGTGCACATCTGCCCGGTCGCCGTCAGGAAGGCGATCGCCTTCTCCCACTCCTCCTGGGTGAGCCGGGTCTCGCGCACGAAGTCGTGCAGATGGCCGATGAGCCCGGCGAGCAGCTCGCGCAGGCGTGGGTCGGTGGTCGCGTGGAGGCTGGCGACGGCCTCCTCGGTGACGCTGGTTCCGCTCGCGTCGCTGGTCATCCCGGCTCCTCCTGATCGACGGCGTTGCGCTTCTGCCATGGTCGCGCGTCTTCAGCCGTGACCGAGGATCCGCCGCAGCGCGTCCGTGAACAGCGCTTCGGCGTCCGGGGCCGCGGTCGCGTGCCGGAAGGCGACGAAGCCGTCGGGCCGTACGCGCAGGGTGCCCGCGTCGGAGATCTCGCTGCGGCGCGCCCAGTCGCCGTACGGATCCTCGTAGCGCTGTCCCGGGCCGACGACCACGGTGGCGATCTCGGTGTCCTGCGCCTCGGCGGCCCGGATCCGGCCCTCGCCGCCGCTGCCGGTGAGGTGAAGCGGCCCTTGCCGACCGTGTCCAGGGTGGACACCGTGCGGGTGCCCGAGGTGAGCCAGGCGTGCGGGATACGGGCGCCGGGGCGGGAGGTGGGCTGGTGGTGGACTTCGGGGTCGCGGGCGAAGGTCTCCTCGCCGGTGCCGTCGGGCACGACGGCGTCACCACGGCCCGTATCCACCAGCACCTGGACATCGGCCAGGGCGAGGTCGACTGGGACGCCTTCTTCGGCGCCCTGCGCGAGCTGGGCTTCGACGGCATGGCCACCGCGTGTGTCTTCGCCTGGGAGGAACAGACCCGCGAGTCCTCGGCGTTCATGCTGGACCGGATCACCAAGGAGCTCGGGAGTAGTCCCCTCCCGCCCACCTCTCAAGGCCCGGATCGGCGGGGCGCCGCGCCGGGCCGCAGGGGGCCTGCATAACGTAGGGGTAGATCACCATCTGCCCGGGAGCACGCATGGCCGGTAGCCGCCGTAAGAGATCCGGCGACAGCTTCGACGCCGTCGAGCCTCCGGGCGACGCCGAACTGGTCGCCGCGGTGGTGACGGTGACCGGTCTGGTGGAGTTCCTCGGTGCGCTGTCCGGGTCCGAGGTGTGGCTCCTCGGGCTCCTGGTGTTCCTGCCGGGTGCCGCCTCGGCGCTGGGCACGGTCCGGCAGACGACCTTCGTCGCCGTGTGGACGACCGTCGTCGTCACCGCCAGTGTGCTGCTGCGGGACCGTGACGCGGGGCACTGGCTCGACAGGCTTCTGCTGGTCCTGTTCACCATCGCCCTGGCCGCGACCTCCGTCTACGGATGCCATCGGCGGATCAGGCGCGAGCACGCGATGCTGCGCCTGCGCTCCACGGCAGCCGCCATGCAGCGGCACATCCTGCACCCGCTCCCCCTGCTCACCGACGACGTGCTGGTCAACGGCGTGTACGAGCCGCTGCAGGAGGAACGGCTCGTCGGCGGCGACATCTACGACGTCGTCGACTCGCCCTTCGGGACCCGGGTGCTGATCGGGGACGTGCAGGGCAAGGGGCTGGCCGCCGTGGGCGCAGCGTTCGCCGTCATCGGCGCCTTCCGGGAAGCGGCCCACCGCGAGCCCACTCTCACCGCGCTCGTCGACGCCCTGGACGCGGCGGTCGTACGGCACAACTCCTATGCCGCGCACACCGGCGACGACGAACGCTTCGTCACCGCCCTGATCGTCTGTGTCGGCGCGGAGACCGAGGTGCAGGCCGTCAACTGCGGACACGTCCTGCCGCATGTGCTGTACGAGGGGACGGTCACCAGCCCCGAACTGGAGCCCGGCGTCCCGCTGGGCCTGGCCGAGCTCACCGCCGAGCCCACCACGGTGGGCTGGTTCGAGTTCCCCGAGGGCGCGACGCTGCTGCTGAGCACGGACGGCCTGACGGAGACCCGGTCCGCGGACGGCACTTTCTACCCGGTCGACGAGCGGCTGTCGAAGTACGTCGGCCTCTCCCCCACCGAGCTGCCGCAGACCCTGCACGACGACGCCCGCACGTTCGCCGTCCGCGGCGCGCCGCACGACGACGTGGCCGTCCTCACGGTCCGCCGCTCCCAGCGCCACTGAGCGGGAGCCGGCAAGGGTCGCCGTAGCATCGGCTGCATGGACAAGCTTCCGCCGCTCACCGACGGCTCTCTGGACGAGGAGGCGGACGCCTTCCAGCAGTTGCGTCCGCGGCTGTTCGGGATCGCCTACCGCATCCTGGGCAGTGTGTCGGAGGCCGAGGACGTGGTGCAGGACGTGTGGCTGCGGTGGCAGGACACCGACCGGAGCGGGGTCCTGAACGCGGGGGCGTTCCTCGCGAAGATCACCACGCGGCTGGCGATCAACGTGGCGCAGTCGGCGCGGGTGCGGCGCGAGGCGTACATCGGGCCCTGGCTGCCGGAGCCGGTGGACACCAGTGTGGATCCGCAGGTCGGCGCGGAGCGCGGGGAGGCGCTGGAGCTGGCCGTGCTGCTGGTCCTGGAGAAGCTGAACCCCGTGGAGCGGGCGGCCTATGTGCTGCGGGAGGCGTTCGACTACCCGTACGACGAGATCGCGGGCATGCTCCAGCTGAGTCAGGCCAATGTGCGGCAGATCGTCAGCCGGGCCCGCAAGCGGCTGTCCGCCGAGCGCCGGGACCCCGTCGACACGGCGGAGCACCGGCGACTGCTCGACGCCTTCGTCGCGGCCGCGCAGCACGGTGACGTGGCCGCGCTGGAGAGCGTGCTGTCGGCCGATGTCGTGGCCTACGCGGACGGCAACGGCCTGCGGGGCGTGGCGCGCCTCGAGGTGGTGGGCGCCGGGCGCGTGGCCAGGATCAGCGCCTTCGTCAACAAGTTCATCCCGGGGGCCGAGTTCGCCCTGGCCGAGGCCAACGGTCTGCCCAGCCTGCTCATCCGCAAGGCCGGGGAGACCGTTGGCCTGGTCAGCGCCACCATGGGGGCGGACGGGATCGACGGCCTTTACTGGGTGCTGGCACCGGACAAGCTCCGGGCGTACGAGCGGTCGTCACACCGGGTCGTACCCCGGGAGGCGTAGGCGCTGGCGCGGGCGGGGATCAGGCCGGCGTGGCAGGGGCCGGCCCTCGGTCCGCCGCGGTGTGCCGTCGACCGTCGGCTCCCTCCGTCGAGACACCGTGACGGACACCGCGGGGGCCGGTCCACCGATCCGTCGCGGTGCCATCGCCTGCCGGCTTTCCCCGTCGGGGTACCGCGATCGACGCCAGAGGCGCGACGTCCTCCGTCACCTCCTCCCGGCGAGACGAGCAGCGCGAACAACCGGGCCAAGGCCGCCGAGCCCGGCCAGCCGCACCCCACCACCCCCCAGCTCGGCACCCCGCCACCCCCGCCCCGCAGGACGAGCAGCCCAGGTACCCGCGCACGGCCACCGAATCCGCCCCGCCACACCCCACCACCCACAGCGCGGCTCCCCGCTCCCGCAGCGCCGAGGACGGCGGCGTGCGGCACACCGGCGCCCTTCACCGGCCCCGTCGAAGTGTCCGCTCAGTCCTGCTTGAGCCATTCCTCGAAGCGCGTCGGTGCCGTCTCCACCGTGTCGTCGCCGGTGAGGACGCCGTCCGGGATGCCCGCGAACATGCCGGCGGTCTCGTCGGTGACGACGGTACGGCCGTCGGGCTTCGCCGCGAGGATGATCTCGGCGAGCCGGTCGAGGCGGTGGACCTCGGGGCCCGCCTTGAGGCGCAGACCGTTCACCGGCTCGCCCTGGGCCGTCTCGGCGACGACGGCGGCGACGTCCGCGGCGGCGATCGGGCGCAGCTGGGTGGAGGGCAGGTGCACCTCCGCGCCCCGTGTGGTCAGGTCCATCACCGGCGCGACGAACTCGAAGAACTGGCCGACCCGCACGATGGAGAAGGGCACTCCGCTCGCGCGCACGGCCTCCTCCTGGGCGACCTTGGCCAGGTAGTAGCCGAGCTCGGGCACCTGGTCCACGCCGATGATGGAGAGCGCCACGTGGTGGCCGACACCGGCCTCCTGCTCCGCCGCGGTGAGGTTCCGCATCGCGCGCGTGAAGAAGTCGATGGCGGCCTCCTTCTCGAAGGACGGGGAGTTCGCCACGTCCACGACCACGCCCGCGCCCTTGAGCACCTCCGCGAGGCCCTCGCCGGTGAGGGTGTCGACGCCGGTACTGGGCGCGGCCGCGACGGCCTCGTGGCCGCTGCCCTGGAGCAGGCTCACCACCTGGGAACCGATGCGCCCCGTACCTCCGATGACGACGATCTTCATCTCTGTCTCCCTTTCGTGTTCGGGTTCTGACAGCAGGACAGGACAGCGCCGGATTCTGTGACAGCGGGATGCCGGACGACATGCCGAGTTCGACAGAAAATGAGTCAGGGGTGAACAACTCCCCATGCGCCCCACGTTCTTGAGAGTGTCAGGACGTGAGGCGACCCAGAACCGTGAGGCCATCGTGTCGAACACCCCATCCACCACTCGCCGGGGATTCGGGACCCGCAACTGGCGCGTGGCGAGGAAACTCCAGGCCATCCTCCTCATCCCGGTGATCGTGGCTCTCGTCCTCGGCGGCATCCGCGTCAAACGCTCCGTGGACACCTGGCAGGACGCCCAGGACGCGGTCCGGGTGGCGGAACTGGTCCAGGCCGCGAACAAGTACGCGAGCGACGCCATCAACGAACGCGATGTGTCGGTGATCCCACTGGTCAAGGGCGACCGTACGTCGAGCGTGGTCACCAAGGCCCGGGCCATCACCGACGCCGACGCGAAGAAGTTCGACGAGGCGGTGGAGCGGATGCCGCAGACCCCCGGACTGCTGCGCCGGGTCGAGCTCGTCCGCATCGGCGAGAAGCAGCTCGCGTCGGTACGCGCCAGCGCCTTCACCTCCAAGCTGACCGGTGTGCAGACCGAGGAGAGCTACCACGCCGTCCAGCACCCGCTGATGGAGATCTCCAACGAGCTCGGCTTCGGCAGCAGCAACCAGGCCAGCTTCGGCCGCACCCTCTACGCCGTCTCCCTCACCCAGGCCGCCGAGTCCCTGATCCGGGCCATCGGCACCCACCTCCTGCTGGAGGACCGCGGCAAGCTCGCCGAGGGTGAACTCCAGTCCCAGATCGGCTCGTTCAGTTCCTACGTCTATCTCGAACAGGTCGCGCTCCAGGAGTACGCCGGGGCCGGCACCACCGGTGACATGGCCCGGCTGCGCAAGGCGCTGTCCGACGCGCAGAAGCGGGGCGAGGAACAGGCCGCCCAGGCGCAGACGCAGGCCGAGTCGGCCGGGAAGACCTTCGTGGCCCCGCCGAGCCTGGACAAGATGACCAGCGCCATCGCCTCCGGGGCCACAGCGGAGCAGCTCGCCGCGCAGGGCATCACGCCCGAGACGTTCTTCGCCGCCTCCACACTCAGCTTCGACGCGTACCGCAGCGTCGAGGTGTACCTCACCGACACCGCGCTGGCCAGTGCGCACAACATCGCCGACGACGCCCGTAACGACGCCATCATCAACGCCGCGCTGGTGCTCACCGCGGTGCTGGCCGCCTTCCTGCTCGCCGCCTGGGTGGCCCGGACGATGAGCACCAGCATGCGACGGCTGAGCGCCTCGGCCCACGAGATCGCCGGACAGCGGCTGCCGGCCCTGCTCACCCAGCTCACCAGGGCCATCCCGGGGCGGGTGGACGCGCAGGTGACACCGATCCCGATCACGACCACGGACGAGATCGGCGAGGTCGCCCGCGCCTTCGACCACGTCCACCGCGAGGCGGTCCGGCTCGCCGCCGAACAGGCCCTGCTGCGCGCCAACATCAACACCATCTTCAGCAACCTGGCCCGCCGCAACCAGTCGCTGATCGAGCGTCAGCTCGCCCTGATCACCGGCCTGGAGGGCAAGGAGGCCGACCCCGACCAGCTGGAGAACTTGTTCAAGCTCGACCATCTCGCCACCCGCGTGCGCCGCAACGGCGAGAACCTCCTCGTGCTCGGCGGGGAGACCCCGGCCCAGCAGTGGGACCAGCCGCTGCCCCTGGTCGACGTGATCCGCGCGGCGGCCTCGGAGGTGGAGCAGTACGAGCGCGTCGAGCTGTCGGGCGTCCCGGAGGCCGAGATCCACGGCCGTGCCGTGACCGACCTGGTGCACCTGCTCGCCGAACTCCTGGAGAACGCGACGACGTTCTCCTCGCCGCACTCCCATGTCCGGGTCACCGCGGCCCGGCTGCCCGACGGACGGATCATGATCGAGATCCACGACCGGGGCATCGGGCTGCCGCCCGGGGAACTGGCCGACATCAACCACCATCTGGCCGACCCGCCGACCGTGGACGTCGCGATCTCGCAGCGCATGGGCCTGTACGTGGTCGGCCGGCTGGCGGACCGGCACGGCGTCCGCGTCCAGCTGCGCCCCTCCGACGAGGGCCAGGGCATCACGGCGCTGGTGATGCTGCCCGACACGATCACCTACCGGGCGCCCGGAACGGAAGCAGACGCCGAGACCCTGGCGCTGGCCGCCTTCGCGGACCCCGGCTTCCCCCACGGAAGGGGCCGTGGCTACGAGACGTGGGGCGACCGGTAGACGCCGTACCCACAGCACCCGTACCGGAGCGACCCTGGACACCCATGTCACGGCACCGCGCGGCTCGGCATCAGGTCCCGCGCGCCCGTAGAGGTGTCCGCCGTCCTGCTGCCCCGCTCCTGACCGGCACCCCGCCCGGGACCCACCGAGCCGCCCTCACGCGATCAGGCACGATAGGTTCCGCCTCTAGGACATACGGAGGTGCCGTGGACGAGCAGGACGCACAGAGGGAGATCACGACCGCCAAGGAGGCGGCCGACGACGAGCTGGTCCTGGCGTTCGGGCGGTTGCAGGGCGCCGCGAACCGGCTGGAGTACATCCTCGGCCGGCGCATAGAGGAGGAGTGCGGGATCAGCCACCTGATGTACGAGGTGCTGCTGATCCTGGGCCGGGCGGGCGAGCCGGGGCTGTCGATGCGGGCGATCGGCCAGGAGCAGGTGCTCAGCACGGGCGGGGCGACCCGCCTGGTGGACCGGATGGAAGCGGCGGGACTGGTGCGGCGCGTCACAGACCCGGACGACCGGCGCGGACGTCTGGTGCGCCTGACACCACTGGGCGAGGAGACCGTCGTACGCGCGTCCCGGCTCCACGTGGAGAACATCAAGCAGTACTTCTTGGCCCCCCTGCCCGCCGCCCACTGGGAACGCTTCGCGGAGGACCTGCGCATTCTCAGCCACGCGGCCCGCGACTCCCTGCCCCTGCTGCCCTGAGGGGAGCGCCGCGTCGCGCGTCACACGAGTGGATCTGTCGGCGTTGAAATATCTGACGAGTCAGATATTGTTGGCCGGGTGAGAGTCCGCACCAGGCGGGCGCCGCGTCATCCGAGGTCCCCGATGAAGCTCGTCTACGTCTTCGACGCCTACTGCGGCTGGTCCCACGGTTTCTCCGCCACCCTGCGCGAGGTCGTCGCGCGGCACCCGGACGTGCCGGTCGAGGTGGTCTCGGGCGGTCTGTTCACCGGGTCGCGCCGGGTCCCGATCCGCGAGTTCGGCTACGTCCAGGGCGCGAACGCGCAGATCGCCGAGCTGACCGGCGCGGAGTTCGGCGCGGGCTACGAGCGGCTGATCGCCGACGGTTCGTTCGTGATGGACTCCGAGGCCGCCGCGCGCGGTGTCGCGGCGCTGCGCGAGGCCGCTCCCGAACGTGCCGCGGAGCTTGCCACCGCCGTGCAGGAGGCCTTCTACGTCGACGGCCTGAGCCTGTCCGACCCCGCGACCTACCGGAAGATCGCCGCGGACACCGGCCTGGACGCCGAGGCCGTGGCTGCCGCCTTCCAGTCCGCCGAGGCGCCCCATACGGCGGCGGACGACTTCCACCGTTCCGCCGGACTGGGCGTCACCGGCTTCCCCACCCTCCTGGCCGTGGACGGCGACCGCGCTGTCCCCCTGGCCCGCGGCCGCGCCAGCGCCGACGAGATCGCCCGGCGCATCGCCGCCCTGTCCTGACCACCGTCCCACCCCACCCCTGCAAGGAGCCCGCGCTCATGAGCACTCTGTCCTTCAAGGTCCTCGATCTGGACTTCCCGGCCGGATCCAAGAACAAGACCGCCACCCTCGTCACCGGCGAGCGTGAGGCGCTGCTGGTGGATGCCGCGTTCACCCGCGCCGACGGCCACCGCCTGGCCGCGGAGATCCTCGACTCCGGCAAGACGCTGACCACCGTGTTCGTCTCGCACGCCGACCCCGATTTCTACTTCGGCGCCGAAGTCGTCGCCGACGCCTTCCCCGACGCGGTGTTCGTCGCCACCCCGCTGGTCATCGAGCACATCCAGGACTCCTACGAGGGCAAGCTCAAGGCGTGGGCGGCGCTCGGGACCAACCTGCCCACCCGCCTGGTCGACATCCAGCCCCTGACCGGCGACCTCACCCTCGAAGGCCACACCTTCCAGCTCAAGGGAGGCCCGGACGCGCTGCCGGATCGCCACTACCTGTGGCAGGCCGAGTCCCGTAGCCTGCTGGGCGGGGTCCTGCTCTTCCAGCAGGAGCACGTCTGGGTCGCCGACACCCCCACCCCGGGCGACCGCGCCGCCTGGATCGGCCTGCTCGACGAAATGGCCGCTCTCCAGCCGGAGTTGGTCGTCCCCGGCCACCGCCTGCCGAACACGGCGGCCGACGCGACCGCCATCACCGCCACCCGCGACTACCTGGTGGTGTTCGAGGAAGAGCTGGGCAAGGCGGCCGACGGCGCCGCCCTGACCGGTGCCCTGGTCAAGCGCTACCCCGACAACGGCATGCTGATCGCCGCCCAGATCGGGGCGAAGGTCGCCAAGGGCGAGATGAAGTGGGGCTGACCATGAGCGAGTTCACCACCTCCACCGCGCCCGCCGACGTCGTACGGCGCCAGTACCTGGCCTCCGCGGCCGGCGACCTGGAAGCCCTGCGCGCCACCCTCGCCCCCGACGTGGAGTGGACCGAGATGGCCGGCTTCCCGCTGGCCGGCACCTACCGCACCCCCGACGGTGTCACCGCCAACGTCATGGAGCAGCTCGGCAAGGAGTGGGACGGCTGGATCGCCCACGACGACACCTATGTCGTCGACGGGGAGAACGTCGTCGTCCTGGCCCGCTACACCGCCACCAACAAGGCCACCGGCAAGCGGATCAACGTCCGTGTGGCCCACCACTTCGTCGTACGCGGCGGACTCATCGTCCGCTTCGAACAGTTCGTGGACACCGCCCTCGTCCGCGACGCCATGACCGACTGAACATCCGTCACCCCTGGCCGGCGGCGTTGTGCTGCCTCGCCAGTTCCCGGTACCACAGGGCGCTGTCCTTGAGGGTGCGGCGCTGGGTCTCGTAGTCGATGTGGACGATGCCGAAGCGCTTCGAGTAGCCGTATCCCCACTCGAAGTTGTCCATCAGCGACCACACGAAGTACCCGCGCAGATCGACACCGGCGGCCAGTGCCCGCTGGGCGGCGGTGAGGTGGCGACGGATGTAGTCGACCCGCTCGGGGTCGTGCACGGCGTGGGTGCCGTCGGGGCCGACGGTGACGTGGTCCTCGAAGGCCGCTCCGTTCTCGGTGATGACCAGCGGCTGGTCCGGGAAGCGGGCGTGCAGGTCCAGGAGGAGTTCTTCGAGTCCGTCGGGGTCGATGTTCCAGCCCATGGCCGTGTGCGGGCCCTCCTGCGCGACGAACTCGACCTGGGGCGAGCCGGGCCAGGCCGAGCCGCCCATGTCCTTGTGGCCGTCGTTGTTCTGCCGCGCCGTCGCCCCGTCCCACAGACGAACCCGGGTGGTGGCGTAGTAGTTGACGCCGAGCAGGTCCAGGGGCTGCTGGATCCGGGCGAGGTCGCCGTCCTGCACGAACGCCCAGTCCGTGACGGCCGCGGTGTCCTCGATGAGGTCCTGCGGGTAGTGGCCCCGCAGCAGGGGTTCCGTGAAGGCGCGGTTGGCCAGGGCGTCGATGCGGCGTACGGCCTCGTCGGCGCCGTCGCCCTCGCCGCGCAGCACGTGGAAGTTGAGGGTGATCGAGTACTGCGGGTCGTTGGTGGTGACCGCCCTGAGCTGCTCGACCGCCAGGCCATGGGCGAGGTTGAGGTGGTGGACCGCGGTCAGCGCCGCGGCGCCGTCGGTGCGGCCGGGGGCGTGGGCGCCGGAACCGTAACCGAGGTAGGCGGAGCACCACGGCTCGTTCAGCGTGGTCCAGATCGCGACCCGGTCGCCGAGGACTTCGCCGACGAGACGGGCGTAGTCGGCGAAGGCGTACGCGGTGGCGCGGTTCGTCCAGCCGCCCTCGTCCTCCAGCGCCTGGGGGAGGTCCCAGTGGTACAGGGTCGCGACCGGAGCGATGTCGCGCTGGAGCAGGCCGTCGACCAGGCGGCTGTAGAAGTCCAGGCCCTTCGGGTTGGCCAGGCCGCGGCCGGTGGGCTGGATGCGCGGCCAGGCGATGGAGAACCGGTAGGCCCGCAGCCCCAGGGACGCCATGAGGTCGAGATCCTCGTCGAGGCGGTGGTAGTGGTCGGCGGCCACGTCACCGGTGTCGCCGTTCCACGTCTTGCCCGGTGTGTGGGAGTAGGTGTCCCAGATCGAGGGACCGCGCCCGTCCTCGGTGGCGGCGCCCTCGATCTGGTAGGCGGCGGTCGCGGAGCCGAGGAGGAAGTGCGCGGGGAAGGACGGGGGCTGGGCTGTCGGCATGCGGGTTTCTTTCTGGAGATGCTGAAGAGCGGCGGCCGGGAACCACGGTGATGTTAACGTTAACAAGCTGTCAAGGCCCTCGCCCCGACGAATCCCGCTCCCACCCCGCCGCCTCGGAGTGCGCCCCGTGCCGACCTTCGCCAACCCCGTTCTCGCCGGCAGTCACCCGGACCCCTCGATCTGCCGGGTCGGGGAGGACTTCTACCTGGTCACGTCGTCGTTCGCGTACTACCCCGGCCTCCCGGTGTTCCACAGCCGCGACCTGGTGGACTGGACACCGCTCGGACACGTGGTCGACCGCCCCTCGCAGGTGTCGCTGACCGGCCTCGACGTCTCGGACGGCCTGTGGGCCGCGACGATCCGCCATCACGAGGGCACCTTCTACGTGGTGGTGGCCCTGGCGCGGGGCCGGCAGGGCAGCACCACGTACCTCTTCACGGCCTCCGAGCCCGCCGGCCCCTGGTCGGACCCCGTCGTCCTGGACGCCGAGGGCATCGACCCGTCGCTCTTCTTCGACGACGACGGCCGTTGCTGGTTCACCGCCTGCCGCGATGCCGCCGAACCCGAGGTGACGGGTCCCGGTGAGCTGTGGATGCGTGAACTCGACCTGGACAAGCTGGAGTTGACCGGCCGGACCCACGCGCTGTGGTACGGCGCGATGCGCGGCGCCTGGGTGGAGGCCCCGCATCTGTACCGGCGCGACGGCGTGTACTGGCTGATCGCCGCGGAGGGCGGCACCGAACACCATCACGCCGTGACCGCGGCCCGCGCGGACACCGTCACCGGCCCCTATGTCACCGACCCCCGAAGCCCGTTGCTCACCCACCGCCACCGCGGGGCGGCGGAACCGATCCACAACGTCGGTCACGTCGACCTCGTCGACACACCCGCCGGGGAGACCTGGGCCGTGGCCCTGGGGATACGGCCGACCCACGGCACGCACACGCTCGGCCGTGAGGTGTTCCTCGTCCCGGTCGAATGGACCGCCAGGGGCCCGGTGTTCGCGCCGGACACCGGACGGGTGAGGCTGTCGGAGCGGCTGCCCGCGGGGAGTGCCCCGGCGCCGTCGGCCCCGGACGGGCCGCTGCGGGACGACTTCGCCGGGCCCGCGCTGGGCCCGGAATGGAACAGCCTGCGCGGACCGGTCGACGACCTCGTGTCGCCCTCGACCGGGGGCGACGGCCTGACCATCCGGCTCTCCCCCGAGCCCCTCACCTCCACCGGGACCCCCGCGTTCGTCGCCCGCCGCCAGCAGCATCTGCGCATGTGCGCCGGCACGCGTATCCGCCTGACCTCCGCCGCGCCCGCGCAGGAGGCGGGACTGGTCGTCTTCCAGAACCACCACCGGCACGCCACCCTGGCCCTCGCCGTGGACGCCGAGGGAACCAGGCAGGTCGTCCTCACCGCGGTGGAGTCAGACATCGCCACCCGCCTCGCCGCCGTCCCGGCTCCCGGCGCCGAGGCCGTCCTCGCCGTGGACAGCGACGAGTCCGGCTACACCTTCCGCGTCGAGGACAGCACCGTGGGCAGCATCGAGCGGTCCTTCTTCAGCACGGAACGAGCCGGTGGGTTCGTCGGCGTCCACATCGGCCTGTACGGCACCGGTGGGCCCGACGCGGGTGAGGCGCGAGTGCGATGGTTCGAGTACGCCCCGACCCCCGAAGGCGATCAGCTGTAGAAGTTCTTCGCCCAGCGGTGCTCGGCCAGCAGTGACGACTCCCGTGCGCTGAGCGGCGGGGCGTCCGAGATCGCCGCGTTGCGTTCGACGTTCGTCAGGGACCGCATGCCCACGATGACCGTGGAGACGGCCTGACCGGCGAGAGCGAACCGCAGGGCGGTGGACGGGAGTTCGTCGGCACCGATGCCCAGGTCGGCCAGGATCGCGTCGACGCGCCGCTCGACCTGGGCGGGCCGGTCCTCCCTGAAGTACCAGTTGCGCCAGTCGCCCTCGGGGAAGGTGATGCCCTCGCGGATCGAGCCGGTGAGCGCTCCCTCGTCGAGGGCGACACGGGCGATCACGCCGACGCCGTACTCCTCGCAGGCCGGCAACAGGGCGTCGGACGGGGCTTGTTCGAAGATGTTGTAGATGACCTGGACCGTGTCCAGGACGCCGGTGCGCAGCACGGTGAGCACGTTCTCGGGCTGGTGGTCCTTGACGGAGATCCCGAAGAACCTGATCTTGCCCTCCCGCTTGAGGGCGTGGACGGTCTCCAGCCAGTCGCCCCGGCCGGTCCACTCGTCCTCCCAGGTGTGCAGCTGGAGGAGGTCGACGTGGTCACGGCCGAGTTCGCGCAGGCTGGTCTCCAGGCTCTCGCGAAGGTGCGAGCCGGGGAACACCTCCATGGGGTCGAGCCCGCTGTTCTCCAGGGACACGTGCACCTTGGGGCCGACCTTCGTGGCCACGTGCACCCCGTCGCCGCCGCCCGGGAGCTCCTTGAGGGCACGGCCGACGACGCCCTCACTGCGTCCGTAGGCCCGGGCGGTGTCGATGAAGGTGACGCCCAGGTCGAGGGCGCGATGCAGGGCGCGTACGCCGGAGTCGTCGTCGGCGCCGACCCAGGCCCCCTGGCCCAGTCCCCAGGCTCCGTAGCCGATCTCCGACACGCTCAGGCCGGTGCGGCCGAGTTGGCGATAGCGCATGTGCTGTCCGTACTCCCGGTGACGCCCCTGGTCAGGGGCTACTTGATTGTCCCGCCAGACGATACGGACGGCGACACCGGGGCGACAGCACGGACGGGCAGCGAAACTTTCGGAGCTGCGGTTCAGGGGGGTGCGGCCGTGCTGTGCCGTACGACGAGTTCCGGTGTGATCCGCTGCCGCTCCGGCCGCTCCCCGCCCAGCATCCGCACCAGCTGCTCGATGGCGCTCCTGCCGAGGTGGGCGAAGTCCTGGCGGACCGTGGTCAGGGCGGGCACCAGATATCCGGCGCCCTTCATGTCGTCGAAGCCGACGAGCGACACGTCCCGCGGCACCTTCACGCCCCGTTCGGCGAAGGCCGCCAGCACACCCATGGCCATCTGGTCGTTCCCGGCGAAGACCGCGGTGGGCAGGCCGGCGCCGGCGTCACAGAGTTCGTGGGCCAGGCGGAATCCGCTCTCCGCGCTGAAGTCGCCTTCCAGCAGGGCTCCTTCGGCACCCGCGGCGGCGAGTTCGGCCCGCCAGCCCTCGACGCGGGCCCGGGCGTCGAAGGTGCGCAGTGCGCCCGTCAGGTGGGCGATGTCCCGGTGTCCGAGGCCGAGGAGGTGGCGGACCGCGAGCCGGGCGCCGAGTTCCTGGTCGACCTCGACGAAGCCCAGACCGGGGTCGGGCACGCTGCCGGACATCACCACCGTCACCGGCACCCCGAAGGAGAGGCCCGACAGCGCCTCCACCGCGACGGGCCGGTCGGCGACGACCGCGATCGCCTCCACCGACTGGTCGGTGAGCCGTCGCAGCGTCTCCGTGAGGTCGTCGGCGGTGCTCTCGCCCTGCCGGCTGGCCAGGCTCACCCAGTAACCGGCCGCCTTGGCGGCCGTCTCCACGCCGAGGAGAATGCGCGGCAGCTCGAACAGGTCCGACCCGACGATCACCACGCCGATCGTCGAGGAACGACGGCTCTTGAGGGCTCTGGCGACGCTGTTGCGGCGGTATCCCAGCTTCTGGATCGCCGCCTCGACCCGGGTACGGGTCTCCGGACGGACCGAGGGATGGCCGTTGATGACGCGGGAGACGGTGATGTGCGAGACCCCGGCCTCCCGGGCCACGTCCATCATGCCTGGCGGCCGGTCCATGTCACTCGTCCTTCGCCCTCTGCCCCAGCAGGCGGCCCCGCGCCCACCGCCGATACTGTCACAGGCGCCGGGCCGCACCCTCTCCGAGAGCGTCGAGCGACGCGTCATCCAGCGGTCGCCGCACCGTACTGCGGTGTCCACTGCGTCGTCGCGATCGCCTCGCGGAGCTCGGACTCGGTGGCCCCTGGAGCGACGCCGTCCTCGACCGCGGCCAGCGCTACGGCCAGGGCGATCTCGCGGGCCGCGTCCCGCATGCTCGCCAGCGGCGGCAGCAGGGGGGTCGCCTCGTCGGAGCCGGCCCGCACCGCGCACTCCCCCACCGCCCGGGCCGCCGCCACCATCATGCGGTCGGTCACCCGTACCGCCCGGCTCGCGGTCACCGCCAGCCCGACGGCGGGGAAGACGTAGACGTTGTTGGCCTGCGCTACCGGGACCTCACGGCCGTCCACCTTCAGCGGCGGGAAGGGCGAGCCGGCGGCGATCAGGGCCCTGCCGTCGGTCCAGCGGGCCAGGTCGGCGGGGTCGGCCTCGGCGTTGGAGGTCGGGTTGGACAGCGGCAGGATGACCGGCCGGTCGCAGGAGCCGGCCATCGTCCGCACGATCTCCTCGGTGAAGGCGCCGTGCGCCGTGGACAGCCCGATCAGCACCGTCGGCTTCACCTCGCCGACGACCCGGGCGAGATCGAGGGAACTCCCGCCCCACTCCCGTACCTCCGCGTCGTCCCGTGCGTAGACGCGCTGCTCCGGGGTGAGGTCGGTGCGGGAGCGCACCAGCAGGCCGTCGATGTCGACGAACCAGAACCGGTCGGCGGCCTCCTGCTCGCTGAGGCCTTCCTCCACGAGAGCGGTACGGATCATGTCGGCGACCCCGACCGCCGCCGAACCGGCGCCCAGGACCACGATCCGGTGGTCGGTGAGCTGTGCCTCGGCGACCTTCGTGGCGGTGGTCAGCGCACCGAGGGCCACGGCCGCGGTGCCCTGGATGTCGTCGTTGAAGGTGAGCAGCCGGTCCTGGTAGCGGGTGAGGATCGGGCGCGCGTGGGCGGTCGCGAAGTCCTCCCACTGGAGCAGGGTGCCGGGGAGTTCGGCCTCGACGGCGGAGACGAACGCCTCGATCATCTCGTCGTACTCGGCGCCGGTGACGCGGTGCTGCCTGCGGCCGAGGTAGTGCTCGCCCTCCAGCAACTGCTCGTTGTCGGTGCCGACGTCGAGGAGGATCGGGAGGGTGCGGGCGGGGTGGATGCCGCCGATGGCGGTGTAGAGGCTGAGCTTGCCGATCGGGATGCCCATGCCGCCGACGCCCTGGTCGCCGAGGCCCAGGATGCGCTGGCCGTCGGTGACGACGATGACGTCGACCTCACCGCCCGGCCGGTTGCGCAGGATCTCCCGGAAGCGGTGGCGGTCCTCGTACGTCAGGAACAGACCGCGCGGCCTGCGGTAGATCTCGCTGAAGCGGCGGCAGGCCTCACCGACCGTCGGGGTGTAGACGACCGGCAGCATCTCCTCCAGGTGCCGGGTGAGCAGGCCGTAGAAGAGCACCTCGTTGGTGTCCTGGAGCTGGCGCAGGTAGATGTGCCGGTTGAGCGGCTTGTCGTACCCGAGGAACGCCTCGTACGCCCGGTCCGCCTGCTCCTGGAGCGTCTCCGTCGCGGGTGGCAGCAGTCCGTCCAGGCCGAGTCGGGCACGCTCCTCGGGGCTGAAGGCGGTGCCCTTGTTGAGCAGGGGGTCGGCGAGCAGGGCTGTTCCTCGGACACGGTCGGAGCTGGGCGTTGCCATGGCGTTCCTCGGTTCGACGGGCTTCGGGGACGGTTTTCGGGTGAGCAGCCGTCCCATCAGCATCCCTACTGCCCCGTCCCCGGACATCGGAATCACCGCCTCCGGGGACTGGCGACCCACTCGTTCAGGCGTCCCCCGCCGCGTGCACCCGCTGCCCTTCGACGAAGGTCTGCAGGACCCGGGTCGCGGCGATGTCCTGCGGCGGTCCCGCGAACGGGTCCCGGTCGAGTACGACGAGGTCGGCCGACTTGCCGACGGTGATGCTGCCGGTGAGGTCGTCGAGGCGGTTCACGTAGGCGCTGCCCGCCGTGTACGCGGCGAGGGCGGTGCCCAGGTCGAGGCGCTGTTCCGGCAGGAACTCCGGGGTGTTGTCGGGGGCGTCGGGGGCGATGCGGTTGACGGCGACATGGATGGCCTGGAGCGGGTCGGGGCTGCTGACCGGCCAGTCGCTGCCGGCGGCCAGGGTCGCTCCGGAGCGGAGCAGATCGCCGAAGGGGTACTGCCGGGTGCCGCGTTCGGCGCCCAGGAAGGGCAGGGTCAGTTCGTCCATCTGGGGTTCGTGGGCGGCCCACAGCATCTGGAGGTTGGCGCTCGCGCCCAGGGCGCGGAACCTCGGGATGTCGTACGGGTGCACGACCTGGAGGTGGGCCAGGTGGTGCCGGGTGTCCCGCCATCCGTTGGCCGTACGGGCGGACTCCACCGCGTCCAGGGCCTCGCGCACCGCGCGGTCGCCGAGGGCGTGGAAGTGGACCTGGAAGTCGAGCGCGTCGAGTTCGGTGACGTACTTCTTCAGGTCGTCAGGCTCGACGAAGCTGATGCCGCTGTTGCCCGAGGCGCAGCCGCAGCCGGTCAGATACGGGTCGAGCATCGCGGCGGTGTGGTTCTCGGCGATGCCGTCCTGCATGACCTTGACGGTGCCGGCCCGGAACCGGTCGCGGTGCAACTCCTCGCGCCGCGCGACGAGTTCGGCGATCTGCTCGGCGCCGCGCTCGCGGTCCCACCACAGGGCGCCGACGACCCGGGCGGTGAGCAGGCCTCGGTCGAGGGCTGCCTGGTAGGTGGGCGCCGGGTCGGTCATGTTGGCGTACGCCCCGACGATGGCGTCCTGCCAGGCGGTGACGCCGTACGAGTGCAGAACGGCCTGCGCCCTGAGCAGTGCGGTGAGTTGCTCCTCGGGGGTGGGGTCGGGGACCAGCTTTCCCACCAGGTGTACGGCGCCCTCCTGGAGCATGCCGGTGGGGTTGCCGTCGCTGTCGCGTTCGATGCGGCCGTCGGCGGGGTCGGGGGTACGGGCGTCGATGCCGGCGTGTTCCAGGGCCCGGCTGTTGACCCAGGCGCCGTGGTGGTCGCGGTTGGGCAGGAAGACGGGGCGGTCCGGGACGATCGCGTCGAGGGCCGCGGCCGTGGGGGCGCCGCCGGGGAACGCCTCCAGGGACCAGCCGCCGCCGGTGATCCACTCGACGTCCGGGTTCTGATCGGCGTAGGCCCTGATCCGGCGCAGGTACTCGGCCGGGTCGACGCTGTCGGCGAGGTGGCACAGGCCGAGTTCGAGGCCCGCGCCCTGCGGGTGGACGTGCGCGTCCTGGAAGCCGGGCAGCAGCAACTTCCCTGCCAGGTCGACGACTTCGGTGCGCGGGCCGATCAGCTCGCGCACCTCGTCGTGGCCGACGGCGGCGATCCGCCCGTCGCGCACGGCCACGGAGGTGGCGCGGCTGCGGGCGGGATCGACGGTGTGCACGGGACCGCCGGTGAGGACGAGGTCCGCGGTGTGTGACATGGGGGTGGGCTCCAGGGTTCGGGGTCCGGGAAGGTCAGACCGCCGTACGGTCCATCGGAAGGGTCAGGGACTCGGCGTCGGTGCCGCGGCCCGTCGTGAAGTACGGGGAGTGCCGTGCGTACTTGGCCACGGCGGCCATGGCGAGGCCGACGAGGACGATCACGGCGGGCAGGGAGAACATGAACCAGCCGTTGTCCGGGCTGAGTTCGAAGTGGTCGCTCATGGTCAGGTACGAGTATCCGAGGTAGCCGCCGAGGCCCAGCAGGATCAGGCCGGACACCGCGGGCACCGCGATGGCGAGCAGCGCCTCCCGGGCTCCCTGGTGCCGGGCGGAACGGAAGCGGACGGCGCAGGCGAGCGCAGTCAGGCCGTAGTAGAGGGCGACGATCAGGCCGATCGCGTTGACGGCGGCCAGCAGCATGTCGCTCAGCTTGGGAATCGCGACGGCGAGCAGGGCGATCACTCCGGCGACGGCCATGACGACGACGGTGCCGGCGGCGGGGGTGCCGTAGCGCGGGTGGATACGGGTCCACAGCGGTCCCATGGTGCGGTCGCGGCTCATGGCGAACAGACCGCGGGCCGTGGGGATCAGGGTGGCCTGCACGGAGGCGACCGCGGAGAACATGAGGGCGACCACGGGCAGGGTGGCCCAGGGTTCGCCGGCCAGTTTCTCGCCGAGGTACGGCAGGGCCTGGGGGCCGTTCGTGACGAGTTCGGTCAGGCTCATCTCGCGCTGGAAGGCGACCGAGGCGAAGAGGAAAAGGCCGAGCATCGCGAACAGGGCGATGAGGCCTCCTCTGGCCGCCTCACCCGGGCTCTTCGTCTCCTCGTTGACGCTGAAGGCCGCGTCCCAGCCCCAGAAGAAGAACACCGCGAGGACCATGCCCTGGGCGAAGGTCTTGCCGCTGGAGATCTCGAAGGGGTTGAACCAGGAGAGCGAGAAGGCGTGGTCGCCCGTGATCAGGGCCCAGCCACAGAAGGCCAGCAGGACCGCGTACTCGAAGATCAGCAGGGCGAACTGGAAGCGGGTGGCGGCCCGGATCCCGGCGACCGCGAGGACGGTGAGGCCGACGAGGATCACCAGGCCGACGCCCGTGGTGACTCCGGTGGACGTCGGATCGAGGGTGACGCCTGCGACGCTGTGCAGCCCCGCCTTGTTGGCGAAGATCAGGACGACCGAGCCCATGATCGCGCTGGTGTAGGCACAGAAGATGATCGAGCCGACCAGGGTGACCCAGCCGGTCAGGAAGCCGGGCCAGGGACCGAGGGACTTGCCGACCCAGACGTAGCCGTTGCCCATGTTCGGCTCGGAGCGGTTGAGACGGGCGTAGGCGGTGGCGATGCCGAGCACCGGGAGGAAGGCGAGGAGCAGCAGGGCCGGGGCCTGGAGACCCACGATGGTCGCGATCGTGCCCATGCCGATGGCGATGCTGGTGGTGGCCGCGGTGCTGGACGCGGCGAGGGCGACGCCGTCGACGACGCCGAGCGAACGGCGCAAGGCCGTGCCCGGCGCGGAGGACAGGGGCGGTACGGACGACATGGAGGGCTCCTCGGGGACGGGAGACGGGGAAGAGCCGCGCGGTGAGGTGATGGAACAGCCGACGTCCACATTCGGTCAACCCTGTTGACGTAAGGGAGCGGCGGGTCGTTCACTGAGGGCGTCCGGTCGAGAGGAACGTGCCCATGACCACCCGTGTCCCGCAGGAGCGCCGGCGCCGGCGCCCCACCCGCTCCGGGGTCCTGCTGTCCGAGGACCTGATCGTGGAGACCGCGCTGCGGCTGATCGGCGAGCACGGCTCCGAGGCGCTGAGCGTGCGCCGCCTGGGCGCCGCGTTGGGCTGTGATCCGAGCGCTCTCTACCGCTACTTCCACGACACCGACGACCTGGTGCTCGCCATCGCGGACCGGATCATCGGCGACGCGATGGCGGGGTTCGTGCCCGGGGACGACTGGGTGGCCTCGCTGCGCGAGATGGCCCTGCGGGTGCGGGCCGGGTACATCGCGCATCCGCGGGCGGCCGCCTTGGCCGCGCATCGGGTGACCCGGCGCGCGAGCGAGATCCGGGCGGTGGACACGGGCATCGGTCTGCTGCTGTCCGCGGGCTTCGAACCGGCCGCCGCCGCCCGCCTCTACCTGGCCTTCGTCGACACCGTCATCAGTCACGCGGCCACCGACGCTGCGTTCCAGGCGCTCCCGCGCCAGCAGCGCGAGGCGGACCAGCGGGCGTGGCGGGACGTCTACCAGGACCTGGACCCGCAGTCGTACCCGGCGCTGACGGCCGTACGCTCCGAACTGCCAGGCATGGCGGGCAGTTCCTTCGAGGAGGCGGTGGACCTCCTGCTGGAGGCGCTGGCGGCGCGGGCGCCGGGGGGCTGAGCTTCCAGGTGGTTGGCGCCGGTACGACGCCTCCGCCGGTGGCCGGCGAATCCGGCGCGGTGACCGGCGCGTCCTTGTCCGTGAAGTGGCAGCGGACCTGTCTTCGGACAGCCTCGCCTCGGTGCTCGTGCCCGAAGGTCACTCCGCTCGCTCAACGAATCGTGTGTCCGGCGCGGGCGAAGGGGCCGCCAGTCCGGCCGCGCCGATCAGCAGCACCGCTCCGACCGCGACCGCTCCCTGGTGTGCCGAAGGCTCCCCCAGCAGCGGGCCCGGCCTCCGGCCAGCCAGGCGGCCGTGCCGACCTCGTGCTCCAGGATGTGCGCACGGTCCGGGGCGAGGAAGCGGTCACCGCGGTCGAGGTGGACGCACAGCGCGATCAGGTTGCCCATCGACCCGCTGGGCACCCACAGAGCGGCCTCTTTGCCGAGGAGGCCGGCGACCTCCTCCTCCAGGGCCCGCATGGTGGGATCGCCGTCGAGTACGTCGTCGCCGACCTCGGCACGGGCCATCGCCTCGCGCATCCGTGCGTCGGGACGGGTGACGGTGTCGGACCGCAGGTCGACCGGCGGTCCGGGCGGGGGTGGTGTCACGGAAGCCTCCGAAGAAGAGAACGTCAGCTGCTCGGGCCGTGCGACGCGGCACGGTACCGGGTCATCAGCAGGGCGGCCAGGACGCTGAATCCGGCGCCGAGGAACATCACCGCCGACGGTCCGGACGCGTCCACGAACCAGCCGCCGACCATGGCGCCCAGCGCGATGGAGACGTTGAAGGCGCAGATGTACAGCGAGGTGGCGGCCTCGGGGGCCTTCGGCGCGCTGGCGAAGACAAGGGTCTGCAGGCAGACCGGGAGCGCGGTGTACGCGATGCCCCAGACCAGCAGCAGGATCACCGTGCCGGGGTGCCACCGGCCGTTGACCACCAGCAGGACGACGGCCGCGGCGAGCAGCAGGATGCAGGTGAGCGTGGTGGCCCGCAGCGCGCGGCCCGCCGCCGCACCGCCGGCGAAGTTGCCGACGACGCCGGCCACGCCGTACAGCAGCAGCAGTGCGCTGACCCAGTGGGACGGGATGCCGGCGTCCTGCTCCAGGAAGGGCGCCACATAGGTGTACGCGGCGAAGTGGCCGATCACCATGGCCGCCGTCACGAGGGTGGCGATCCTCAGGTTGCCGTCCCGCAGCAGCTTGGGCACGTCCGCCAGGCGCACGACGGCACGCGGGGCGAGCGGGGGCAGCAGGACGGCGGCCGCGACGAGGATCAGTACGCCGATCACGGCGATCGCCCAGAACGCCGTACGCCAGTTGGACAGGCCGCCGACGAAGGTGCCGAACGGTACCCCGGCCACCGAGGCGATGGAGATGCCGCTGAAGACGACCGCGGTGGCCCGGACGGACTTCTCCGGCGCCACCAGGCGGATGGCGATGCCGGCCGCGATCGACCACATCACCCCGTGGGCGAAGCCCGTCAGCAGAGGTGAGGTCATGAGGATCGCGTACGAGGACGACAGAGCGGTGAAGGCGTTGCCCGCGACGAAGACGGCGAGCACCAGCAGGAGCAGCAGCCGGCGGTCGAGGCGGCGGGTCGCCACGGTCAGCACGGGGGCGAACAGGCCCGCGATGGCGCCGTACAGGGTGACCGAGAGCCCGACGGTGCCTTCGGAGACTCCGAGGTCGCGGCTCATGGCGGGGAGCAGCCCGATCGGGACCATCTCCGTGGTGGTGAAGGCGAAGACGCCCATGCCGACGGCGACGACGGCGAGCCAGCTGCGCAGCGGACCGAGGACGGTGGGGGACGCGGCCTGCCGGTCGGTGCCGTCGGGGACGGTGTCGGGCACGGTGGCCGTGTCGTGCGGGGAGGGGGACGAGGGTGTCACAGGGGTTCTCCGGGTCGGGCGGGGGTGGTGGCGGGTGAGCACGCGGACAGCAGATCCGCGGCACGTTCCAGACGAACGACTCCGACATGTACGACTGGTGGTTGCGGACCTTCAGCCGGGAGCTGGCACGCGCCCAGGGCGCCGGAGATCTCCGCAAGGAACTGGCACCCGAGGACGTGGCGGCAAGCGTGGTGGGCTCGTTCACCGGCATCCAGATGCTCTCCCACGTCACCAGCGCCCGCCGCGACCTCCACGACCGCCTGACCAACTGGTGGGAGCAGATCCTGCCCGGCATCGCGACCCCGGAGGCCCTGGACCGACTGTTCCCAGCCGGTTCGCCCGAACTCGGCCTGAGCGACGGACGCTGACCGGACCCGGGGGACGAACCACCCATCGAGACCGTTCGCTCCCCCGGCGGCCGGATCCGTACACCGCCCCTCTCCGACCCTCCCAGCCGTTCGAGGTCAACTCACCGCGGCAGGGCTTCTGTTGGACTGCACCCGGCCGGGCCGGGAGGCGGCCGGGTGCCGTACGACGGACAAGGCGTGCGAATACGACGTACGGCCCGCACCCCCACCTCACCCCTCGGACATCTGCGCAGGAGCATCACACAGGCTGCACACGGCCTTTCGAAAGCCTCGCTACTTTTGCCTCCGGCTCGATCCTCCGTGCGAACGAGACCGGCCACGGCCATCGGGCCGATGGTGCAGTCGACTCAGGAAGACCAGATGGACTACTGCTCCTCGTGCCGTCGGCATCTCAACGGCGCCCTGGCGTGTCCCGGATGCGGCGCCTACGCCCCCGACATCGCTCCTCCCGTCCAGTACCTCTCCACAGCGGGAGCGTCGGCGGCACCGGTGTGGGACGAGGCACCCACGTGGCACGACGCGGGCCGTCACGAGGACCCGGTGACCGGAACCGACTCGCCCGAACTCCCGTCCGACGACGTGGCGGACGGGCCGGTCGTCTCGGAGGGCCGGGCGGCACGGCGTCGGCAGCGGGCCCGCTGGAAGAAGAACCAGCGCAAGGCCGTGGTCGCGACCGCGGTCGCCCTCGTGGGCGGTGGCCTGACGGTTTCGGCGATGAGCCAGCAGTCCAATGCGCGGCCCCAGGCGGCCACCTCGCCGGACAACCACGCCATGGGCGTGTCCGAGCTGCCGACCTCGGACGACACTCCCACGGTGGCGACGCCGGCCGAGGCGCACCAGGCATCCAAGACCACGTCCTCCACGGGGTCGGGCAAGCACCGGCGGACGGCCGACTCGGTGTCCACCACGACCGGCACGTCGGTCCACACGGACTCCGCCGCCTCCCCGGCGCCCACCGCGACGACGGCCTCGCAGCCGCAGTCCCAGTCGCGGACCACGCTCTCGACGACGGTCTCGGCGGATGTCGGCACCACCGGCACGAAGACGGAGCCGACCCCCTCGTCCACAGCCACGGACACCACCGCTACGACGACGACCACCACCACCACGACCACGGGTACGGACAGCTCCTCGGGTTCGCAGACGACCACCCCCTCGTCGTCGGACTCCGACCCCTCTGGGCTGTGCGTGCTCAACCTGCTCTGCATCAGCTGACCGAGCGGCGCTTCGCGGCTACCAGCACAACGGAAGAGCGGCGAGGCGGTCCTCCAGCAGGCCGGAGATGATCCGGTGGTCCGCTGCGGAGGGATGCCAGTCGCAGCCGAGGTGGTCCAGGGCGGGATCGTCGTAGTACCAGTGGCCGACCCGGTCGTCACCCCGGGCGTTCCTGGTCCGGGCGATCCGCTCGACCGTCTCCGCGAAGACGGTCGAGCCGGGAGTGCTGGTGGCGCTGACGAGGAGGAACGTCCTGGGGCCGTAGCGGGCGCGCAGCTTGTCGAGGAAGCCGTGGTACGCGGACTCGTAGGCGGCGACCAGGTCGGCCTGCGTGGTCCACCTCTCGCCCGGGTTGAGGGGTGTCGAGAAGTCGTTGAGACCTAGTCCGATGACGACGACCTGCGGCCGCCAACTGGCCGGTTTTCGCCATACGTCGCCCTCGACGGCCAACAGGGCACGGTCGTAGTAGGTGCGGAAGTCGGTTCCCGGGCTGCTGCCGTTGTAGTTGCGGACCATGCCGCGGCCGGAGATGGCGTTGATCTGGTGATCGGCGCCGAGCTTGCGGGCGGTGAGGGCGCCGAAGGAGAGGTCCGCGTCGGTGTTCCGGTCGACTCCTCCGTTGCCGGAACAGTCCCGCGTGCCGGAGACGTTGCCGTAGCCCGCCGTGTAGGAGTCGCCGATGAACTCGATCTGCCTGCGGCGGGGCCGGGGTGCGGCCAGGACCACCCCGCCGGCAGCGGCGACGAAACCGCCGAACCGGCCCTCGGACCAAGCGCTTTCCGTACGTTTGACGAGTCGCACGCGGTGCTCGGTGTCGGAGAGCCCCCTGACCCAGGCGGTGGTCCGCCCCGGGGTCACCAGCGTGGCCGCGGTGGTGCCGTCGATCTGTACGTCGTAGTCGTTGACGGAGTCGTCGAGCAGGACGCCGACGCCGGTACCTCGGAACCGGCCCTCGAAGGAGATGCCGGGCCAGCTGTACCGCACGAACCCGTCGGCAGCCGGCACGACCCGGCCCACCGTGTGGAACCGGGTCGAGGCGGCGGACGCCCGCGAGGGCGCGGCTGTGCCGGCGACAAGGCCCGCGGCGGCCGCTGTGACCAGCGTTCTGCGGGACAGGTGGCGGGGCTGAGGCAGGTCCATATGGCCATCCTTCAGTGGGGTGGACGGTCCGAGCGGAGGGTCGGCAATCACCGTGGCCGGGAGTCCCAGGACGCTGTCCGCCCCTCCCGACGCCCGGCGCGGGAGCGCTCCCACCCCCGGGCGCTGTTCAAGGTAACCGCCCCTCACGCCCCGTCAACCCCTCCCGGCAGCGGCTCGGAGCGGATCAAGCGAAACAGGTCCACAGTCCCCGGGCCATGACGCGGTGCGGATCCCGCTCTGGCGTACCCCGGACCGCCCTCCTCGTCCCACAGCACGATGACCGGCAGCCCTCGACCACGGCTCGGTTGCGTGACCCGGGCCGGAGTCCCGCTGATCCAACGAACGCGACGCCACGCCGGAGTCTTCGGGCGAAGACTCCGGCGTGGCGTCCTTGTGCTGACCGGCGTTCTGGTCCGGACCCTCAGCGGCTCAGGCAGTCGTCAGCTTCTGGATCCGCGGGTGGTTCTCCAGTGCCCAGCGCACGGTCTTCGGCGGGCGTCCGAGCAGGTTTTCCAGCTCGTCGGTGATGTCGCCGTATCCTCCGCGGCCGATGATCCGGTTCAGGGTCTTCAGGTGCTCCGCGATGTGCGGGTACGCGGACATGTGGGTGTCGATGTAGGTCTCGTTCCAGGTTTCGATGTCTTCGGGAACATACGTGACCGGGCTTCCCAGCACGGCGGCGAAGTCCTCCGCGAACCCGTGCCCGTCCTTCATCTCCGGACCGGTGAGCGCATAGGACTTCGAGATGTGCGGCGCCGGGTCGACCAGGATCTTCGCGCACAGTTCCGCGACGTCGTAACCGGCGATGGGTGCGAACCGGTGGTCGCCGAAGGGCAGGCGCAGCTCACCGTCGGCCAGTGAGCCGAGGGCCAGCCAGGTCATGATGGGGTTCTCGACGAAGAAGGCCGCCTGGATGTTGACGGTCGGGACGCCGGACCACTCCAGCACCCGCTCGGCGATCCAGTGGGCCCGCTGCTGCGGCGACCAGTTGGCGACGATCCCGCCGAGCCGCGCGCGCCGCTCTTCCTCAGGTGCGGTCATGTCGTCGAAGGTCATGAACGACTGCTCGTACTCGGAGATGTTGACGAACACCTCGATGTCGCCCTGGGCTCGCGCCGCCGCGGCCATCAGGCTGACGGCGTCGGTGTAGTACGGCGACAGACCCATGCTGAAGTAGATGCGCCTCACGCCCTTCAGCGCGGCGGTCACGTCGGCGATGGTGAGCAGGTCACCGACGAAGACCTCGGCCCCGGCCTGGCGGAGCGAGTGCGCACGTTCGTCGTCCTGCCGTACGAAGGCGCGCACGGGGTGCCCTTGTTCGAGCAGCATGTCGACCATCGTCCGGCTCACACCACCGATTTCGCCTGCGGCACCGGTGATCAGGATGGGATTGCGCTCTGACATCGAAGCGTCCTTTGTCTGGTGGGGGTGGGTTGGATGTTCGCAAGGCCGGAGACGGGGCCGTCTCCTGTGAACCTGTGGCTCAGCCGGCCAGGCGGTTGATCTTGCGGATCTGCTTGTCGAAGGCCCGGGCGGGAACGAGACGGCGCAGTGTGCTCACGCGTCCGGCCGTGGGGCCGGCCGTGTAGCGCAGCTTCGGCCTGGTGTCGGTCGCCGCCGCGACGATCGTCTTGGCGACGACGGAGGGGGCGTCACCGCCCCTGACCGCCTCCGCCAGCACGCGGTCGACGGCCTGCCGCTGCTTCGCGTAGGCGTGCAGAGGCGTGTCCGGCCTCGCGCTGTTGGCCTCGAATCCGGTCCTGGTGTAGGCGGGTTCGACGAGAAGCGACCGGATGCCGAGCTCCCGGACCTCGTGGTCCAGGGACTCGGAGTAGCCCTCGATCGCGTGCTTGGAGGCGGCGTAGACGGCCATGTACGGCTGGGGTATGAATCCGAGTACGGACGAGATGTTGATGATGCGGCCGCGCTTCTGGGCGCGCATGTACGGCAGTACCTCGGTCACCATGCGCATGACCCCGAAGACGTTGGTGTCGAAGACGGCCTGGGCCTGATTGACGGAGGTTTCCTCCGCCGCGCCCGTCGAGCCCACGCCGGCGTTGTTGACCAGGACGTCGATCCGGCCGAACCGCTCGCTCACCTCCTGGACCGCCGCGGCGACCGAGGTATCGCTCGCCACGTCCAGGCCGAGGAAGGTCACACCGTCCAGCGGAGTGACGCGTGAGGTGTCGCGGCTTGTGCCGACCACGTCGAAACCTGCTGCGACCAGGGCGAGCGCGGTTTCCCTCCCGATACCGGATGACGCACCCGTCACGAGGGCCACCGGCCGATCTGTCGTCGTCATTACTCCCTCACTCGTCCGCAGCGATAGAAAACCGATCGGTCTCCATCACTGTAAACCGATCGGTTTCCGCATGCAAGCCCAGGAGGGAGGAGGACGGTGTGGGCGGCGCGCAGCAGGCTCGGCGACGCTTATCCGGGCATGGGTCATCCCCCGCACGCCGGGCGGCGGGGCGACGGGGGTGACAGAGGTGACAGGGAAGCGTTCCGGAGGGACCGAGGGGATCGATGCGTCAGCGCACGCCGGCCGCGTCGAGCAGGGTGACCACCGTCGGCGCCATGAGACCCGTCAGCCGGTCCGCCCCGATGCCCGCGCGGGCGCTGCCACCGTCGAAGACCAGGCTGAGCTGGCGGGCCAGCAGATCGGGATCGCCGGCTCCGCCCCGCTCGGCCTCGGCACGGAAGAAGGCGGTCAGGCTCTCCTTGACCCCATGGGCGACCCGGCTCGCAGGGTGACTCTGGTCCTTGAGCTCGATCTGCGCGGCCAGGAAGGGGCAGCCGTAGAACTCGGGCCTGCTCGACTGCGATTCCACCTGCTCGAAGACATGCAGAATCCGCTCACGGGGCGAACGGTCGTCGTCCAGCACGGGCAGGAGCCCTGCCACATAGACAGATGTGCGCCGCTCCAGGCTCGCCGCGAGCAGTTCGTCCTTGCTCTCGAACAGCTGGTACATGGAGCGCTTCGACACTCCCGCCGCCTTGCACAGCGCCTCGACGCCGATGTTGACGCCGTCTCGGTAGGTGAGCGTGGCCGCCGCTTCCAGCAGCCGCTCCCTGGGGCTTTGTTTCACTTCGGTGGTCATACCGCGAGGTTAACCCAGAGCGAGGTAAAAAGAAACCGATCGGTTTCCGGCGGTCTCCGAGTGACGGCTCGGCGATGGCCTGGGGAAAGACCGTCGCCGAGCCTGATGGTGTGTGGCTTCGCTATGCCGGAACCGCCGGCTTCTCGGGTGCCGCCCCCACCGGGATGCGGTGCAGCCCCTTGCGGTCGTACCACCCCAGTACGCCGAACCCGAACAGTGCCGCCGCCACGAGGCCGGCCGCCATCATCACCCAGCCCCGGGTCAGACCCGCGTCGCCCTGAGCGTCGTAGTAGAGGATCGAGCGGATGCCGCCGGTGATCTGCCGCAGCGGCTCGAACTCCGCGAGGAAGCGGTAGAAGCCGGGCAGCGCCTCGATGGGGGTGGTCGCCCCGGCCGTCGGCACCGCCATCCCGATGAAGACCAGGGTGACCACCAGCATGCCGGGGGTACCGAAGACCGCGAGGAGGGTGAGCGCGCCGATCCCGGAGACCGCGATGGCGGCCACCGAGAACAGCCACAGCAGCGGCAGGTGGGAGGCGTCCATGCCCATGATGCCGACCGCGCCGACCATGACAAGGGTGCCCATGAGCAGGGACAGGGCGGCCATGAGGGTGCTGCTGATGGCGAGGGTCTGCACCCGGGTCGCCCGGATCAGCGGGCGGTGCAGGCGCCGTGGGCCCATGTCGTTGTGGGTGTAGCCGAGGGCGTGGTCCACCTGGCCGCTGATGACGTTGGCGGAGAGCATGCCGACGACCACGAGGGTGAGCGCGTAGTAGAACGCCGTCAGACCCAGGCCGCTGTGCGGGTCGAGCGGATGGCCGTCCTCGACCGTGACGGCGGCCGGATCGGCGAGCAGGACGCGCGCCGCGGCGGGCAGCTTCGCCTGCTCGGCGCCGGTCCGCGCGGTCAGCTCCTTGCCCACCTGGAGCGAGGCGTTCTCGGCGGCCTGCGTCGTCGCCGTCCGGGCCAGGCCGGAGCCAAGACTGCCGGCCGACTGGTTGGTCAGCACCCTCAGCGTGGGGCGGGCCGGGGTCCTGTCGGCCGTGGTGCCGGTCAGCGCCGTGATCGAGGAGGTGAAGTCGGCGGGCACGACGAGCGCGCCGAACAGCTTGCCCTTACCGAGCTCCTCCGTCACCTCCTTCTCGTCCATCACCTTCCAGTCGATCTTGTCCCCGCTCGCGGTCGACTGCTTGATCGACTCGGTGATCCGCGCCCCCAGGTTGACCTGCTCGCCGCCCATCGCGGCTCCCTTGTCGGCGTTGACCAGACCGACGGGCAGCTTCTTCATGTGGCCGGCCGGGTCGATGTTGGCGCCGACGTAGAACACGGTGAACAGCAGCGCGAGTACGCCTGTGATGACGCCTCCCGCGATCCACAGAGGTCTGGCGCGCAGGACGCGGAAGGGGTGAATGTCACTCATGACGTTTTCTCTCGCTCGGTGGACGCGGAACGCCTGGCCGGGGGCCGCCAGCCGCCGGTGACTTCCTTGACGGGCTTGTGCGGGAAACGGCGCTGGGCGTACTCCTGCGCCTGGGAACCCGGCAGGACGTAGAGCGTCTCCTTCTTGTCCTGGAGCGGTCGCAGGACGGTGTCCATGAACGACTTGCGGTCATCCAGGTACGGACCCAGCACGTCCTCGCCGGCGGGGCAGACGGCAACGCAGTAGCCCGACTTGTAGCCGGGGGGCGAACTCAGGCTCTGCCACATGGAGGCGCTCTCGGAGTCGGTGACCCGGGAGCGGTAGTCGGCGGCGTCCTCGCTGTCGGCCACGGTCTGCGCCCAGTCGGTGAACCCGCTCATGAACTCGCGGTAGTTGTGGGTGGTGCAGGCCAGCCCGTCGAAGGCGCCGTCCTTGGCGATGGCGCCGACCGGGCAGGCCGCGACGCACAACTTGCAGTCGATGCAGGGGTTGTAGTCCAGCGCCTGCCCGTACTCGCTCACCTCCGCGTCCACCAGCACGGTGACCAGCAGGATGAAACTGCCGAACTCCGGGTGGATGACGTTGCGGTGCAGGCCCATCACGCCGAGCCCGGCGGCCACCGCGACGGTCTTGTGCGCCACCACCCAGATCCGCTCGCGGGGGAAGCGGTCCATCTCCTGGGGGAAGCCGACGGACGGATTGAGTGCGCGGTACCCGGCGTCCTGGAGCGCCTGGGTGACGCTGCGCGCGGCGTGGTTGGCCTGTTCGTCGGTCTGGTGGAACTCCTGGTTGGCCACGCTGCGGGCCGGGGAGCGGCAGTTGTCGCGGTTCAACCGGACCGCCATCGCGATCAGGGTGCGGGTGCCGGGCAACGCGGACTGCACGTACTCGCGCTCGCCGGCCAGGTCGGGATGGTCGAGACTCACCGCGGCCGCGTCGTCCGCACCGGCCGCCAGGCACAGTTCACGCAGCCAGGCCGCGTCGATCACCGACGGCGGGCTCGCGTGGTCACCGGCTCTGCGCCGGGCGAGTACGGCCTGCACCGACGGGTGGGCGGCCAGTTTCGCCGGAAGCCTGGGACTCGGAGGTTGCCCCTCGGCGTCACGCGCGGAATTCATCCGTGCTCCTAGTGAGTGACTCGGGTGCGGAATTCGCCGGCCCGGCCGACGAGAAACCGGTCAGTTTCATCACCGTAAACTGACCGGTTTCCACACGCAAGCCCAAGCAGCAGGCCCGAGCTGCAAGTCCCGGTCGCCGGGCCGAAGTTGCGGTCCCACCCCAGCTGCACCACCTGCTCAACTCGGTGCCGATGTGCGTACCGCTCGCGACGATCGGGACGAGCGGCGCGCTGGCCATCAAGCCGTTCGGCGCCGGGATGGCCGCCTTCGTGGACGTGCTGGTCGTACGCATCCTGCCGGGAACGGCCGTCATGAAAACTGCTGGGGCGGGCGCCCTGGTACGCGCCGGGCCCGTTGGCACGCTTCTACAGCCGTTTCGACATCGAGGAGACGGACATGCCGACCGACGACACCGCCGACAGGCCGGTCCCCGTCGCCGCGGGCTGCCCCCTTCCCTGCGAGCGGCGTGCCGGTGCCACACAGGCACCCCGCCGGGGCCCACTCCGCCGAGTGCGGGGATCCCCTCCCCCCTGTCGTCCGCCTCCACCTCACCCCCGACACCATTCCGGAGTGGCCATGCGACACGGTCGGGAAATTCGGCCTCAAGCTCCAACTCAGCCTGAACGACGCCGATATCGACCAGGCAGGACAGACGGGTTGCGCTCGGAAACCGATCGGTTTACCGTTGTGGAAACCGATCAGTTTCCGAGCTCTTCGTGGAGGCAGTCATGACCGCTCTGAAGGATGCGAACGTCTTCGTCACCGGTGGCAACCGGGGCATCGGCAAGGCCCTGGTGGAAGAGCTGTACGCGCGGGGAGCCGCAAAGGTCTACGCCACGGCCCGCGACCCGCGCACCGTGACGCACCCCGACGCGGTCCCGGTGGCGCTGGAGGTCACCGACCCGGCCTCGGTGGCGGCGGCTGCCGCCCAGGCGCAGGATGTCACCGTGCTGATCAACAACGCCGGTGCCGCGGTCGGCGCTTCCTTCCTCGACTCCCCTGTCGACGACGTACGCAGGGAGTTCGAGACCAACTTCTACGGCCCGCTGCTTCTCACCCGGGCTTTCGTACCGGTCATCGAGCGCAACGGCGGCGGCCACCTCCTCAACGTGCACTCCGTTCTCTCCTGGCTGGCCCTCGGCAACTCCTACAGCGCCTCCAAGGCCGCCCTGTGGTCGCAGACCAACTCCCTGCGCCTGGAGCTTCAGCCGCGCGGCATCTCCGTCACCGGACTGCACATGGGATACGTCGACACGGACCTGGCAGCGGGTGTCGACGCGCCCAAGTCCGACCCGCGTGACATCGCCGCACTCGCCCTCGACGGCATCGAGACGGGCGCGTACGAAGTCCTCGGCGACGACCTCACGCGTCAGGTCAAGGCGGGCCTGGCCGGCGACCTGGCCGGGCTGTACGCCCAGCTGGCCAACTAAGACAGGACAGGAAGACAGAGATGCCCAGTCAGGATTCACGTCCCACGATCCACATCCCGGGGACGACCAGCCACACGCTCGCCCCGCGCGCGGGACACGAGGGCCGCGAGGG
>NZ_JBEZKG010000023.1:0-162266 GCF_040651535.1 Streptomyces sp. NPDC048420
GCCCCGCCGGGCGGCTCCCGCTGAGCGCCACCGTCCCGGCGGGCGCCGGCCGCGTGCTGATGAGCCCGGCAGACCGTGGAATCGACGTTCACCTCCCAGGTGATCAACCCCGCCGCATCGGCCCTGGCCTGCAACCCGGTCAGCACCGCCGCCCAGACACCACCGCGCTGCCAGCGCCGGAACAGCCCATAGACCGTCTGCCACGGCCCGTACTCCACCGGGAGATCCCGCCACGGCGCACCGGTCCGCACCCGCCAGCGGATCCCGTCAATCAGCCGCCGAGTCGCTGACGGCCTGCCGACCTGCGCGACAGGCAGCAGCGGTTCCAGCACTGACCACTGCTCATCCGAAAGATCCCCACGCCCCACACCGAGATCATCACGGCACAGAGCGCGGCACGAAGCCTCGTTCTAAAACACGCCCTAACCCCTGGGCCACCGGTCAAACGGACACTCCGGCCACGCCATCACTCGGCCTCTGGCCTCTGGCCTCTGGCCTCTGGCCTCTGGCCTCTGGCCCCCGGGTAGCCGGTCACCCCGTCACTCGGCCCCGGATCAAGCGGGCGCTCCGGCCGCCCCATCACTCGGCCCCCGACCTCTGGCACCTGGCCCCTGGGCCGCCGGTCGAACGGACGTCCCCGGCCAACTCAGCACTCGGCCACCGGCCCCGGCCCCGGCCCCGGCCCCCGGGTAACCGGCCACCCCGTCACTCGTCCCCCAAGCAACCGGTCACCGTCCCCCGCCCCGGTTCTCCCTCCGTCGTACGAACTTCAGGCCCGACCAGTCCTCCCCCAGCGCCGCGACCTTCACGTCGACGACGCCGAGCGGCAGGAACACGTCCCGCAGGCCGTTCTCGGTGATGTCGCTGACGTGGCCGGCGGCCCGGCGCGGCCAGGCGATCCACAGCACGGCGTCGTCCGCGAGGTTCGCGACCAGTCCGGCCGCCTCCGCCGCGAGCCGTGCGTACTCGCGGCGGAAGACGAGGGCGACATCCGCGCCACGCGGGCCGCCGGCGGCGAGGTCACAGTCGTCGGGCAGCCCCGGGATGTCCCAGCCGTCGACGGCACCGTCGAGCCGTACCCGGTGCCCCGGCTTGATCCCGAGTTTCTTGGCGAGGGGCGTACCGGAGTACCCGCCGCCGCCTGTCACCCCGGTTCCTGCCATGGGACACCTCCGCGCACTGGTCCGATCCCCCGCACTCCATCGTGACGGCGCGGACGCGGGATGTCCGCCGGACACGAGGGCGGGAGGCGCCGTTGCCCGGTACCGGCCCGCGGCCCCCTGACCGACCCCCGAACCTACCGAACCAACCGCGCAAGCAGCGTCGCGAGGTCCGCCAGGAACTGGAGCCACGGGCGCGCCTGTTCGGCCCGGCGTCCGAACCGTCTGTGCCAGGCGCCCGGCCGGATGTCTTCCCGGCGCTCCATCGCCCTGTCCCGCACGCGTCGTAAGGACCTGCTGCGGTTCGTTCCGCTGCGCTTGCGTCGCCTCATGTCCGGACGTTAACCGGGCCGGATGGGCGGCGCAGGGCAGCGGACCGCCAAAGCGGGGGGACGGTTATTGGCGGTAACGCGTAAGTCCACGAACCCCTACCGGCGCGTGGACGCCCGCACGTTCATCTCGACCGGAAGGTCGCGGACGGTGCCCCTCGGCGTCTCGCCGCAGAGGATCTCGTGGAGCAGGCGGGTGCAGGCGGCGCCCATGGTCCGCGGTCGCAGGTCGATCGCGGTGATCGGGGGCTCCGCCGTACGCATGGCGGAGCTGTCGACGCAGGAGGCGAGGAGGAGGTCCACACCCACCGTGCGTCCGGCGGCGCGGAGTTCGGGCAGGACGACGGCGGCCGCGCCGTCCGCGGCGCACACGACCGCGTCGATCCGCGGTGTACGCGCCAGGAGTTGCCGCACCGCGGCCCGGAGGACCTCGGGCGGGGCGCCGAACCGCGCCTTGCCGACGAGTCCGGGTAGGCCGCGCTCGGCGCACCAGCGGGCGTAGACGCGCTGCAGGGTCAGTGACCAGTCGCCGGTGGTGTCGGAGGCCACGAACGCCGGGCAGCGGGCGCCGGACGCGTGGAGGTGGTCGAGGAGTGCGGTCATCGAGGCGTCGTGGTCGGACCAGACGACGCCGGCCGGCTGACAGTCACCGGCGTACCGCTCGGCCGTCACCACCGGCAGTCCGCTGTTCATCAGCTGCTCCACCACCGGGTCCTCGGCCACGGGGTCGCACAGCACCAGCCCGTCCACCTGTGGGACCGCCCCGCGGCGGAGCGGGAGGTGCCCGGAGGACAGGAGGGTGACGTCGAGCCCGGCGCGGGCGGCCTGTTCGGCGACGCCGAAGACGAACGCCATGTAGTACTCGGCGCCGGTCAGGAACTCCGGGATGTGCAGCCCGATGGTCTCGGTCACCGACGTGCGCAGACTGCGGGCGCTGCGGTTGGGGGCGTAGCCGAGCCGTTCGGCCGCGTCCAGGACGGCCCGGCGGGTGGGCCCCGAGACCCGGCCGTGGCCGCGCAGGGCATCCGAGGCCGTGGTCTTGGAGACGGCGGCCGCCCGTGCCACGTCGGCGATGGTGGGCGGCACGGCGTGGTCCCCGGACGTCATGGCGGATCACCAGCCGTGGGTGAGGACGTCGTCGAGGGCGGTGACGAAGAAGTCCGCGCTGTCCCGGGTCAGGCACAGCGGCGGCTTGATCTTCAGCACGCACTGCCGGTCGGACGTCGGCTGCATGATCACGCCGAGTTCGCGCAGCCGCTCGCAGATCGCGGCCGTCTCCTCGGTCGCGGGCTCCAGGGTCGTACGGTCCCGTACGAACTCCACGCCCAGGTACAGGCCGGAGCCGTGGACCGCACCGATCAGCGGGTGGCGGTCGGCGAGTTCGACGAGCCGTCGCTTCAAGTGGCCGCCCACTTCGAGGGCGTTGGCCTGCAGACCCTCGTCGCGCAGCGCGTCGAGCACGGTCAGGCCGACCACCGAGCTGACGGGGCTGCCGCCGGCGGACGAGAAGAAGTAGCCCTGGGTGCGGTAGGCGTCGGCGATCTCCCGGCGGGTGATCACCGCGCCGAGGGGATGGCCGTTGCCCATGGCCTTGGCGACGGTCACGACGTCCGGCACGGCACCCTGCTGCTCGAACCCCCAGAAGTGGGTGCCGAGCCGTCCGTAGCCGACCTGCACCTCGTCCGCGATGCACAGCCCGCCGACGGCCCGGGTGGCCTCGTAGACCTGCTTCAGATAGCCGTCGGGGAGCGCCATGCCGCCGGCGTTGCCGTAGTACGGCTCGCACAGGAAGGCGGCGGGGGCGTGTCCGTCGGCGGCGAGCCGGGTGATGCGGGCGGCGGCCTCGGGGCCGTAGCGCCACGCCTCCTCGCCCCGGTACCGACCGCGGTAGGAGTTGGGCGCGGCGACGGTGTGCACCCAGGACGGGCGCGACGCGAGGGCGTTCGGGTTGTCGGCGACCGACGTGGAGACGGCGTCGCTCGCGTACGTCCAGCCGTGGTACGCCTCCTCTACGGCGACCACGTCCTGCCGTCCGGTCGTCGCCCAGGCGAGCCGCAGCGCCAGGTCCACCGCCTCGGACCCGCTGTTCACCAGGAACACGGTGTCCAGTTCGGCGGGCAGCAGCTCCGTGAGACGTTCGCAGAGTTCGACCACCGAGGCGTAGTGGAAGCGGGAGTTGGTGTTCAACCGCCGCCACTGCCGGTGGACGGCGTCGCTCAGGGCGGGGTGGCCGTGACCGAGAATGGTCACGTTGTTGAGCATGTCCAGGTAGCCGCGGGCCCGGGTGTCGACCAGGTACTGCCGCCAGCCGCGCTCGATCCGCGGAGGTTCCTCGTAGTAGTGCTCCTGGACGGTGGCGAAGGCCTGGTTACGGCGGTCCAGCAACTCCCTGTCGGAGGAGTCGGGTTCGGGCAGGTCGGGGAGCAGAAGTGGCGTCGGGTCGGGGGACACCCGCAGCCAGCCGTCGGCGAGGTCGGGGGTGACGAAGCGGGGTGGGTTTACGCCGGAGAGATGGCTGAGCCGGAAGCCCAGTACGCGCACGCCATCGAACTCGACGACAGTGCCCAGCAGTTGACCGGGCGCCACGGGGCCGGGTCCCAGGGGGCCGGTGTCGACGCCGTCGAGGATCAGGTCCGGGCCGCTGTCCTGGCTCAGCGTCAGCAGCCCGTCGGTGTCACGGGAGACCGTGCCCGCCCACGGGGACCGGACCTCCAGTGGCTCGGTGACGTACAGCTCGACGCCCAGCGCGCAGGTCTCGGCGGGGCCCTCGCCGTCGACCGTTGTGCGGGTCGTGCGGAACTCGCCGTGCCGGGTGCGGACGGCGAGGTTGGCACTCAACTTCCGGCGGACCAGGTCGAGTTCGGCGTTCGGCGACCGCCAGAAACCGGTGTGCAGTTCGTCGGCGAAGACCGAGAGGTCGAGGGCGTGGACGTTCTCGGGGAGGGCGGGCACCAGCCGCTCCCCGGTCACCTGGTCCTCCGGCGGGAAGACCCGCTCCACCGCGTGGCGAAGCTGCGCCGTCATCACCTGTGCCGGTACCGACGTCGCCACCTCGAACATCGTCCACTCGCGGTGGAGCGCGTCCGAGGCGTAGTCGTTGTCGGGGTCGAGTCGCACGTCGTACTGGCCGCTGACCACGAGGACGGCCGACCGCAGCACGACCAGTGGCCACAGTACGGCCAACTCGTCGTCGGTGAGCGGACGTTCGGCGTCAAAGGCCCGTACGGCGGGCATGACGGAGGCCGGCCCGCTCCATGGTGGTGGAGTACGGAGGCGCAGGTGACGGCCAGCTCCGCGACGGCCCAGCCGTGGCCCAGATCGCCGAAGTCGATCACGCCCACCGGCATCGGGCGCCCGTCGGGGGCCGTGTCGCAGACGACGTTGTTGTCGGTGAGGTCGCCGTGGATCAACTGGGTCGGAAGACGGCCGGCGTACGGCTCCACCAGGGCGGCGGCGGCGCGTGCCGCGCGCAGGACCCGCTGGGCGCGGATCTGGTCGGGCAGGTGCGGGGCGAGCGTCTCGACCACCGTGAGCGCGTTGCGGAGGTCCCACAGGCGGGGGCGGTCCGCAGCGGGCGCGTCCAGCCGACACAGCCCGGCGGCGATCCGGCCGGCGACCGAGCCCAGCCGGGCGACGACCGCGGGAGCGAGGTAGCGGCTGTCCATGATGGGCTCGCCGGGCACGAAGTCCAGGAGCAGACAGGCGAGCTGCGAACCGTCGACGCTGAGCCACTGCAACAGCTCACCGTCCACGCCCGACCGCGGCCTGGGCAGGCGCAACTCCGGGAGCGTGACCGCCAGTTCCTCGATCGCGGAGCACTGCAGGCGCGAGGCGGCCGGGTCCACCGCCGGGTTGATCACCTTGAGAACGTACTCCCCCGTGTCTGCGCGCACCCGGTAGTTGCGGTCCTGCTGGCTGCCCAGCGACCGGAGTGTGCCGCGCACCCCGAGACGCACCCCGAAGCGCTCGTCGAGCAGGGCGCGTACGTCGGCGTCGTCTACCTGGGCGATCGGTCGGACGAGCCAGTCGGCGGAGGGAAGTCCCATGGGTGGCACCGGTTCTCGTGCGTGTCTCTTGAATGCCGGATCTGTTGAATGCCGGAACGTTCCGGCAAACGTAGGGCCGACATTTCGGGTGCGTCAATGTGCACCGGTGACATTCACAGCTCGTCGGAGGCAGGCCCGCGCGGATCCTTCATGACGACCGGCAGCTCGTTGCCGCCGCCCGCCGAAGTGCGGTGGGCGGACTCCTCCGCGTCACGCAAGGCCGTACGCAAGGGGACGCGGGCGCGCCCACGAGACAGCCCACGCCGGTCAGGCAGACGGCGCCACCCGCGAGATCCTCAGTCCTACCGCCTGTTGATGCCGGGCAGGTACACGCCGTAGCCATCCAGCATCGTGAGGGTCCGTGCCCGCGTCCGCTCCTTCATGTACGGCCAGGCCGCCTCCACGAGGCCGTCGGCGTTCAGGAGCTGTTCGAGCACCTCGAAGTAGGCGGCGCCTCGGACGCTCTCCAGGGAATGCTCCGTCAGCCGCTCCACGAAGTCCCAGCAACGTTCGAGTAGTTCTGTGTCCGGAGTGTCGCTCTCCAGCTGCGGCATCAGGATGGGCGTCATGAAGCACTCGGCCAGCACCGGGTAAAGCTGAAATGGCACGTCTTCGGTCAAAACGGCTGCTTCCGCCGGCATCTCGTATTTCTCGGCGATGAACTCCGCGGTCTCGGGGACGGTGCGCAGCAGAAGGGAGGGAATCTCCTCGAAGGGAACGTCACTCATGTCTTTCCGGTTTCCTGTGCGGTGGTCGCTGGTGCCGGTACGGGGCCTCATGCGCTCCAAAGGGTCCACGATGTCCTTGAACATCTCCCAGGAACCTCGACCGACGCCGTAACGCGCAGGCGGGTGGGCCGACCAACGGGCTTCGGAGCCTTGTACGGTACCGGCTCGAACACCTGCCAGGTGAGATCCTTGACTGCGGGCGTCTTTGTCACGGTGGAGAAGCTCACCTTGATGTTCCCCGCCACCCCTTCTGCATGTGCAGTTCTTTCTTGCCGGGGAGCCGCTTCCCCGCGTGGAACTCGTAGATGATCGCCGTCGCTGTCTTGCCGTCACCCATGACCTTCTGCTCCAGCGCCCTGTCCATGTTGGGAATTCTGCTGAGGACCTTGTCGAGGCCTGACCGGATTTGCCGCCGTTCCCGGTTCGCCGGGGTGAGGTTTGCTTGCGGCCGTGTCGGGTGTGCCATCGGTAGGCCGCACCGAACTCGCCGAGCGGCGCCGCCCGAAGCCGCACACGCCGGGCCCGGCGTCCAACAGAGCAGCCACCTTCTCGTGATCTCGCGCGTCGAGGCCCCGCTGGTCCCATGAGAGCGAACGGACACCGACCCGGACGCAGCCTGTTCCGGCGAAATCCGCCGGCGAATCTGCCGGACGGATCACAGAACCGAACCGGAGAATCAAAGGCGTTGAAGGTCTCGCGCACTCTTCTCTGTCCCATAGGAACGAACCAGTGCGAGCATTGATTTCCAGGACCTGTTCCCCTTGAAGGGATTCTCGAAGATCCGGGCGAAAAGCCATGCACCGAACACCGAGACCGGCAGGGCCACCACAAGCGTGAACCCGAATGTGGGCAGCCCGGGCGATACGAAATGCGGGGCCACTCGGCGGATCACGGCCAGGACGATCGGCAGATGGATCAGGTAGAGGCTGTAGGAGAAGCCACCGAGACTCCGAACGGGCCGCGCGGTCAGGAGCCGCACGAGGACGGCGGGTCTGCCGGTGGCAACCGCGGCAATCAGCATCGTCATGGCGGGAGCGATGGCGAGATCCACCCAGAAGTAGTGGGTCACCGTCCAGACCGACCCCCGGACGACCCCGAGAGCCACGACCGGCACGGCGGCCAGGACGGCGAACCATCCCCAGGGCAGGCGCCGCACCCTGTCCGACGCAACGACCACTCCCGCTCCCACCATGCCGGCGACGAACACGGGGGCGAGATGCGGAGCGAGCCAGTTGTCGCCCTCCACGGGAGACGCGTCAACCGCCATCAGGCCACGCGCGATCACCGGAAGAGTCACGCACGCGACCAGCACCGCCGCGCCCCACCGCCGCCGGACGAACAGCAGAAGGGGAAAGAGGAGATAGAGCTCGGCCTCGACCCCGATCGACCAGAACGCGCCGTTCGGTGTCGGCGCGGCGAACATGTCCTGAGCGAGAAGGCCGTACACCAGAATCGACGAGCCCGTAGGCGGTCCGAAGTGCGACGCCGGCACCACGAACCAGGAAATGATCAGACTCATCACCAGCGCCGCCCAATACGGAGGCAGGATGCGCCAGGCGCGTCGGCGCAGGAACTGGGCGACACCACCCGACCCCCAGCCGTGACGCGCGGGAGAGATCGCCAGCGAAAACCCGGACAGCACCAGGAAGAAGACGACGGCAAGGCGCCCGAACATCAGCCCGTCCAGCCATGAGGGCGCCGAACTGTCCGGATATCCCGGGAACGTGTACAACCAGCAGTGGAACAGCACCACATACAGTGCCGCCAGGCCACGGAGACCATCCAGACCCAGCACCTGCCGACCGACGTCCGCCCCGCGCGCCCCCTCCTGCCCCGCCGGGACGACCACGTCGAGAGCGTTACCGACCGGACTGCTCGCATCCACTGAAATCGTTCAACCCTTTTCTGTGCAACCTACGACAGGCGCATGCCCACAGCGACTGATACGTGAAGTCCGGCTGAGCAGTTCAACCCTCTGTGCCGCACGGAGAACGACCAAGCCCTCGGCACGCACATTCCAAGGTCAGGAAAACGCCCGCTCAGCGGACCACGCGCTCCTCCACCTCGACGTCAACCGCCTCGGCCCCAACCGCCGCGTCCGGCGCCACGACCGGCCGTGGCGCCGGACGCGGCGCACCGTGCGCCGTGATGATCCCGGCGATGACCAGCACCGCCCCGACCGGCTGGTTCCACGTCAGCCGCTCACCCAGCAGGATCACGCCCGCCGTCACACCGACGACCGGGGTGAGGTAGGTGACCGCGGAGGCGTTCACCGCGCCCCACGCCTGGACGATGTTGTTGTTCCACAGGTAGGCCAGGCCGGTACTCAGGGCGCCCAGAGCCAGCATGCTGACCGCGATCGGCGCGTCGAGGCGGGGCGCGGGCCCCGCGAGCCAGGGTGTGGCCGCCAGCATGATGACCGCGCCGATGGTGACCTGTACGAAGGCGACGCTGACCGCCGGCAGTCCGCGCGGGGTGATGAAACGGCGCAGGTAGACGAAGGCGACGCCGTAGCAGGCGGTTGCGCCCAGACAGGCGAGCTCGGCCAGGAGATGGCCACCGCCGCCGGCCAGGCCCCCTGGGCCGATCAGCACCAGGACCCCGGCGAACCCCGCGAGCAGACCCGCCGTACGGCGCCGGTCGAGCCGCTCGTCCGCCAGGGCTGCCGTACTGACCGCGAGGGTCAGCAGCGGGGTGGTGGCGTTGAGGATGCTCGCCATGCCGGAGTCGAGGTGCTGCTCGGCCCAGGAGAAGAGCAGGAAGGGGACGACGCACAGCAGGACGGACACGACGGACAGCCGCAGCCAGAGCCCGGGATCCCGGGGAATCCTGCTGCGGGTCACCGCCATGACCGCGCAGAGCGCCAGCGCGCCCAGCACCAGTCGGCCCCAGACCACCTGAGCGGGTGTCAGCCCGTCCAGCGCGACCTTGATGAACAGGAAACTCGAGCCCCACGCGCACGCCAGCGCGACGAACTGTGCCCCGATCCGCACCCGCAAGTCGACGCACCCCCCTTTTTCTTGTGTCGGTCCTGCTCCGTGTCCGTCCCTACTCCGCTGAGACCGGAACCACCGGCGCCGCGATGGGCGCCACCGCCGGCGCCACGATCCGCACGTAGTCCTCCGTGGCCATGACCACCGACCGGTCCAGCCGCCCCGCGTTGAAGGCGATCTCCTCATGGGCCGCGAGGAACTCCGCGTCCACGACGACGGGCAGCGTGCCGGACAACGACAGCGGCGGGATGGCGCCGACCACACAGCCGGTGAGCTGCTCGGCCAGTTCCGACGGGGCGAACCCGCCCTTCTTGCCCTCGACCGCGGCGACGACCTTCTTCAGGTCCGCGCGCCGGTCACCCGCCAGCACGGCCAGCACCGCCGGGGACTCGATCCCCTTCACCCGGCATACGAGCGCCTTCGCACCCTGCGACACGGTCGTGCCGCGCACCGCGGACACCTCCTCGGAGCGTCCTTCGGCCGGGTGCTCGACCACGCGGTACCTGGCCTTCTCACGGTCGAGAAGGTCGACGATCTGCTCAAAGGGACTCAACTGCGGCCTCCCTGGGCCTCTGTGGGCGTACGGCCACGGAGCGGGGCCGCGTAGCACCGCTCCAACCGGCTGACGAAGGTGTCGACGAAGGACGGCGGCGCATCGGTCCATGAACGCCAGTCACGTGTCGCCTCCGCAAGGTACGACATGCGCCGGACATGCTTCCAAGTTCCCTCACCCGTCGGTGAGTTGAGGTCACCGGCGAGGTCGGCGGCGAGATCCACGGGCAGTTGGGCGCGCAGCGCCTCCAGATAGTCGGCGTAGACCCCGCTGCCGAAGTTCACCCGGGCGACCCCGTGCGCCGGCAGGGACACGAGGTCGACCCTGGAGAGCGAGCTGCCGCCGTGCACGACCAGAGCGCGGCCGGTGCCCTCCAGGACGCCGGTGAGGGCCTGGACGAGCCCGTGGTCGATCGCCGCATACCGGTGCCCGCGCGCCGGCTCGGTGGCGAAGACCTCGTCCCACAGTTCGGTCTTGCGCCGCGCCTTGGCCAGCCGCTGCTCCAGCCACTCCTTCTCCAAGGCGTCGAGCAGCGGCCGCTGGAACACGGGGACCCGGGTCCGCGCCTCGCGGAACACGGCGTCGAGCCGCGGCCCGGCGTCCGGCCCGTCCCCTTCCGTCGTGGCCCGGCGGGCCAGCGCCGCCACCAGCCGGTGCTCGGCCGAGTAGCCGGGCAGCCCGGCGTCGTTGAGGTCCTTCTCGACGCGCACGCAGGCCTCGGCGAAGGCGTGCAGGTCGTCGCCGGTGGCACAGTCGTCCAGCAGGCCGACCTTGGCCAGCGACCGGCGGGTGGCAGCGAAGCCGTAGTCGAAACTGTGGAACTGGCCCACGTGCGCCCCGACCAGATCGAGGTCCGTGTTCTCGACGAACCTGGTGAAGTCGCTCATGGTCGTCTTGTTCCATTTGCGTAGCCCGGCCCCGTCGATGGAGCCGATCTCGCCCTCGACGAGGACGCCGTAGCGCCGTGCCAGTTCCGTGGCCGCGTTGGTGAACAGCACGTTCTGGTGGAGCGTACGGCCGGACCCGTCGACCATGACCGAGTCGAACCCGGCCTCGCAGGCGGCCTGGACCACCTCGTAGTCGTCCGCGTGGTCGAGGTGCAGCCGCAGCCGCGAGCCGAGCGCGGTGTTGAGCCGGTCGATGTCCTGCCGGAGCGAGCCGAAGACCTCGGCGACGGCGGCGACCGGGCCCCGGCCCGCGCTGTCCGCGACGAACAGCAGGGCTTCCTGCGGAGAGATCTCGCAGTAGACCTCCCGCCGCGTGCGCGCCGAGAGCAGGGCGTACGGCAGCAGCATGGACGGGTGCTTCACGTTGAAGTTCGGTACGGTCCCCGTCCACCGGGCGGGGGGCGCCACCGCTTCCGCGACCGGCCGCGTGCCGGGCCGCCGGTTGCGCAGTTCCCAGTGGTATTCGCGCCGCACGCCCTGCACTTCGGCAAGGAAGTCGGGCAGGTCCGTGTCGCCGGGCGACAGGGTGCGCACCAGCGGGCCGAGGGCGCGGGGGTCCAGGGCGCGGGGGTCCTCGACCATGAAGACCACGCCGAGCAGCGGGTCGTCGCGGCGCAGCGCCTCGGTGCGGCGAGCCGCCCAGGTCATCGCGGCCAGGCCGCTGACCGGGAGTTCCTCGCACACGAACGCCACCGACTGGGCGGCGAGCGTGTCGAGCACCCGCTCGCACGACAGCCGCTCGTCGGCGATGACGGTCCGCAGTCCGAGCCGCTCGAGCAGCTGCCGGGCCCACTCGGTGTGCCAGACCTCCGCCCCGATCACGGCGTGCGGTGCGTCGGCGCGGCGCGGCCGTACGGCGGCGCCCAGCACGCCCGGCGGCAGGGGAGGCCGGGGGATCAGGCGGGTCATCGCGCTCGCCGGGGAGCCGGGGGCCGTGGCGCCCGGGGAGACCGCCGGCGCCACCTGGGCGGTGGCCGGGGGCGCCGTAACACTCGCCGGGGCGGTAGCGCTCGCCTGGGTCGCCGGGCCGGCCGTACTCGCCGGGGTGGCAGCGCTCGTACGGGCCACAGTGCCCTCCGCACTCGCCTGGGCGGTGGCCGGGGACGCCGTCGTACTCGCCGGGGCGGCAGCGCTCGCATGGATCACCGGGCCGACCGTACTCGCCCGGGTGGCAGCGCCCGTACGGGCCACAGTGCCCTCCGCACTCGCCTGGGCCGCAGCGCTCCTACGGGTCGCCGTACGCCCCGGGTCCGCAGCGCTCACCGTGGCCGACGCGTTCGGCGGAGTGACCGTGCTCACCGGAACACCTCCCCGAGGAGACGGGCCGCGGCCGGCGAGTCGACGGAGGCGTCGAAGGAGTAGGCGAGTCGGTCCAAGGGGTGGTCCTGGAGGAGGTCGGCGACCTCGGCACGGACCGCCGTGGGCTCGGCGCGGCGCAGCACCACCTTCGCCACCAGCCGGGCCACCTCGCGCATCTCTGCCTCGCGCAGCCCGCGCCTGGTCATCGCCTGGACGCCGAGCCTGAGGCCGTGCAGCCCATTGGCGCCCGGTACCTCGATGTTGGTGGTGCGGATGCCGGCGTGCGCCAGGTCCCCCAGGGACAGTCGCAGTGCGTCGGCGGCCGACCCGGTGATGATGTGCACCTGGTGGGTCTCGGTGAACCCGAAGGACTCCCCGGAGACCCGCACCCCCTCCTCGTGCAGGGCGTGCGCGAGGGCCTTGGCGTTGGCGAGGATCTGACGCGCGTAGTCGTGGCCGTAGAGGGCGATCTCGGACAGGGCCACGTACATGGGTGCGATCAGCTCGGCGTGCGAGTTGCTCTGCATCTGGGGGCAGACCCAGTCCGACACCGCCCTGAGCTTCGGGTGGTCCGCGTCTCGGAAGGCGACGTACGCCTTCTGCGGTCCGGCGATGGTCTTGTGGGTGTTGCCGTGCACGGCGTCCGCGCCGAGCAACGTCGGCTGCGGCAACGCCCCGCCGGCGATCAGGGCGCCGTCGTGGCTGGCGTCGTAGGCGAGGAAGACACCCTCGGGCAGCGCGGCCCTGATCTGGGCAAGCGGCTGCCAGCGCAGTTTGAACGACTGGTCGAGGATGACGAGCTTGATCTCCGGGTGCTCGGCGCACAGCGTGGCCAGCCGGTCCACGTCGACGAGCAGGGTCCGGTCGACCATCGGCAGGTGGTAGGTGTTGATGCCGGCGGCGGCGGCCAAGGACTCCAGGGCGAAGTGGCCACCGTCCTTGTGCGCGAAGTGCACGAAGCCGTCGCCGCGCCCGCAGGTACCCAGCAGCACTGCCTGCTCGGCGACCGAGCCGCCGTTGGGCCGCCAGTCGAAGGTGGCCGCCTCGAAGAGCTGTCTGCCGATTCCGGTCAGCTTCCCCACCAGGGACGCGTTCGCGCCGGAGTCCGGGAAGGCCCACTCGCCCGCCTCGGCCGGGTACGGCGGGGCGAACTCGTAGAAGCCGCCCTGCAGTCCGCTGCCGAGCATCCGTACCAGCTTGCTCGGGTAGTTCTCGCTGGCCGTGAGGCTCAGGTGCTGCTCACGGTAGGTGTTGTCGAGCACGAAGTCCGAGGCGAGCCGCTCCAGCAGGTCCGCCACCCGGTCGTCCGACCACACCGGGCCGAAGCCGCCACTGTCACCCCCCGAGGCCTCTTCGATGATCCCCTCGGCCGCCACGACCGCCGCCTGCGCTTCGTCGTCGACAAGGCCGATACCACTGTCTTGTTCTGCCGCACGCATGAATCAACCCCCGTTGAATGTCGGAAAGAACCGAAAAGAAAAAGAAAGAGACGCCAGAAAAGGGAAAAGCGAGGAGTCGACACCCGCACACGACCCGCTCTTCCACACGCCGATGGCGCCGAATGTACACGAGAAAGATCAACTCGGTCCATTGAAATCCGGCCACCCTTACCCTCACCTTATCGGCCGCCAGCAGGCTCGCCACGGAAGGCGCAATGCAGACAAGACACACCAACACACACCCGCCACACCGCCCGGATTGCGCCCACAGAACCCCGCAATCCAGTGCGCACGGGGCCCGCAGAACACCCGGCGCCCCACCCTCGATCTGACTCAAACCCGATGTACCGGGTACCGACTCCCGGCCTCCGACCTCCGCCCACCGCCGCGCGACCTGCACATCAGCCACCGCGGCGGTGCGGAAGGAGGTCGGAATTCAGCCCTGTTGCCTCACGATCACCTTCTTCAAACATCGAAATTCAGTCATTACTGGGCTCAAATCGATTCAGCCACCACCCACAAGCTCACCGAACGCACGACATACCCGACTCGCCCCTTTTCGAAATCCACCGGCTCGCATACTGAGATGTCATTGCGAATTCCCCTGTGTGTCTTGCAAGATCCATCAGCCGGGGGGCACGGAGACGCTCCTCGCCGGGCGTGATCACGTCCGTGCTTCGCAAGAGAAAGGTCATACGTGCTGCCTGAATATTCGTCGGCGGCAGGACCCGGGACCAAAGTCGCAGAAACCTTGCTGAACGCCTTCGTGACCCGCGGGCATTCACACTTCACCGGCGTACCGTGTTCCCTGTTGAAGGGCTTCTTCCGACTACTCGAGGACCCCGACTGTCCGGCGGCGTACATACCCGCGCCGCGTGAGGACAGCGCCCTGGGAGTGGCCTCCGGTCTCGCCGTGGCGGGGGCCAGGCCCGTGGTTCTCATGCAGAACTCCGGCCTCGGCTACTCGCTCAACGTCCTCACCTCGTTCAACCTCATCTACGACGTCCACCTGCCGATCGTGGTCAGCTGGCGCGGTCACGACGACAAGGACGCCGTCGAGCACGACGTCATCGGACGCGAACTCACCCGGCTGCTCGACGTGTTCGGGCTTCCCTGGACCGTGCTGGACAACGAGCACCCCGAGGACTCCGTGGAGGCGTTCCTCAAGCAGTACGACGCCGGCCGCAGCACCGCCGTTCTGATCGTCCGGGAGGGGATCTGACGTGCTGGACATCCGTGACGCCCTGGGCGCACTGCTGGAACGCGAGTCCGCCGCCCTGACGGTGAGCACCTGCGGCTTCATCACGCGCGACGTGTACAACATCCGCGATCGCGCCAACCACTTCTATCTCGTCGGCTCCATGGGCATGGCCGCGCCGATCGGGCTCGGTATCGCGCTGGCCCACCCGGACCGCCGGGTGCTGGTGCTGGACGGCGACGGCTCGTTCGCCATGAACCCGGGCTGTCTGCCGATGATCGCGGAGCACCGGCCGAACCTGCTCCACGTCGTCCTGGACAACGGCGCCCACGAGAGCACCGGCGGCCAGCGCACCGCCGCCCTCGGCGACCCGGCGGCCATGGCTCTCGCGGCCGGTTACGCCGCCGCCCACACCGTGGACGACCTCGACCAGTTGGCCGCCCTGGACCTGACCGGCACGCCCACGCTGGTGCGGATCCGCTGCCGGCTTCGCCGCCACCCCGCGGGAAAGCGCGTGGAGCAGACGCCTCAGGAGCTGGTGGAACGTTTCCGCGCCCAACTGGCCGATCCGGCCGCCCTGGTGGAAACCGATCCGGCGGCGCACCTGGAAGGAGCCGTGTGAAACCCACCCTGCTCGACTGCACCCTGCGCGACGGCGGGAACCAGAACGACTGGCAGTTCAGCACCACCGACGTCCACACCATCGTGAGCACCCTGGACGCCGCCCGCATCGACGTCATCGAGGTCGGTTACCGCGGCGGCTCCGGGAGCAGGGCCAGCGCCACCGCGGGGCCCTCGGCGCACTGCACGCGCGAATACCTCGCCGCGCTGCCCACCGTCTCGCACGCCGAGCTGGCCGTGATGGTCGTACCCACCGTCTGCCCGGTACGGGCCATGGACGACCTGCCCGACAGCCCGGTGTCCATGGTGCGCGTCGCCGCCTACCCGTGGAACATCGACGGGGTCCCGGAGTACGTCCGTGCCGTGCGGGCCCTCGGCCTCAAGGTCGGGGTCAACCTGATGGCCGTCAGCTACACCACCCAGGAGCAGTTGGCCGAGGTCGCCGCGGTCGTGGCGTCGGAAGCACCGGACGTCTTCTACATCGCCGACTCCTTCGGCGCGCTCACCCCGGACGACGTACGCCGGCGTGTCGAACTGCTGGCCGAGCGGCTGCCGACACCGCTCGGCATCCACGCCCACAACAACCTCGGCCTGGCCGCGGCCAACGCGGTCGCCGGCCTGGACGCGGGCGTGAGCTGGCTGGACGCCTCGCTCTGCGCCATGGCGCGGGGCGCCGGCAACCTCGCCACCGAACAGGCCGCGGCCTTCCTCACTGCGTGGCCCAAGTACGACACCCACGCCGATCTGCCCCTGGTCTGCGAAGCCGCCGAGTACGTGGCCGAGCAGGTGCTGCCACGCCCCATGACGGTGCGCCGGGCCGAGATCGCGGCCGGCATCAACGACCACCACTTCTACTTCCAGGACCGCATCGAAAAGATCAGCGCCCACCACGGACTCGATCCGTGGGAGGTCGGGCGCAGGATCGGTGCGGCACGGCCGCGCAAGGTCCTCGACGAGACAGTCGAGGACGCATGCCGAGAACTGGCCGGACAGACCGAACAGACAAACGGAGGGGACGCATGACCGGGAGCCGACCGCCCCAGCAGGAACCGAACGACGCGCCGACCGGCGCGGCACAGCGGCTGCGCGCGGCCCTCGCCGCACCGCGACTGACACGTGCCATGGGCTCGCACAGCCCGCTCAGCGCACGGCTCGCCGAGGAGGCCGGGTTCGACGTCGTCTGGTCCAGTGGGCTGGAGATCTCGGCGACGGCCGGCGTGCCCGACGCCAACATCCTCGCCATGGGCGAATGCCTCGACGCGGCCGCCGGCCTCGCGTCCGCCGTGGACATCCCGGTCCTCGCGGACTGCGACTCCGGGTTCGGCAACGTCAACAACGTCATCCACATGGTGCGCTCCTACGAGGCGCGCGGCGTGGCCGGCGTGTGCATCGAGGACAAGCAGTTCCCCAAGCTCAACAGCTTCATCGAGGGCAACCAGGACCTCGCCCCGCTGGACGACTTCGCGGGCAAGATCCGGGCCGCCACGGAGACTCGTACCGACATGGTCGTGGTCGCCCGTCTGGAGGCCCTGATCTCCGGGCAGGGCATGGCGGAGGCACTGCGCCGGGCCGACGTGTACGAGCGGGCCGGGGCGGACGCCCTGCTCATCCACTCCAAGCGCAAGGACCCCGAGGAGGTCTTCGCCTTCCGCGAGGCCTACCGCGGCGGACTCCCGGTGATCGTCGTGCCGACCACGTACAACCAGGTCACCGTCGAGGAACTGGAACAGCGCGGCTTCGCCATGGCGATCTACGCCAACCAGGCGCTGCGCAGCTCGATCCGGGCCATGCGGGAGACCCTCACCAAGATCATGCGGGACGGCACCACGCTGAACGTGGAGCCCGAACTCGCCCCGCTCAAGGAGATCTTCGACTTGCAGCGCATGCCCCAGATGCTTCAGCAGCAGGAGCGTTACGAGTCCCTGGGACGCGAACTCGCGGAGGCCGCACAGTGACCAGCCCGACCGACTCCACCGCCCTGCGGCTGGACTTCCACGGCACCCACCTCGACCTGGAGGTGGCGCCCGGCGCCGGCATCGACGACGCGCTCGCCTTCCTCGCCACCCATCTGGTCGCCGAGGAGGCCAAACCCGGCGAGAGCGACCGCGAGCCGGTCGCGACCCTGCGCGTCCACGCCCCGGACCCGGAACGCCTCGCACCTGTGGCCGGGACCGTGACGGAGGACATCTACCTCCGCAAGAGCGCCAGCGAATTCTTCACCGTGCCGGCCCGGCGGGCCGTCGTGGACGGCCGCGAGTACCTGGAGTGCACCAAGACGGGCAGCCGCTTCGTCTTAGACCGCGCCGCCCGGGTGATCGACGTGACGCTCGGGGCCGGCGGGCACATGGACCTCGTCGAGCTGGTGCGCGACCTGGTGCTGAAGCACCAGGAGAACAGCGGCGCCGCGGTGCTGCACGCCACCGCCGCCTACCGGGACGGCGAGGTCGTGCTCGTCACCGGCGCGAAAGGGGCCGGCAAGAGCACGGTGCTCCTGGAACTGGTGGAGCACTTCGGCTACCAGGTGCTCAGTGGCGACAAGACCGTGCTGCACGAGCTGCCGGACGGCTCGGTCGTCGCGGCCGGCTGGCCCGACTACCCGCACCTCGGCTACGGCACCGTCGCCAAGTACCCGGGCCTGAAGGAGATCGCGGGCATCGGGGACGACTACGTGCCCGCCGAGGGCCACGCGTTCTCGCCGGTGGGGAAGTTCGCGGTGGACCCGCTGCTGTTCCGGGACCGCTTCCCGAGCGCCCCGGTCGGGGTGCGCGTACCGGTCGCGGCGATCCTGCACCCGGCGATCGGCCCCGGCGAGCGCACGGCCGTCGAGCCGCTCACCGGCAGCCGTGAGGACCACGCGGAAGTCCTGCGCGCCAACGTGGAGTCGGCCTTCGACGGCGCCAACGCCGGCTGGCACCACTACCTCGACGACGGCCGCGCCGCCCACGCCGATCAGCTCGCCCGCATCGCCGATGTCCTGGCCGGGGTACCCGCCTGGACGCTGACCGGGCCGGGCGACCTGACGGCCGAGAACGTGCCGCCGACGATCAGCGGGCTCGCGGAGGGGGCCCGGTGATCGAACTGACGGTGGAGAGCACCGGCCTCAACTCCCACTACGACCTCACCGACCGGATCGCCGCCGCTCTCCAGGAGCACGGCACCGGCGACGGTCTGGCCGGGGTGTTCGCGCACGGCAGCACCATCGGGCTCACCGTGATGCGCTACGAGCCGGGCGCCGTGCAGGACCTGCTGCGGACCCTGGAGCGGATCGCACCGGAGTCCCCCGCCGACGGCAGCCGCTATCTGCACGAGCTGACCACCGCCGACCCCAACGGCTTCTCACACCTGAAGTCGTCGCTGCTCGGCACCAGTCTCCTCGTCCCCTTCCGGGACGGCCGCCTCGCCATGTCGCCGAGCCACCGCGTGGTGCTCTTCGACTTCGATCTGAAACCCGCCACCCGCCGCGTCTTCGTCGACGCTCCCCGGCCCGCGGCGACCACCCCCCACACCGACGAGATCAAGGAGGACAGCCGGTGAAGCTGCGGCTGGCCACACCCGGCCCCACCGAGGTACCGCAGCGCCTGCTGCTGGCCGGGGCCCGCGAGATCATCCACCACCGCTCCACCGAGATGGAGCAGCTGATCCACGAGATCAGCGGTGCTCTGCCCCCGCTGTTCGGCACCAGCGCGCCCGTGTACACCATCGCCTCCTCCGGGACCGGCGCGATGGAGGCCGCGGTCGCGGGCTGCTTCTCGGCCGGCGACGAGGTCCTGGTCGTCTCCAACGGCTACTTCGGCGAGCGCTTCCAGGCGATCTGCAAGTCCTACGGACTCGTCGTGCACATCGTCGAGAGCGACTGGGGCACCAGCGCCGACCCCGAGCGGGTGGCGGCCGCCTACCGCGAACACCCGGAGATCAAGGGCGCGTTCGTCGTCTACAGCGAGACGTCCACCGGGGCGCTCAACGACGTCGAGGCGATCGGGCGCATCTTCCGCGACACCGACGTGGTCGTGGTCGTCGACGCCATCAGCGGTCTGCTGGTGCACCCGCTGGAGATGGACGCGTGGGGCCTGGACGTGGTCCTCGCCGCGTCCCACAAGGGCTTCATGCTGCCGCCGGGGCTCGCCTTCGTCGCACTCTCCGACAAGGCGTGGACGGCCGTGGAGCGGTCCACCGGGCCGAACTACTACTGGTCGTTCAAGCGGCTGCGCCAGTTCTACCCGATGTCGTCCTCGTCCCCCGCGGTGTCCCTGCTGCTCGCACTGCACGAGTCGCTGAAGATGCTGGACGAGGAGGGCATGGAGGCCTTCCGCGGGCGCCACGCCCTCCTCGGCAAGGCGGCCGAACGCGGTCTGCTGAAACTCGGGTTCAGCACCTTCGTCCAGGCCCCGAACCGGCGCAGCCACGTCATCACCTCGGCCCTCGCACCCGAGGGCATCGACACCGGTCAGCTGCTGAAGACGCTGTCCACCTCGTACGGCGTCACGATGACCGGCGGCCAGGCACACCTCAAGGGCAAGCTCATCCGGGTCGGACACGTGGGCGCGGCCGACGCCCTCGACCTGAGCGGGATCTTCGGTGCCCTGGAGATGGCCCTGCTCGACCTGGGCCACACGTTCACGCCGGGCTCCGGCGTCGGCGAGATCATCCGTACGTTCCACGAGGAGGGCCGCTGATGCTCGTCCTGTTCCAGCGGGAGACCTGCCCCGACTGCAAGCCGGTGCGCGAGCTGCTCACCAAGCTCCAGGTCTCCTACATCAACATCAACGTGCCCAAGCCGCGCGAGGAGCGGCACGAGCTGATCCGCACCACGGGCAGCAAGTTCATCCCGGCCCTGGTCGACGGCGCCACCGTCATCCCGGGCAAGCTGCGGGAGAACGCCGACATCATCGCCTACCTCAAGGAGCGCTTCGGCGACCCGGAGGCGGTGACGCCGGCGGCGGGAACCACCGTGGACACCCGGCCGGAGCCCGTGGCATGACCTTTGGGCAGCAGGCGCCCGCGACACCGCGTATCGCGGTGCTCGCGGGCACCCCGCAACTTGTGCGCGCGGCCCGCGCGTTGGGCATCGACACCGTCTTCGTGCACGACGCCGCGCGGCCGGCGCCGCCAGTGGCCGCGGAGGCCGACACGGCCCTCGCCGAGGACCTGGCGGACACCGACGCGCTGCACGCGGCCCTGGCGCCGCTGCACGCCGAACGCCCCTTCGGGCGGGTTCTGTCGCTCACCGAGCGCGGCCTGCTGCCCACGGCCGCGCTCACCGAGCGGCTCGGCCTGCCCGGAAACTCGCTGCACACCGTGGGCCTGCTCCAGGACAAGCAGCGCATGCGGGACATGCTCAACGCCCGCGGCATCGGCCCGGTGCACACCGCCGCGCCGCGCGACGCGGCCGACCTCGCCGCGTTCTGCCGTACGACAGGCGGTCCGGTCATCCTCAAACCCGCGGCCGGCACCAGCAGTCAGGCCGTCTTCCGGGTGGCCGGACCGCAGGCGGCCGAGGACGTCTGGCGGGCGTTCGAAGCGGCGGGCGGCACGCAGCCGATCGCCGAGGAGTACCTCGACGGCCCCGAAATCAGCGTGGAGAGCTTCTCCTACGACGGGAAGCACACCGTGCTCGCGGTGACCGACAAGCTGGTCGGTCCCGCGTTCGTGGAGACCGGGCACACCCAGCCGAGCGCCCTGCCCGCGCCCGTCCTGGCGGAGGTCACCGCCCTGGTCCACGCCTTCCTGGACGCCGTGGGACTGACGGAGGGCCCCGCCCACACCGAGGTCAAGGTCACCGGGAAGGGCCCGCGCGTCCTGGAGTCGCACAACCGCATCGGCGGCGACAAGATCCGTGAACTGCTGCGCCGGGCCTACGGCCTGGACGTGGTGAGCCTCACCGCGGGCTGCCCGTTCGGTCTGCTGCGTCCGCCCGCCGACCCGCCCGTCGCCCGCCGGGGAGCGGCCATCCGCTTCCTCACCCCACCACCCGGAACGGTCCGGCACATCGCCCTGCCCGACACCGGGGGCACCACCGCCGAGATCCAGCTGGACGTCGCGGTCGGTGACCTGATCCGCCCGGTGCGCAGCTCGCAGGACCGCGCAGGACACATCATCACCGACGGCGCGGACCCGGCCGACGCCTCCCGTGTCTGCGAGGAGTTGGCGTCCCGGGTGCGGATCGAAACGAGCGGGTGAGAGCGGTGCGCCATGCCGTGGTGACCGACATTCACGGGGACACAGCGCGGCTGCGAGCCGTTCTCGAGGGGATACGTGAGCAGCGGGTGGACCGGGTGGTCTGCCTCGGCGACGTCTTCGAGTGCCGGGTCGGGAAACGGGAGGTGGCCGGGTACGAGTTCGGCGGCCGACTGGCCGACGTCTTCGACCCGGACCCCGAACTCGCCCGGCTCCTGGACGGGGTACGGCTGGTGCGGGGCAACCAGGAGGAGCGGATCCGCGCCCTGGTGCCCGAGCACCTCCTACCCGACTGGACCCGCCCGCTGCTGGACGCCCCCTTGGAGCACCGCACCGACTTCGCCCTGTACTGCCACGGCCACCCGTTGCCGTGGCGCGAACTGGAACCGGGGCTGTGGTGCCCCGCCGAGGCGGACTTTCCCGGCCGGGCCCTGGTGCACGGACACCATCACCGCAGTGCCCTGTACCGGCTGTGGCCCGGCCGCAACGGCCGCCCGGTGCGGGTGGAACGCCTGCCCGTACGGTTCGGGGAGCCGGTCCCGCTCGCGCCCGACGGCCGCTACGTCGTCAACGTGGGCTCCGTCACCCACTGCGCCCCGGACCGCGGCCCCTCCCCCGTCTGGGCCGTCGTCGACGAGGCCGCCGCCACCGTCACCTACCACCACGCCTCACCACCTACGGAGATCAAGTGACCCGGCAGGTACTCCTGCTCAACTCGGACAAGCCCGAGGTCCTCGAAGCCCTGGCCCGCCGCCGGGACATGAACGTCCGCTTCATGACCCGCAAGGTGTACGCCGACCTGTACCGGGACCACGAGGTAGCGTACGTCGACAACTTCGCCGACCTGACACAGGTCGAGCAGGCGGCGTACGAACTCGCCGTACACGGCCCCGTCGACCACGTCATCGCGGCCACCGAGAAAAGCGTGGTGGCGGCCGGGCTGGTCCGCGTTCTGCTCGGCGTGCCCGGCCCGGGCTTCGACCAGTCCCTGTGGGGCGCCCACAAGCGGGCCATGAAGGACAGGCTGCGCGCCGCCGGCCTCCCGGTGACGGACTACGCCCAGGCCGCCACGGTCGACGAAGTGCCCCGGGCGGCGGAGCGGACCGGCTGGCCCGTCATGATCAAGCCGGTGTTCGGCGCCGCCTCGAAATGCACCTACCGCGTCGACTCCCCCGAGGAGTTCGCCGAGCGGCACCGGGCCGGCGACTTCGCCGACCTCGCGGGCAAGCGGCTGCCGGTCCAGGTGGAGCGCCTGGTGCGGTTCACGCACGAGTACCACTGCGACGGCGTCGTACACGACGGCGAGGTGGCCCGCGCAGCCGTCTCCCGCTACTTCCTCCCGCCGCTTCGCACCTCGCCGAACCTGAACAGCGGGTACGTCTGCGACCAGACCGATCCGTTCTCGCGGGAGGTCCTGGACCTGCACCGCCGGGTGGTCGCCGCGCTCGGCCTGCCGGCCGGGGTCACGCACCTGGAGGTGTTCCGAACCCAGGCGGGACCGGTCATCGGCGAAGTGGCCGTACGGCCGGGCGGCATGGGCATCTCCCGGATGTGGTGGCACGCCTTCGGGCTGGACCTGTGGGAGGAGTTCGTCCGGGTCTCGGCCGGTGAACAGCCCAGCCGTCCGGCCCGCGAACCGCACCCCGAGACGATCGGCCGTACCCGGCTGCCCGCGCTGCCCGGCCTTCGCGAGCGCGTACTGGCCCTGCCCGGCGTGCTGGAGGTGCTGACGCCCGAGGAGTGCGCCAGCCCGGGGCATCTGGAGGCGTACTTCACGGCCGCGGACGAGACGGCCGCGGAGACGTTCATCTCGGGGCTGCACGAGTTGGCCGGGCCCTCGGCATGACGACCTCCGCTCCGGGTCGGGCGCGTGCCCTGCTCGACGCCGCTCTGCCCGCTCCCGGCGAACCCCGGCTGCTCGCCCTGTCATGGCTGATCAAGACGGTCGGCAGCGGGCTCTATCTGACCACCAGCACCCTGTTCTTCACGCGGGTCGTCGGACTGCCCGTGCACCAGGTCGCCTCCGGCCTGACCGTCGCCGGGATCGTGGCGCTGGCCGGTGCCGTACCGCTGGGGAAGCTGGCGGACCGGTTCGGCCCCCGGCCGACGTACACCGGCCTGCTCGGCGTCCAGTTCGCCACGATGGCCGCGCTGGCCTTCGCCCGTTCGTTCCCGGTGTTCCTGGCGCTGATCCTGGTCTTCCTCCTCGCCGAGCAGGGCAGCACCGCGGCCCGCGGCGCGCTGGTCGCCACGGTCGGGGAGGGCATCGAACGGGTGCGGCTGCGGGCCTACCTGCGGGTGGTGACCAACGTCGGCGTCACGATCGGCGCGGCGGCCTCGGCGCTGGTCATCCAGGCCGACACCGCGGCCGGGTACATGGCGTTGCTGTGGTGCACCGCGCTGACCTACCCGGGAGCGGCGGTGCCACTGCGGTGGCTGCGTGCACGGGAGACCCGGCCCGCCGAAGAGGTGCCACGCACCGGTTCCGGTTGGCAGGTCCTGCGCGACCGGCGCTACGCCGCCGTCACCCTGATCTGCGGTGTTCTGTCCCTCCAGGCACAGGTGCTGTCCTTCGCCGTACCGCTGTGGGTACTCCGGCACACCGAGGCACCCCCGGTCCTGGTATCGGGCATCGTCGCCGTCAACACGGTGATGGTGATCTGTCTGCAGATACGGTTCAGCCGTGGCGCCGAGGACGAGGGCCGGGCCGCCCGGATGTGCCGCGACTCGGGGATCGCCCTGTTCGCCGCGTGCGCGCTCGTGGCGTTCACCGGCGGGATGGGCGGCTGGCCGGCGACAGTTCTGCTGCTGCTGTTCGCGGCCGCCCTCACCTTCGGCGAACTGTGGCTGTCGGCGGGCTCGTTCGGGCTGAGCTTCTCACTCGCGCCGGAAGGCATGCACGGCCAGTACCAGGGCTTCTTCTCGCTGGGCCGCGGCGCCGCGACCGCAGTGGCACCGGTGCTGATCGCGGTGCTCTGCCTCGGTGACCGCCCGCGCGAGGGATGGCTCTTGCTGGGCGTCCTGTTCGCCGTGGCGGGAGCGGCGGCTCCGCTGGCGCTGCGGGTGCCCGCGCCGTCCCTGTCGACTGCCAACGAGTAGACGGCGCGCGGCCGCTGTGGAAGCCGCGCGGTGCCTCCGGCCATCGGCGCGGTCGTCCACATCACCGCGGACGAGGGAGTGGTCGACGAGACGGGCTACGTCCGAACCCGCGAGCACAACGTCGAATCAGAACTGCCGGTCGCCACAAACCCGCACGGCTGTGGCTCGGCCGGCCCGTCGTCGCAAGGGCCTGGCCGAGCTCAGCTCCTGCAAGTCTCAGACCCGGGCCAGTTCGGGAGAGAGCTGGCTGATGACGGCCTGAGTCACGTCCTCGGTGAGGACCGCGCCCTCCATCTCGCCGGTGCTCAGGTGCGGGGAGATGCCCGCCAGGCAGCGCAGCAGGGTGGACTTGCCGCAGCCGCAGGCCCCGATGAGCACCACGAACTCACCGGGGGCGAACTGGATGTCGAGGCCGCGCAGCGACGGCTGCTCGTCTCCGGCGTGAGTGAAGGTGAGGTTGCGGGTCTCGGCGATCGGCCGGTCGATGACTCGTCCCATGTCAGCTCGCCTGCCTCAGCTCGGATGTGAACGTCCCGCAGCCCTGCACGCGGAGGTAGACGGCGACCCCGAGGAGAGCGAGCAACGCGACAAGGACCACCCAGTCGGTCGTCCGGAAACGCACGTCGCGGTAGAAGTCGTGCCAGCGACCCGCACCGAACGCCTTCGTCTCGACGGCCAGCCCGGTGGCGCGCGCCCTGTTCAGCGAGCCTGCCAGCAGGGGGACCATCATCAGGCGCTGTCGGGGGTGACTCCCTCGCCTCGTCGCTCGACGACCGGGAGTACCGCGACACCTACCTGGACGACATGAGCTTCACCTCCGACGGAGGCCTGAAGATCAGCTTCGACCGGGGAACCGTGGCTGTTCCCCCGGCCGGCCGCATCTCCGTCACGCTCCCCAAGGCGACCGTCACCCCGTTCCTGTCCGACTTCGGCAGCCGCGCCCAGCACCAGACCACCCACCCGGGCGGCAAGCTGGACCTCGGTGCCACCGAGACGCCCGCCCAGACCGTCACCGCACAGCCGGACCCGGGCAAGGACACCACGAACTGCTCCAAGGTCAAGTGCATCGCCCTGACCTTCGACGACGGTCCTGCCGTCCCCTACACGGGAACGCTGCTGGAATACCTCGCCCAGTACAAGGCTCGCGCCACCTTCTTCGTCGTCGGCCAGAACGTCGCCACGCACCCGGAGGTCGTCCGCGCCGAGATGAAGTCCGGCCACGAGGTCGGCAACCACTCCTGGAACCACCCGGTTCTCACCAACCTCTCCTCCGCCCAGATCCGTTCCCAGCTGGAGCGCACCACAGCGGCGATCAAGGCCGCCACGGGCCAGGAGCCGACGCTGTTCCGCCCGCCGTACGGCGCGATCGACGGCAAGGTGCGGGCGGTCACCAGCCTCTCCCCCGTGCTGTGGACCGTGGACACCGAGGACTGGAAGTACCCGAACGCCGCGAAGGTCGCCCAGAGCGTCATCTCCCAGGCCAAGGCCGATGGCGTCGTACTGATCCACGACATCCACGCCACCTCGGTCGCTGCCGTCCCCGAGATCCTGCGCACCCTCACCGCCCAGGGCTACCACTTCGTCACGGTCAGCCACCTGCGCGCGACCCTCTGAGGGGGAACGGGGGCCCGGGCGGGGTGCCAATTCAACGGCTGATCCTGGTCGTTGACCGGTCAGTTGTTGCTCGGGGTCAGGCGGCCCTCGAAGGCGATCTCGAACGCGAAATCCTCGCACGGATCGCGGCCCGCAACGCCCTCGGCCTGGAGACGGGCGCTCTGGCCCCCGCCCGGCCGGATCGTGGCCGGCACGAAGGTTCCGACGCCGGCCCCACTGCCTGCGAGCCCCAGCCTCCTCGACATCACCGACTCCACCCCCGACGACTCCTGACCCCCGGCCGCCGTCGCCGATCCCGCGCGACGGCCCCGCCCGGCGCGCAACACAAGCCGAGCGGGCGCCGGTCCCCGGCCGCGGCCATGCCGGCCATCCCGCCCCCCTCCCGCTCAACTCCAGCCAGGGCACAGGTGAAAGCGGCCGCAACGAGGATGTCAGCCCTCCGGCTACTCGCCTGGTCCTTGAGGGTGACCGCGTCAACGCCGGTGTACCGTGGGCTGCACGGAAGCAAGGAGAGAGCATGGCGGCCGAGGTCGTGGCCCGCGGGGTGGACGAGCTCGTAGCGCAGCGTGCGCCCGCCGAGGTGGTCGGCCCGCTGATGCGTGGGATCGCCGTCCTCAGGGAGCTGACAGACGCAGGCGGGCGAGAGGACTTGCAGCAACTTGCCCATCGCACGAGCCTGCCCCGGGCCACTCTCGACCGCATCACGAGCACCTTGGACTCTCTGGGCTACCTCCGCATCGAGGGACGCGAGGTCATGCTGGCACCCCCGTTGATGGAAGTGGGCAATGCCTACCTGTCCGCCGTGAGAATTCCCGAGCTCCTTGGGCCCCACGCCGACGCTCTGGCCGAGGAACTGGACGAAGGCGTCACGTTGACCGTCCCGGACCAGCACGGCGCCCACTTCGTCCACGCGTCCAAGCGGGACCGCCGGATGAGCATCGTCTGCAGCATCGGCGACCGCCTGCCGCTCGACGCCTCGGCGCCCGGCGCTCTGCTGGCCGCTACCTGGAGCTCTGAGGAGTGGGAACGGCATCAGGCGGAGCACCACTGCGTGCGAGGGCCGGGGCACGCCCAGGCCTGCACGAATGACCTTCGCGAACGTGCCGCCGCCGCCGGATCCGACGGCTGGTCCCTCGACGACCAGTGGTTGGAACCGGGCCTGATCGCCTTCGGTGTCCCCGTCCACGGTCCCGACGGAGACCTCCTCTGCGTGGTGAACGTCGTCAGCCTCATCGGGCGCTATCCGAGCGCCGAAGCCCTGGCGCGGGCCGCACTGCCGGCCGCCCGCCGTGCCGCAGCTGACATGGAGCGCGAACTGGCCTCACAGCAACCGGTGTCACGTTCCGAACCCATGGGCAGGCGAGTGGAGAACACCAGGACTCTCACGACCCGCCGCGACTTCGTCGAATCCCTCGCCCGCGGCCTGAGAGTGCTGACAGCCTTCGGCGAGGGCCGCCACGCCCTCAAGAGCTCCGACGTCGCTCGCCTCACCGGTCTGCCGCGTGCCACCGCGCGGCGTGCACTCATCACCCTGGACCACCTCGGCTACATCACGAACCGGGGAGGGCTGTACCGTCCGGGCGCCGCGATCCTGTCCCTCGGCTACGCCCCCCTGTCGCGTCTGACGTTGCCGCAGCTGGCCCAGCCCCATCTGACGGAGCTGTCCCGTCGGCTCTCGGACTCCGTGTCGATGTCAGTGCTTTCCGGCTCGGAGATCGTCTACGTCGCCCGCGCCGCCAGCATCCGCTTGGTGACGGTCGACGCCTCCGTGGGCACCCGCCTGCCCGCTTACGCCACTTCCATGGGCCGGGTCCTGCTCGCCGACGTTCCCAGAGACGAATGTGCCGCACTGCTCGCCGCCTCGCCCCTCGCACGGCTCACCCCTAACACGGTGACGGAAGTCGACGAACTCCTCAGGCTTCTTGAGAGGACGGCCGACTGCGGCTACGCCCTGGTCGACGAGGAACTCGAAGTCGGCCTGCGCTCGATGGCCGTACCCGTACGCGGCAAGGACGGCGAGGTGCTGGCCGCGATCAACGTGGCCATGCACCCCAGTCGGCGCACCGTCGCCGAGTGTTTCGAGCAGGTCCTGCCCGCACTCCTTGCGACGGCTGATGCGGTCGAGGGTGATCTCTCCGCCGTACCCCACTCCGGCCGGCTCCAGCTGACCTGACGGACCACCGCGTCCTCACCATTGACACCGATGCGGGTCGGTCCCACACTCATGCCCACCGTACAGCGAAATCAATTTCGATAGGCGAACACATTGCGGTTGGGGGCCTTCCGAGGTCGCCCCCTTCAGCCCGCATGTCGCATTCGTACCGCTCGCCAGGCGAAACGTCTGTACGTCAGCCCGTCGTCAACCCTGCCGCTCCGCAGACTCCGACGACGGCATCTGCCGACTGCGCCCACTCGAAGAGGAGTGAACATGATGTTCCGGCGTCTACTACCAGCCGTGCCGAGGAGCCGCCTTCTGCTGGCCCTTGCAGGAGGGGTCATGGCGGTGGCGATGACCGCCGCGTCCGGATTCGCGACCCCGTCCGCGCCCGCGGCGGTGAATGTCACCAAGGACGTCGCCTACGCGCCTGCCCAGCCGGCCGACAGCCAGGGGCACCTGTTGGACCTCTATGTCCCGCGGTCACCGCGGCCGGTACCGCTGGTGATCTTCTCTGCCGGCTCGGCGTGGATGGCCGACAACGGTCGCCAAGGGGCCGACAAGGTCGCTGCCGAGCTCAACCCGTACGGGTTCGCGGTGGCGGGTGTGTCGATCCGCTCCAGCTCGCAGGCCAAGTTCCCGGCCCAGCTCTATGACATCAAGGGCGCCATCCGCTGGCTGCGCGCGAACGCGAAGACCTACAACCTCGACCCCCGGCGCTTCGCGATCATGGGTGACTCCTCTGGCGGCTGGACCACGGCGATGGCCGGGGTCACCGGGGACATCCCGGCGCTGGAGGGCGATGTCGGTGTACGCGGTCCCTCGAGTGCGGTTCAGGCGGCCCTGCCGTTCTATCCGCCGACCGACTTCTCGCAGATGGACGCGCACATGCTGGACAACTGCACGTTCTTCAACACCGTCCTGGGACTCACCGGTTGCCATGAAGACGCGCGTTCGCCCGAGTCGCTGTTGCTCGGCTGCCCCATCAACGACTGCCCGGACAAGGTCGCGGCCGCGAACCCGCTGACCTACGTCGGCGGTCGGCGCACACCGCCGTTCCTGATCTTCCACGGCGAGCAGGATCCTCTGGTGCCCTATCACCAGGGCCGACTGCTCCGCGACGCACTGGCCTCCGCAGGCGACGAGGTGGGCTTCGTTTCCTTCCCGCACGCCGGCCACGGCCCGCTCTTCGACATGCTGAGCGACCCCGACACCCGCAAGGACGCCTATGAGGAGATCACATGGGACGGTCACACCACACCGCCTCATCCGGTGACCCCGTCCTGGCGGACCGTCATCACCTTCCTTGAGGCCCAACTGCGCCCCAGCGCACGCTAGACGGCCGACGGCCGCCACCGATCATGTGGTCGGTGGCGGCCGCCGTGGTGACGCCCGTGCTCGTTCAGGCGATCGGAACCCGAACGAATCATCGTGCCGTATGCAGGTCGGCTTCGATGAGCGCAGCTGTTGCACGCAGTTCCGGAAGAGTCGTCGTGACGCACTCGTCAGCCGAGCCCCGGCTGCTGTGCATGGTGACGTTGATGGCTGCGAGACAGCTGCCGTCGCGGTCGCGCACCGGTACGGCGACGGAGCGAAGACCTTCGCCCAGTTCCCCGTCGACCAGGGCGTGTCCCTCCTCACGCACAAGGTCGAGGACGGCTGTGAGGTCGTGGGCAGTGGTGATGGTGAACGGGGTCAGCGCCCTCATCCGCGTACGTGCCAGCAGGGCCGAACGTTCCTCGTCCGGCAGGTTCGCGAGCAGGACGCGGCCCGTGGAGGTCGCGCGGGCGGGCAGGCGTGCGCCCACGGCGATGTCGGCGTCCATGACGCGTCCCGCTGCCACCGAGGCCGCGCACTGGACGTCGTTGCCGGTGAGCACCGCCAGAGATGTCGCCTCTTGGACAACGGAGGGAAACCGAGGGAGAGCACCCGTGGAGCGAGTCGGAACCCGCGTCGGTGGCGTGTGACATAGCCGAGGTGTTCCAGGGTGATCAGGGCGCGTCGCGCCGTGGCATGGGGCAGGCCGGTGGTTTCGGCGACTTCGGAGAGCGTCAGCTCGGCACGTCCCTCACCGAACGCGGTGACCACAGTCAGACCCCGGGCCAGGGAGGTGATGAACTCCCCGCCCAGTTCCTGTTTCGCGGTGCTCGCCCATGCGGCGAGGCCCCGGCGACCTCCGTAGCGGCTGAATGCCAGATGTCAGCACTCCAGTGGCGCCCCTCGGGCGGCTGTCCCGGCGCCACGGCTTCACCCCGCGGCGTCCCGCGTCTGTCCACTTGCGATGCGTAGGTCTGGGGTGTCCGATCAGCCCGGAATCCAAGGAAACCCGAACCAAGAAACAAGAAACCCCAGGTCAAAAGCCCGACCTGGGGTTCACCATAGAGCCGCCTTCGGGATTCGAACCCGAGACCACCTTGTGCCGCACCATCCGCTCACGCACCGCCCGTTGGATGACCAGCAGCTTCCCGAGGAACTGCAGTCGCCACAGCACGAGGTTCCCACCATGGTGGGAACCAGTCGTCTCGACGACGAATGACCCATTCCCAAGCCACTGGAGCCGCCCCTGGCCCTTGACGAAGCCCGCCCGCGCGCCGCATCGTGGCCCGCCACGACCCGCACATGTACCTGGGGACCTTCGTCACCTGCGTCTTCAACCCCGACCGCGCTCTGTGTGCCACACGCCCGATGCCCCGGGCGTCAGCCAGCCCGTCCTGGCCGACCGCCAACCCATGGCCTGCCGTAACACCGCCCTCACGCCTGCCAATCGCCGTGCGCTGAACGGCCACCTGACCCCGATGCACCAGGACATCCTCGGCGAACCGGAGTGGGCGGACCTCCGCATCCCCGCTGACCGGCGCGGCCTGGCCCCCCTGTTCTGGTCCCACGTCCGGCCCTACGGCGATGTGAACCTCGACATGGACACACGTCCTCAACCTCACCGCGGCGACCGTTGCGGGGCCGCGGACCACGGGCAGCGAGCCCGCCCGATCCGCCATGGAGAGTGCATGAACCTGCTCCGCTGCATGCCCGGGCCGCGCCGGCATCTCGCCTGGCGCGATACCGACACGCGGCTGCTCTCAAGCTGAGTACCGCGGACTCGACGCCGGCACTCTGGTGGGTCAGTCGGCCGGCTGCGCGGCGAGCTGCGCTTCGATGGCCGGGTACAGCAGGGCCTGGTCGTCGTGCAGCGTGGACTTCACGTTGCGGCTCAGCTCGTCGACGATGGCCTCGGGCCGGCCTGCCTCCAGCGCGTCCAGGGCGCTGCGGGCCACGTCGGCCGGCGGGGTCTTGGGGACGTCGAAGCCGGCCTGCATGTCGGTGTCGACCGGCCCTGCGTGGACGGCGACGACTTCGGTCCCCTGCGTCATGAGCTGCTGCCTGGCGGCGTTGGTGTAGCTCCACGCGGCTGCCTTCGACGCGCCGTACGTTGCGGCTACGGGGTACGCCGCCCACGAGGCGACCGAGAGCATGTTGACGAAGGCACCGCCGCCGTTGGCCTCCACGACCGGGGCGAACGCTTGCGTCATGGAGATGAGCCCGAAGTAGTTCACCTCAAGCTCGCCGCGCGCGACGTCGAGCGACGCGGAGAGGGGGAGGTTGCTGTTGGCGACACCGGCGTTGTTCACGACGATCGAGTTACGGTCCAGGGCGACATGCTTGCCCGTCCCGCCGGGCATCCGCCGCGGCGGCACGGCTCGTTGCCAGTGGGCCTCGGAAGGTGCGCCGGTAGGCCAGTGGTGTGACGCCGATAGCGGCGTGCAGGTGTTCGCGCAGCGAGGTGCCGCCGGCGAAGCCGACCTGGCCGGCGATCTCGTCGACCGGCAGGTCGGTGGATTCCAGCAACTGCCGGGCCCGGTCGACGCGTTGCTGGATGAGCCAGCGTCCGGGGCTCAAGCCGACTTCTTCTTTGAAGCGGCGGGCGAAGGTGCGCTGGCTCATGTTCGACTGCTCTGCAAGGTCGCTCAGCGTCAGCGGCTTGTGCAGGTTCTGCAGCGCCCACTGCCGGGCGGCGGACGTGTCGTTCGCCGTTGCGTCGGGGACCGGGTGTTCGATGTACTGCGCCTGGCCTCCGTCGCGCCACGGGGGGACGACGCAGGTGCGGGCCACACGGTTGGCGATCTCGCTGCCGTGGTCCTTGCGGACAAGGTGCAGGCAGACATCGATGCCGGCAGCGGCACCGGCCGAGGTCAGCACGTCGCCTTCGTCGACGAACAGGACGTTCGGGTCGAGTTCCACCTGCGGGTACCACTCCCGGAAGAGGCCCGTGGCGTGCCAGTGCGTGGTGGCCCGGTGCCCGTCGAGCAGCCCCGCCGCGGCCAGCACGAAGGCGCCGGTGCAGGTCGACACGATCCGGGTGCCGGGGGCCACGTACGCGAGGACTTGCGCCAGGTCGACCGACGTCTGACGGCGGGGGTTGCCGGTGTGGAACGGCGCGATGATGACGGTGTCGGCGGTGCGCAACGCCTCCGGGCCATGATCGACGCTGATGGAGAAGTCCGCGTTGGTGCGCACCGGGTGACCGTCGATGGTGCAGGTCACGACCTCGTAGCGGCCGTCCGCGGCGCCGAAGACGCGGTGGGGAATGCCCAGGTCGAACGGGTACACCCCGTGTGAGGCGAGGACAACGACGCGGTGCACCTTGATCACGGCAGGATCCCGTCGAAAATTGGCGATCACGCCATTGTAGGGGCCTGTGACGGCGGCCAGGCTGGGCCCATGACGGACACCGAAACCATGCGAGCCATCAGCCAGGACACCTACGGCGCCCCCGACGTGCTGCAGGAGACCCTGCTGCCCAAACCGGCGCCAGGGGTGAGCGAGATCCTGGTCGCCGTCCACGCGGCCGGGGTCAACCCGACCGACTGGGGGAACCGTGCCCGGTCCGCGACCATCGCCCGGATGCCGCTGGTGCTCGGCTGGGACGTCTCCGGCGTCGTCGAGGCCGTCGGCGTGGGCGTCACGCTGTTCAAGCCCGGCGACGAGGTCTTCGGCATGCTGCCCTACCCGGGCGGAGTCGGCTCGCACGCCGAGTACGTGACCGCGCCGGCCCGCGTCTTCACGCACAAGCCCGCCGGCATCGACCACGTCCAGGCCGGTGCGCTGCCGCTGGCCGCGCTGACCGCCTACCAGGCACTGGTCGACACCGCCGACGTCCGGGCCGGGCAGCGAGTCCTGATCCACGCGGCGGCCGGCGGCGTCGGTCACCTCGCCGTGCAGATCGCCAAGGCCCGCGGCGCGTACGTGATCGGCACCGCCAGCGCCGCCAAACACGACTTCCTGCGATCCCTCGGTGCCGACGAGGTCATCGACTACCACAGCGTCGATTTCACCGAGGTGCTCAGCGACATCGACGTGGTCCTCGACCCGGTCTCCTTCGACTCCGCCGCCCGCGCCCGATCCGTGGCCGTGCTGCGCCCGGGCGGCACCCTCGTCTCGATCCTTCCGGTACCCGTCGACGCCGGCGAACTGGCGGCGATCGCCGAGCGGGGGATCCGCTACGAGTCGCTGCTGGTCGAGGCCGACCACGCCGGCATGCAGGCCATCGCCGCCCTCGTCGAGACCGGCGCACTGCGCGCCCACATCGACGCCACCTTCCCGCTCGCCGAGGCCGCGAAGGCGCACACGCTCGGCGAGACCGGCCGCACCACCGGCAAGATCGTGCTGACCGTCCGAGACAGCAAGGCACACCTTGCCAGCCAACTGCTGCACGACGTGTTCGTCCTCGGCGACACGGCCATCGTCGATCGGGTCGTGCGGCCCGATTCCTACATCCAGCACAACCCCCTGGCGCCCGACGGAGCCGACGCCCTCAAGTACTTCAGCGGCGCCATGCGACAGCAGTTCCCGCAGGCCGCCTTCGAGCCCCGCCGGATCATCACCGACGGCGATCTGGTGCTGCTGCACTCCCGCTACGTCATGGTGCCGGGCACCGAGGGTCTGGCCGTGTTCGACCTGTTCCGCTTCCAGGACGGCAAGATCGCCGAGCACTGGGACGTCATTCAGGAAGTGCCCGCCACCACGGCCAGCGGCAACGACATGTTCGCCACGCTCAGCGAGCCGCGGACCGACGCGGTCGGGCAGCGGTGGTTCACCGCCTACCACAAGGAACTGGTCACCGCGTTCGTCGACCAGCTGCTGGTCCGCAAGGACCTGACCGCCATCGACGCCTACGTCGGCGCCGACTACCACGAACACAGCCCGAACATCTCCGACGGCGCGGCCGGCCTCAAGGCCGACCTGGGCAGCTACTTCGACAAGTTCCCGCAGTCGAGTGTCACACCGAAACGCGTCATCGCCGAAGGCGACCTGGTCGCCGTGCACAGCCACTACGTCGACACGCCGGGCGAGCGTGGCCGGTCGGTCATCGACCTCTTCCGGGTCCGCGATGCCAGGATCGTCGAACACTGGAGCTCCGAACAGGCCGTGCCCGAGACCGCCGCCAACGACAACACGATGTTCTGACAGCCGCCGGGGGCGGGGCGAATCTCGTCCAGCCCCCACAAGAGCGACCGGCATCAGGCCATCAGCGCGGCGACCCCCGAACCGTCGATCCCGTCGCTCTTGAACCGACGCCCAGCCGTCTCGATGATCCGCCGCCGCGTCTCCTGCTTGCGCTCCCGCCCGTATCGGGCCCCGCACTCTCCTTCACTCGTCCAGCTGGCCGCTGGCCGCCGCCTCCGGGCCCCCATTGAGCGTGCGACCATAATTTAATTCTCGCTGACCTCTTGCCGACCGGCTCGCCCCACCCTATTAACGTACGAATGCAATACAAAAGGCCGTGCGGCACGCCAGCACCTTGTCGCGTCACCGAACCGGCTGGGCACGACGAGCGTGACCAGCCTCGACCGCGGTGCCGCGAAGGTCTACGCCGCCGCCCGCGACCCTCGCCCGATCGCAGTAACGGCAGATCCGGTCGAGGATCTGGTCGGCAGTCTTGGTCCACTTGAACGGCCGGGCTTCGTCGTTCCAGACCTTGATCCAGTCCTCAAGTGCGGCCTTGAGGCTGTCAAGGGAGCAGAACACTCCGCGCTCCAGGCAGCGCCGTTCCAGCTCGGCGAACCACCGCTCGACCTGGTTGATCCACGACGAGTACGTCGGGGTGAAGTGCATGCGGAAGCGGGGGTGCGCGAGCAGCCACTTGTGCACCACCGGTGCCTTGTGGGCGCCCCTGGAGGTCACCCAACGCCAGCTGTTGGGTCCGAACACCTACGGGCCCAGCTCACGCCCCGCGTCACGGCGTCCGCTCGTGCGGACCGGTTCCCCCCTGTGGTGCGCGCACGCCACGGAAGTCCACCCGTGAGACGGCTCTGTCCGCCGTATCATGACGGCACACGGGAAGGAGCACCGTCCATGAGTGTCGACGCGATCACGCACACCGAGTTCCCCGCGGGATACGTGGTGTTCTTCGGCGTCGACGGAAAGATCATCATGACCCCGCAGAGCGAAGAGCACTCCAGCACGATCAGGTCGATGCAGATCGACTCTGTCGCCCTCGGCCGTCACGCGAAGGTCACCTCGGACGTCTACATCGACTTCCCCGCCGACGAGAACTCCGCCCCCGACCTGGCCATCCTGCGCGAGGACGCGCGCAAGGAAGGCAAGCGCTACAGCTTCGAGGACGTCCTGTTGATCTCGGAGGTCGTCTCCACGTCCTCGGCACGCAAGGATTACGACGACTGCACCGCGAAGTACGGCCGGTACGGCATCCCCGTCTACCTCGTCGTGGATCCCTACGCCCGGGAAGTCGTCCTGCACACCGAGCCCACCTCCAGCGGCTACAGCACCGCCCACACCCGCGCATACGGCACAGGCAAGCTCCCCATCCCCCTGGCCGACGGCCGCACCTTCACCCTCGACCTCGACGAACTCCCCCTGCCGGACCCGGAGCCCGACACTCACCGAGTCTGAGAAAACGCGCCCCGAAGCAGGAAGAGGCCCGGCAGCCGGTCGGCGAGGGCACGATCATCGAAACCGCGACTGAAGAGCTCCACACATTGGGGTGTCCGGGGTCTGGTGATCACGCCCGGGGTTTCCCTGTCCTTCCGGCCCCATTCTGGGCCCCAGGAAGGCCCGGCGGCGGGCTGGGCCCCGTCGGGCGGGACTCCAGTTCTGGACCCGGCGACAAAAGGGTGCCAGACGGCGGTGCCAGGGCTGGCGCGGCGACACCGCTGTCGACACCGCCCCCTTCCCGTCCTGGCACCGGCCGTCCAGCCGACGCCGCGACCTGGTATCGGTGAACATCACCGCTGGCTGACACCGCTGCGGCGGCTCCTGTCGATCGTGCCCCAGGTGGAGCGCGTTGATCGTGGGACTGTCCGGATGGCACAACCCTGCAGCCCCAAGCACGCCTGTGACTGCACAGCAGATCGGGGACCCATTTACACAATCGCTGCACGCTTGGCCACCACACCGAAACCGACAGACCCGAGCTGACCGGCAACACGGAACAAAATGCCAGGTCACAGCCCTGTGAACCCAAGCGCCCACTGCCAGTCGATCCCAGACCTACGCATTGCGATGCGTAGAACACAGGTGCTCGATTAACCCGGATTCCAAAGTCACTCGAAACAAGAAACCCCAGGTCAAAGCCCTGGCCTGAGGTTCACTATGCAGCCGCCTTCGGGATTCGAACCCGAGACCGTGTCACCCAATGACGTTCTTCCTGATCACAACACGTGCAACAGGATGACCTATGCCGCCCCGTGACCACTGTCCAAAGGCGTCTGTCCACCGGCTGTCCACCGGCGAGGAGGCGGAGCGGCTGAGCTACGCCGCGGCTCCGACTCGGATTCGATTCACCCACAGGTGCGGCCTCAGACAGTGGGCGCACCTATCGAGTTGCTACAAGGGGGCCACCACAGGCCCCGACGCTGTTGTCGGTCCGCTGCCGGGTCACCTGGGTGAATTCGGGGGCAGGCAGCAGTTCCTTGTCGGCTTCCCGGTCCGAGCGCCGGGACCAGTCCTTCTCCCGGTAGACGAGGTGGATCGGTGCCTTGACCTCGGGGTAGCGCGAACGGGCCGCCATGAGGCTGGGCAGGCTCTGGTACAGGGCCCGGGCAACGGTGGGGTGGCCGGGGCGGCTTCCCACCTGGAGGAGCTCGTCCACGTAGTCCGCCCGCAAAGCGGTCCTGTCGCCCAGGCCGCCGCAGTTCGTCGTGCCGGCCAGCACATGGTGGCTCGGCCGTCATGGGGAGCCGCCCAACCAACGCGTGCTCGCCGAGCACGCAGGCATGGACACCGTGACCGCCTCCCAGGCCGCCCGTCCCGTGGAAGCCAAGCAGCTCATCACCCGTGAGCAGGACCAGCACGACGCCCGGATCAAACGCCTGCACGTCGCGGACGAGGGAATCGATCTCGCCCAGCAGGCCATCGTGCGCGTCGAAGCCATCGGCCGTGAGTACTTCGGAGTGGTACCGGACGGGACCTCCTTCGGTGCGACGAGCGGCTGCCCGGCGTTCTCGAAGTCCTGTAGTTCTTGGGTATCGCGGTGTACCTCCCCCCGCACTCTCATCCCCGCGGGTACGAGTGGTCGCTCGACCCGCGACGCGCCGCAACCGTGACCGTGACCGTCGACAACGCGAACGGCACGCTGCACGCGGCTCAGATCGCCAACGAGGCGGCGTCGGGACTCGTCGCCGCCATCGCAACCGAGGATCCCGCTGCGGCCGCGGAATTCATCGACGCCCATGCCGGTGCCGGAGACTTCTGGAACTCCACCACGCGCCTGCTCAACGGCTTCAAACTGCTGCGGTTCCCGGAGACGGGAATCAACATCGACCGGGTTCCCGGCCCTCGTGGCCGGTGACCTTCCGCGACCCGTACCTGCGGCAGCACCTGCGGCAGCACCTGGTCGCACCCAGTGCGGGCTCCGTCGCCGAGCGTGATGCGGAGCGGGCCGAACCGGGCTGGAAGCCGAGCCTCGGCCGCCGCTTCGTCAAAGAGATCGGGCCTTCGGTCCCACACCCTCAAGGTGCTCATACGCACCGTTTGCCCGTAGATTTGGCTTGTGGGAACCGACGCCCATGCCTTCATTCGCGATCTCGCTCGAGGGCTCGCGCCCCGAACGGATGAATTCACCGCTGCGATGCTGCAGCGCTTGCGCCGCGAGCTTCCCGAACTGTGGCAGTACGAGGACATCGCCGCTCTGGTGCCAGGGGCCGTGTCCGAGCACGTCGCCGCCGTTCTGGATGTTCTCGAGCACCGCATTGACATGGCCGACGTGACGACGCCACCTGCCGGCATCGAGTTCGCTCGCCGACTCGCTGAGCACGGAGTGCAGATCAGCAACCTCCTACGGATCTATCGGCTCGTCCACGCCGGTCTGCTTCGTCTGTTCCTTGAGGAGACCGCCCCTCTCACCACTACCCCGGAGTCGATCACCAAGGCGACGATCGCATTCAGCATGATGGGTTTCGAGTACGTCGATCGCACCGCGGAAGGGGCTGTTGCGGCATACCAGAGGGAACGCGACCGTTGGCTGCAGCGGCGGCTGATCATGATCAATGAGGCCAGCACGCTGATCGGGACCACCCTGGACACGACCCGCACCGCCCAGGAACTGGCAGACGTAGGTACCGATGGGTTCGCCGATCTCGTCACCGTCGACCTACTCGACTCCGCGTTCCAGGAAGACGGCATGGAGCCGGCAGCCGCTCTTTCAGTAGTCCGTCGGGTCGCCCAGCGGTCTGTGTTGGATGGCTGCCCCGATTCAGCAGTCGACACAGGGCAGACGCATGTCTACCCCGAGGAGTCGGAGCCGGCCCGCGCACTGGCCACCGGAGAGCCCCTGCGATACCGCGTCACGGCCTCAGACCTTCCCGCATGGCTGGGGGCGCCTGCGGACCACAGAGGTGCCCTTCGTGGCATCCGCTCCGTGCTCCTGGTTCCGCTGCGGGCCCGCGGAATCCCATTGGGCCTCGCGCAATTCCTCCGCTACCAGGCTTCGGACCCCTTCGACGACGAAGATCTGTTCCTGGCCCAGGAGATCGCGTCCAGGGCGGCCGTCTACATCGACAACGCCCGTCGCTACACCCAGGAGCGTTCCACCGCGCTCACCCTCCAGCGCAGCTTGCTCCAGCATCAGATGCCCGAACAGGCGGCCGTCGAGACGGCCTGCCGTTATTTGCCCTGCGGATCCCGCGCGGGCGTGGGCGGCGACTGGTACGACGTGATCCCGCTCTCCGGAGCCCGCGTCGCCCTCGTCGTAGGCGACGTGGTCGGCCGCGGCCTCCACGCCTCCGCCACGATGGGCAGACTGCGGACGGCTGTCCGTGCTTTCGCGGACATCGACCTGATGCCCGACGATCTACTCACCCACCTCAATGACGTGGTCATCCGCCTGCAGCGTGAGGAGGAAGGGAATGCGGACGAGTTCAGCGCCACCTGCCTCTACGCGGTTTACGACCCCGTCTCCCGCCTGTGTTCCCTCGCCAGCGCCGGACACGTTCCACCGGCCGTCGTCACTCCCCTGACCTCCCGCAGCCGAGTCGGCTCAACCTCCCGTGCGGTTGACTTCCCGGAAGTGCCGATCGGCCCGCCGCTGGGCCTGGGAGGGCTGCCCTTCGAAACAGCCCAGTTCGAACTGCCACAAGGCAGTCTCCTGGCTCTGTACACCGACGGCCTCATCGAAAGTGGCACCCGCGACGTGGACACCGCCCTCGCGGTGATGGGTGACGTCCTCGCCCAGGCACCGGCCTCGCTGGAGGACACCTGCGACGCACTCCTCCACGCACTTTTGCCTACCCGGCCCGCCGATGACGTCGCACTGCTCGTGGCGCGCACCAAAGCACTGGACGCCGACCACGTCGCCACGCTGGGTCTCCCCTCCGATCCGTCCGTCGTCTCGGACGCGCGCAAGTTCGTATCCGCCCAGCTGGCGGCTTGGGAACTGGAAGGCATGGCCTTCACCACGGAACTCATGGTCAGCGAACTGGTGACGAACGCCATCCGTTATGGCAAAGCCCCCGTCCAGCTGCGGATGATCCTCCAGTCCACTCTGACGTGCGAGGTCTCCGACGCCAGCAGCACCGCCCCGCACCTGCGCCGCGCCCAGGTCTTCGACGAAGGCGGCCGCGGCCTGCAACTGGTCGCGGCGCTCGCCCACCGCTGGGGCTCACGGCACAACCGCGACGGAAAGGTCATCTGGGCCGAACAACCGCTCCCGGCCGGCGGGGACCCGATGGGCCTGTGATGAGCACGATTGCCCCGTGCTCAAGGCTTATGGCGTCCGGGCCGGCTGGAAGCGGGAAGACGTCCGGGCGGCGTCGCCCGAGTGAATCCTCGCCACGGCCGAGGAGGTCAGGCGCGAGGTCGAGTGGGCCAGTGGAGCCGGGAACGCCCCGGTGACGGTCGCGACGAACCGCCCCTTTCCGCTCCTTCTCATCAAGGCCTCCGTCATGCCCGGCTCTTCGGACCGGCACACTCTGATACGCCACCGGCCATTCCGGCACAGGAAGGGTGGGCCAAACGGACGGGACTGGTGCGAGCTGCCGCCTGGACGATTTGAGCGAGACACCCGCGCGCCCGCGCCGATAATCGACGCTGTCCAGCCGCGTGAACCGCATCCGACAACCCGTGCGGACCGCGCGGCCGCGGTCGGCCTGGATCACTCCGAGCGGGGATGTCCGGTCGTGTCCCTCTTCGTGGTGTAAGCGACCTTGCTCGACGAGTTCCGGTAACCGCGCGTCGGCCACGCCATGGGACATGGCTCCCGGGTCGCGCAGCGGCTGACCTGCCGTCAGCGCCATGCGCGGCCCCGAACCGCACCGATGCGGCGATGACCTGCGGATTCCGGCGCCTTGATCCGCTACACCACCTGGCGGGACGCCACCGGATGTCCAAGGAGCGGCTCAGCCACAGCAGCTCACCAGGTTCGCGCACAAGGGTTGCTCCGACACGCAGTCGGCCATCCACCGCATAGCCCAAGAAGCCCCCACCCAACACGTTCAAGCACGCGGGCAGCGACTCAACGGCCGCCGCAGTGACCGCAGCCGCGCATGCCAGCGGGGCGCGTACCGCGCGACAAAGCCGCAGAGCCGGAAGCCGCAGTCACCCGTTTCGCGGCGCCGTCAGCCGACCCTCTGTCACCCATCCCCGCATCGCGTGCGGTTCAGCCCGCAAACGGGTCGCAGCGGGGAGCCCGAGGGCATCCTGGAAGTACTCCAGCGCGCTACTCAGCAGCGACGACCAGTAAGGACCGGCAAGACTGATCTGATCCGGCGAGATCTGCCAGGTGTCGTGAAGTTTCCCCGTGATCCTTACTCCACCTGGCGGTCAGCATCCCGGCCCTGGGCTCGCGGGGCCGCGACCGCGGATCACCAGTCACTCGCCGTGGTAAAGGCGGGTCAGGTCGACCAGCTGGATGGTGGGGTCGTTCTTGGCGAGGTGGTGCAGTTCGTCGGTGAAGCCCGCGCCACTGAAGCAATGCAGCCGGGTTGCCTCGGTCGCGGTGCCACGTGCGGTGAGCAGAGCGCGGACGTGCCGGAGGCGTTCCAGGTGCCCGACGCCCATCACGTCGTTCCACTTCGCCTCGCCGATGGCGAGCAGCGCCTCGCGGCCGTCGCCGGTCTCGCCATGGACGGCCACGTCGACTTCGTGGCTGGTCCTCGCGGCCGGATCGTTGACGGTGCCGCTGGCGACCCGCGTGACCTGCCCGCCGTGAGTCTCGGACACCGCGTGCCAACGGGCCCACTCCCGGCAGATCTGCTCGAAGTGCGGGCCGACGACCTTGCTGCGGAAGGTGGACTGGGCGCGCTGCCATACAGCGGGCGCTCGCCCGGGGCGTTCCAGGTCGCCCCATGCCGGACGCATGACCGCGTGGTAGAAGGTGACGAGCGGCTCGGCGATGCGGTAGGCGGAGCGGTTGCGGCGGAAGGCGTCCGCCTCGTGTGTGATCATGCCGACGTCCTGGAGGACGCTGAGCGGATGGGCGAGGTCGGTGGACTTCCGGCCGAGGTAGTCGGCGATGCCGCCACGAGCGGCGTTGCCCGCGGCGATGGCCGCCAGTACGGAGTGGTACAGGGCGGTGTCGTGGAGTTCGGGCTCTTCGGCGAGCAGGTACCGGGCCTCCCTGAAGAGCGGGCGTGCCGGGTTGAGCACGGCACGGGTCACCCAGGCGTCGAAGTCGTCCGGCCCGGCCGGAGTGTCCCCTTGGGTGAACTCACGGCGGTAGGCAGGTGTGCCGCCGACGATGGCGTTGGTCAACAGCGCGGTACGCGGGTCGGTGATCTGCCAGAAGTCCGCCGCGAGGCGGAAGTCCAGGGTGGGAACGACCAGTTCGAGGCCGGCACGGCCGCGCAGCGGAGCATTCCCGGACAGCAGCCTGCCCATGAAGGACAGTGCGGAACCGCACAGCAGCAGGCGCACGGGAGTGTTGGTGTGCTGGGCCGCGGGGTCGAGCGCGCGCTGGATGATCGAGGGCAGGGACGGAGATGCCTTGGCTAGGAAGGGGAACTCGTCGATGACCGCCACGGTGGGCTCGCCGTCGTCGGCAATGCGCATGAGTTCGGTGACCGCCTCGTCCCAGTGCGCGAAGCGGAACGGGGTGGGCTGGCTCCGATACCGGGCCAGCGCCTCACCGAACTGGCGCAGGGCGTCCGCCTCGGTGGTCTCGGTGGCGGTGAACATGAAGCCGCCGCCGGCCCTGGCGACCGCGTCGAGCAGGAAGGTCTTTCCCTGGCGGCGGCGGCCGGAGACCACGCCGAGCGTGGCCCGAGGGCCGGGCAAGGCGGCGAACCGGGTCAGCTCGGCCCATTCGAAGTGCCGGTCGAACATCTCAGCGGGCTTGTCCACGGAACCTCTCTTGGATAGATGCATTTATTATATCTGAGCTTATTCAATGCCCCCCTGCAGGCGGGGTTACGACGGTGGCGGCGCTGGTGAGGGCGAGGGTGGTGCGGGGGCGCGGCGCGGGCACCGGGGGCCACCTCCGCCCTTGCCCCGCCGATAGTTCACTCATTGAACTTAGCCACGCGTGCCACCGCAGCATAGTGAGTTCGGTCATTGGACCTTTTTCGGACAGTTGAGTACAGCGGAGGTCCTGGCCCTGGGCAAGGTCTACGCGACGCAGGAATGCTCGATCGCCGGCGCGCTGGAGATCGTCGGCGAACGCTGGACCCTGCTCGTCGTCCGCGACGCCCTCTATGACTTTGGTGTCGAAGACGCTGGTGCACTCCTCCGGCAATCCGATGACGTAGGGGCCGTGGCCTTCGGTCCGGACGTAATAGGCGGGGCTCAGACGTGTGTCGGCAGCGCGCGTCGTGGAGCGGATGGATTCTGTGGGGTGCCCCAGGACCTCCCGATTTGCCGGATCGGCCCTCCTCCGGACCGCCCGCGCCCACAGTCGGCGCTGCCTGCCCGAGGATGGGGGGTGCGCTGTCTCGGCCTGCAAACCCGTTTGCGTCTCATGCAAACGGCCCGCCAGGCATGCAGTCCCAGAACGACGGTGGGAGCGGCGCAGCCTCGGCTACCAGCGAGAACGAGGTACAGATGCGGTCCACCTGCGGATCACGGCCACTCCCCCTCTCTCCGTCTTCCGCCTGTGAGCCCTCCTCCGCTCACACCTGATCGACCACGACGGGCTCCAAGAGCCTCTTCGGCCGGAGCAGGGCCCGGCTGACCAGGGCCGCGGGGTCGGGGTCCAGTCCTGGACCCGGGACCATGAGGACATCCTCGACCGGTACGACGGTCGCACACTTGGGACAGTCGCCGTAGAAGCCGAGTTCGGTGCCGCACTCGGCGTGCCGGAAGACGCGCAGCGCGGTCGCGCCGGCGTGCCCGCGGCCCCAGAGGTCGAGGGTGCGCAGGGTCGGCCACAGGGCGATGCCGCGGTCGGTGAGGACGTACTCGTCGCGTGGCGGCGACTCCTGGTACCGGCGCTTCTCGAGGATCCCCTCCGCGGTCAGCATCTGGAGACGGGCGGCGAGGACCGCGCGCGGGATTCCTAGGTGGACGAGGAAGTCGTTGTAGCGCCGGATGCCATAGAGGGCGTCGCGGACGAGGAGCAGGGTCCAGCGTTCGCCGACGATCTCCAGTGCGGCGGCGATCGAGCATTCCTGTGTCGCGTAGTCCTTGCCCAGGGCCATGGCATCCACTGTACTCAACTGTCCGAAACAGGTTCAATGACCGAACTCACTCTGCTGCGGTGGCACGCGTGGCTAAGTTCAATGAACGAACTGTTGATGTTCTGTGGAGGCAGTCATGACCGCGCTGAAGGGCGCGAGCGTCTCCGTCACCGGCGGCAGCCGCGGCATAGGCAAGGCCTTCATGGAGGAGCTCTGTCTCCGGGGGGCCCGGCAAGGTCTACACCACCGCCCGCGACCCGCGCACCGTGACCCATCCCGACGCCGTCCCGGTGGCCCCGGAGGTCACCGACTCTCCGGCCGACGACGTACGCCGGGAGACCACCTTCTTCGGCGCATCCCTCCTGGACTCCCCGGTCGAGGACGTACGCCGTGATTTCGAGACCAACTTCTACGGCCCGCTGCTGCTCACCCGCGCCTTCGCGCCGATCATCGAACGCAACGGCGGCGGCCACATCCTCACCATGCACTTCCGTCACCGGACTGCACGCGGGATACGTCAACACGGACCTGGCGGCCGGCCGAGACGCGCCCAAGTCCGACCCACGCACCATCACCGCACTCGCCCTCGACGGCGTCGAGACGGGAGCGTACGAGGTGCTCGGCGACGACATCACGCGGCAGGTCAAGACGCTCCTGGCCGGCGACCTGGCGGGGCTGTACTCCCAGCTGGCGAAGTAGGCCGCGGACAGAGTGAGGGCCGCCGGCGCCCCGCGACACGGCACTCCCGACTTCCCTGCCGGACCGCTGTCGCCACCGGCGAGCCGGCACTCGACGAGCCTGCGCGGCTCGCCGTTCTGAGTTAACGGCGCCAAGCCCGAACCACAGCAACCCACAAAAACCATCAGTCGACTGGAGAGATCCTGTGCCTGCCGTATTCGTTCATGGCATTCCGGACACCTACCACGTCTGGGACGACGTCTTCGACCACCTGACCCGGACCGATGTCGTCGCACTCGCGCTGCCCGGTTTCGAAAGCCCCGTGCCGGAGGGCTTCACCGCCACCAAGGAGGAGTACGTCGACTGGATCATCGCCCGGCTGGAGGAGATCGGCAGCCCGGTCGACCTCGTGGGCCATGACTGGGGCAGCGCCTTCACCGCGCCCGTCGCTTCGCTGCGGCCCGATCTGGTGAGGACCTGGGCCGGCGGAGACGTGGCGGTGAGCGCTGCGCTCGAGTGGAGTCCCCTCTCGAAGATCTGGCAGACCCACGGGGTCGGAGAGCGGTGGATGGCCGAACTCGACCTGCCGGCGTTCAGCGAGCAGATCAAGGGCGACGGCGTGCCCGCCCATCGCGCCGATGAGCTCGTGAGCCGGATGGACGCCACGATGAAGGACAGCCCGTCCCTCGTGTTCTGGGGCCGAGAGGACCAGTACCAGCCGGTGGAGCTCGCCGAGAGTTTCGCAAAGAACGTTAAGGCCACGAACCTTGTCCTGCTGGACAGCGGTCACTGGCCGCATCTCCAACAGCCGCGGGAACTCGCCGACGCACTGACACGGCACTGGGAAAGCGTCCCGCCAGGTGCAACCCCGTGACTCTGGCGGTGATCTTGTCTTGGTTGTGCGGTGGCTGCGCACAGCGCGTGGAAGCGGGTGGTGCGGCGGCGGGTTCTGGGGGGGTATTGGATATCCAGTCGGAGATCCGGGTGACGTTGCAGGCCAGGGCGGTGAGCTGCTTGGGCTATGGCCCGTACACCCTCGTGATGACCAAGCCCGAGGAGTTGTTCACCCGCGAGCGGACCGCCCGCCGCCAGGCCGAAGCCGACCTGACGTGGCTGCGCTCGACCTGGAACGCCTCGCCCGATGGGTCGTGTTGAACCCGTGGGAAGTTGTTGGCGAATGCGATGCAGCGTCAGCCATGGAAGAAGGGGCGCACTTTACGCGCCCCCTGCCAGACACCGGCCAGCGTCCGAGGCGACACCACCCGAACGAGGACAACACGCCTCGACCACTCCCATCAGCGCAACTAAGCCGACCAGAAAGGCCAGTTCAACTCCACGAAGGAGCAGGCCCCATGAGCATCATGGACACGAACTCCACAGCCGGTGAGTACCTCATCCCTCTCACCTCACGGCTCGCCCACGACACCGCGAAAGGCTCGGCCCGCGACGAGCAATCGGAGACGGACGCTGCCCGGATCATTCTCCAACTGGAGCAGAACCACGCCGAGGCCAACGCCGTCGGCCTCGGCAGCCCCGAGCTGGACGCCTTCCACAGCCTGATGGTCAGCCTCGTCGCTGAAGCGGACGACCCGAAGTCCGTCATCGCCTACATCGCCGAACTCCTCTCCGGCCACGCAGCGGGCCATGAAGGCGTACAAGAACGAGGACGGCATGTGGGAGGCACCTACCTTCACGCCGGCCGACCCGCTCACCGACATCGCCACCGTCCTCGGACACGAGCCGAAGATGCTCACGCAGCACGTGCTGAGCGGTCTTCAGGACCTCAACCCGGCCGAGTACGGCGCGTGGACGTTCCGCGACTTGCGGCGCGTCCTCGACGAGGCCGGGCACGGCGAGTACAAGACCGGCGGCCGCCAACACGTCGCCCTGGACCGCATCCTCGACGCCCTCGCGGCCCGCGCGGAGGACGACCTCGACGACGAGGGAGGCAGCGAAGACTGAGGGAGTTCTCCCTACCGCCTCCCAACCCCGCCTCCCTGTACATGACCTGCATAAATGGCCAGTCAGGGAGGCAAGGGAGGCAGCTTGCGACTCCGATCAGGAGCGCCGCAAACGGGGTGTTGGCCTCCCCTCGACCGCCTCCCTCCCTACACGCCACGGCCCCCGCCTCGCTCGTCGAGGACGGGGCCTTCGCATGCCGGGGACGCCAGCGCGCCTCAAGCGACCAGCGAGTTGTAGAGCTCGGTCACCTTGGTCTCGAAGGGGGGCGCATTGAGTTCCTGGGCAGCAGGCATGACCCGCTCCCGGATGAAGCGGTCGTGCTGCTCCGCGGACTCCCAGACGTCGACAACCTGCCAGCCGCCTCCGTCCCCGGGTGCTGCGTAGTGGGCGATCAACCCGCTCGGCAGGTCGTTGGGATCCGGGATGACCCGGTCGATGGTCGCCTGGTAGAGCTCCTGATTCCAGTCAGGGCCGTAGTGATATCCAAGGATGGGCATGTGACAGCGCTCCTTCCACGCTCATGGGGCATTCGTCACGACGCTAGGTTCCGGGCCTCAGGGCGGCGACCGGCAGTACTCCATCCGGCGTGCCACGCTGCCGACACCACTGCCGCATCATGGGCCCATGGAGTCGCTCATCATCCGGCCCGGCCATCTCACCGCCCACCAGACCGCACAGCAACTCGGCATCGGCCTCGACGGCGTCCGCCAACTCGTCCGCCGCGGCCAACTCCAGCGCTCAGGAGGCAGCCCCCGACAGCCCTGGTACGACGTCCAAGACGTCACCGCGCTCGTCGTCAAGAGGGCCACACGCGACGCTGCTTGACCGCAGGTCAGGCGCGTGTCACGATTTCGGTGAACAACTGTGCCCTCAAGCGGCACCACAGACGCACGACGAAGCCCCCGCGCCCCTTCACCGGCCGGGGGCTTCGCCGTGTCAGCCGTCCGCCGCCTGGCGTCGGGGAACACGGGCCCCGCGGGATGCGCAACGCCAGGCGGCGGGCCCAGCGTCACAACACGGCCACAGCGCCCCCGCAGCGGCTCCACGCAGCGCATGATGCCCCCTCAGCATCCAAGAGCCCCGGGGGAACCATGAACACCCGCACCGTCGCCTGCGCCGCCCTCCTCGCCCTCACCGCCACGCTCACCGCATGCAGCGGCGGGAGCGACGCCAAGGCCGACCCGGCCGCCTGCAAGAGCGCCATGCGCAAGCAGCTCCAGACCGCCATCGACTCCGGCGCCACAGCCACCCCCGGCACCCGCCCATCCCAGTGCGACGGCGTCGACACCAAGACCATCCAGAAGTACTCAGGCGAGCTCATGGCCGACCATGTCAGTGACGCCCTCAACAGCGCGCTACCCTCCGCCACCGACACCGCCATCGCGGACGTCAGCCCCGAGTGCCGAGCCTGGATCAAAGACGAACTCCTCAGCACCGGCGGCGGCATCGACGCCACCGAGGGCTACAAGCACTGCGGCAGCCTCCCCGAGGACGAACTGAACCAGGCCATCGAAGACGTCACCCAGGACCTGATCAACGCCACGCCCTGACCGTCAGTCGCGTTGCGCCGCCACCGCGCCCGTGTACGTCTCCCGCGTCAGATCCGCCGCCCCGATCCCCAACTCGGCGAGCACGGCACGGATGTCGTCGAGGGCCGCGGGCACCTCGTCCTCGTCTACGAGGGTCTCGACTTCCAGGAACGTCCCCTCGATCTCCGGCACCTTTACCAGCGTGGCCAGCATCTGCCGGCCGTACGCCTCAAACTCGTAGTTCCGACACCGCTTCTGGAAGGCAATGACCGGCACATACCCGAGGCCCTGCAAGATGGCGTGCGCAGCCTCCGAGTCCTCGACCCGCGTCTCATGCTCCGGCTTCGACCCCGACGCCTCATCAACCGCCGCCGCCTTGAAGGTGAGCACGGTCCGCCGCCCATCGGGCCCATGCACCGTACGCACCCGCAGCTCCTGGTCCGCTCTCTCAAGCGACCCGTCCGCCCTGTCGTAGTAGGCGTCCTGGTAGACCTCGACGCGTGCGGTCGCCAGCTTGTCCAGCTGCCGCATCACCGCCTCCGGTGCGTGCACGCGCGCCTTCAACTCCGCCTCGATCACGAACCGTTCCCCTCTCCTCAGACCGTGCGCTGAGCGCCGTCGATGACCGCCTCGAACATCCTGCGAAACCCGCGGTACAGCGGCCCGTGCGGGGTCGCCATCACCTTGTACGTGGCCGACTCGTGCCCTTCCCACCCCGAGTCAAAGGCGCCGACGAACATCGTCGAGTCCGTGCGGATGATCCGCCAGGTCGGCAGCATCCGGTAGCGCCACACCCCGATGTCGCACGAGTCGGCCAGCTCCCGCAGCCTCGCCTCGGCAAGGCGCACGCCACCGCTGAGGGACTCCGCAGACTCGCCGATCTCGGCCGCGCGCTGCGCCAGGGCGTCGCTGTCGGGGTCGAGGAGGGCGACCCGGACCCGGAGACCCTTGCCGCCCTGTTCGCGCGGCAGGCAGGCGCGTAGGAGGCTGTCGTTGAGGCCGATCAGACCGAGGCCGCGGACCGCGAGGACGTCCAACTCCTGCGCCTCGCGGGCCTTCTGCTGGATCTCCTCGGCCGCCCCGTTCTGCGCCGCGTACACGCGGACCACCTCGGGGAACGCGGCAAGGTCGAACGCGGCACCGCCCGCCCGCTTCTCGCGGCTCGCCGCCAGGCCGAGGAGGTGGCGAGCGTCGTCCGGCATGTGGAGCCCGTCCGCGATCCGCTCGTACACGTCGAGGCGGGATACCTCGCGGCGGCCGTTGATGATCTCGTTCACCCGGGCCTGAGTCATCCCGGCCGCCGTCGCGATACGGGCCTGGCTCGCGCCGGCGTACTGCTGCACGTGCCGGAACACGGCGCCCATGTCCCGCGCTCTCAGGGCCTGCCGGACCTCGGCGCGCTCCCATGCCCAGCCGGGCAGTTCGATCGGCTCCAGTGCGGTCGGCATAGCGCAGGCCCCCGGTATCCCCGTTCGGGATGGAAAGTCATCTCACGGTGAGATTGCCGGTGGGGTATCGAGCCGACACCATCTGTCACAAGAGGCTGGCCAGATCTTTCAACCCCGGCGGCCGCGCGAACGGCCCCGGGCGTGGACGACTGGTTGGAGTCGACATGCCGGAGAATACGCAGCCCCCCCCCCGCGAACAGCCCCACCGGCTACGGCTGGTGTGCGTGGCATCAGAACTACGCGCGGGGCGTGCGCCTCATCCAGGTCGTTGAGCAGGGCAGCAACGGGTGCGGGAACTGCTTCGCATGCCCGACCTGCCGCGACGTGTACGACCTGGTCCCCCTGGCCGATCGTCCGTGAGCGCCCCTGTGCACCCTGGCTTCGTCGACGCGCACCAGATGTTGGCCGTGCCCCGGATCTCCACCCGCACCGAGGCGCAGACCGAGGGCCGTCGCTGTGTCTGGTGCAGCGGTCCGGCGTCCGTCGACCTCGGTCCGCGGCTCAGCGCGCGCGACGGCATCCTCGAACGGTGGGAGCCGCGCGCCTGTCTCTCCTGCACCCGCCGTGAAGCCGGCCGCGTGTACGACGTCCACGTCGGCGCCTGCGCCCGCTGTGCCCCGGCGCTGTACTGTCCGGATGCCCGAGCCCTGCACTCCTTGTCGCAGCGCGCTCCCCGTATGAGGCAGACCGGTTGAACGCCCGCCCGTCCCCGCACCCCAGGCTTCAGGGGGCGGGCGGGTCCACTTGCGCCAGCCGATGGCTCATCATCTGGGGCATGGCCTTCACGACCTACGACACCGTGCGCGCCCAGACTCAACGCCTCCTCGTCGACGCCGACCAGCCCCTCACGCGGGCCGCTGTCGCCGCCGAACTCGACACCTCCACCAACCAGGCAGGGCGCGCTCTCCGCGAGTTGGAGCGCAGGGGCCAGGCCGTCCGGGACAAGCAGGCCGGACAGCCCAGCGAACGCGGCGGCCGAGCCCCAGACATGTGGAGCTCAGCCTCCCAATGAGCGGCATCAGGCGGCTCCCCTCAGGGCGCGCGGGAGCCGGTTGGTGCGGGCGAGAGTGTCGAGGCTCTTGGTGAGCCAGTCCTGCATCTGCGCCTGGGAGCCGATGAGTCCGTTGTTGACGACACCGAAGTGGTAGTGGACATCCCCGGTGGCGCGACCGCTGTCCTGCTCCTCGATGACAGGATGGTGCCGACGGCGACGGGGGATGTGATCTACCGCCCCGGCGGATGGATCCGCGCGCGGGGAACCGACGAAGACACCACGGTCTACCTGCGCCTACGCGACTCCGATGAAGGACCGTCGCGATTGAACGTGCACTACGCGGCCATGGCGAGCGAGAAGCCGATCAGCGTGCACGTCTGGCGGTTCGTGCCGTTCGAGCACATCGAGCAGCACGCCAACGAGAAGAATTACCGGCGCGCCCTGGAGCTTGACCCCGCCGAGTTCGGCGGCGGCCCAGCGCTCGACAACATGGACAGCTATTTCGTCGACGACAGCGGCGAGCCGTGGCAGCCGACGCACCTCGTCCAGCTACGGGACGGCATGGTCGTCCACGGGATGCGCTCGCGACGGAAGGCCGCCGCGCCGGCTCGACTGAATCACCCGGGGCGCAGGATCTCGGACGAGTTCCTCCGCGAACTGGCCGCTATGTACCGCTGGCTTGTTGACGAGGGACAACCACCTGCGCCAGAGATTGCCGAGCAGACCGGGGCCCCGGTCGCTACGGTCCGACGCTGGATCGCGCGGTCTCGAGAGCGTGGCTTCCTGCCGCCTGGCCGCGTAGGACGTGCGGGATGAGCGGCCGCCGCAGCAACGGGGAGAGCAGCGTCTACTTCTCGGAGTCGGACGGGAAGTGACATGGGTGGGTCACCGTCGGCGTCAAGCCGAACGGGGCCCCCGACCGTCGTCATCGCATGGGCTCGGACGAGACGGTCGTACGCGCGAAGGTGCGCCAGCTGGAGCGCGAGCGCGACGCGGGCAAGACGAAGAAGGCCGGCCGCCCACCGACCATCGAGCAGTGGCTCACCACATGGATGGACACGGCCTGCGCCCGCAAGGTGGCCGACGGGACGATGAGCCCGCGGACCCTGGACGACTACCGGTCGAAGTGCCGCCTGTACCTGTTCCCGGGGATCGGCAAGCACCGCGTCGACAAGCTTGAGGCGTCCCACCTTGACGCCCTGTACCTCAGCATGATCAAGCGGGAGTTGTCGTCGGGCACGGTGCTGAAGACGCACCGGATCATCTCCCGTGCACTGAAGGTGGCGTGGCAGCGGGAGATCGTCTCCCGCAACGTCGCCTTGATGGTCGAGCCGCCGTCCGCGGCCGAGGGGGAGATCGAGCCGTTCAACCAGGCCGAGGCGCGCGCCCTGCTCGCCGAGGCCTCCGACCGGCGTAACGGCGCCCGCTGGTCCGTCGCCCTCGCCGAAGGTCTCCGTCAGGGCGAGGCCCTCGGACTGCGCTGGAAGTACGTCGACTTGGACACCGGGGTCATGAAGATCTGGTGGCAGCTACAGCGCCTCACGTGGCAACACGGGTGCGAGGATCCGCACGCCTGCGGGACGAAGCATCACCGGAAGGCGTGCCGGAAGAACTGCACCACCCACAAGAACTACAAGCGCGGATGCCCGAAGCCGTGCCCGAAGGACTGCAAGGACCACGCCAAGACGTGCCCGGAGCGTGCGGGCGGGGGCCTGGTCTTCCGCGAACCGAAGGGGAAGAACAAGAGGTTGGCGCCCATCCCGCCGCCGCTGGTCCCGCTCCTGAAGGCGCACCGGAAGGACCAGGTGCGCGAGCGCCTGGCGGCCGGCGAGTTGTGGGAGGAGAACGACCTCGTGTTCTGCCAGCCCAACGGGAAGCCGATCGATCCGCGGATGGACTGGGAGGAGTTCAAGGACATTCTCACGGCTGCGGGCCTCCGGGATGCGCGGGTGCACGACAACCGGCATACCGCGGGCACGCTGCTGATCGAGTCGGGGGTTTCGCCGCGCGTCGTGATGGAGCTCCTCGGCCACAGCTCCATGCGGATGATGACGAGGTACACGCACGTCGCCTCGGTCCTCGCGAACGACGCGGCGAAGCGGATGGGAGACACGCTGTGGGGATGAACTTTGTACCGGCGTTCGTAGCAATGGCAACTAGCGCTGCAACCAGGCCGGAAACAGAACAGCGGCTCCCCGGAGGAAACCGCTGGTCAGAGATGGAGCCGCCTTCGGGATTCGAACCCGAGACCTACGCATTACGAGATCGTGAGCGATCATGCTGCCGTGTGACGCGTCATGCTGCCGGATGACGTTGTGCCTGATCGAGCACATGCGGCCGGTCAGGCCGTGATTCCTCATGCTGCGCCGTCCAAAGGCGTCCGGCCACCAAGCGGCCACCGAACCGGCTCCCGCAAGGACCGGACGATGATTTCCAGGGGTTATTGCTTCCCGACAAGCACCCGGCAGTCCGCGCCATCAGCTCAAGCGCCCCAAAACCAAGAGCCAGCTCTTCCTACGAAGTCCGCACCGCCATGTCAGCGTACCCAGTCCTTCAACGGCTCGGTGTCCAGAGTGATCCCCACCGGAGCAGGCAGTGCGACTATCTTACGGAAGGAGCGCCGGGCGATGTTGCTGTGCGCGCCATCATCAGGCTCGCTGCACACCAGCGTTTCACAGGAGTCCCGGTCGATCAGCAAGTACACCGGGATGCCGGTCTCCGCATACGCACGCGGCTTGTCCTCCCGGTCCCGCTTGTCAGTGTCAGTCTCGTACGACGTCACCTCGACCACTATCACCACCTGGTCAGCAACCGCCCCCTCCCCCTTGCCGGCGAAACTGCCCCTGGGTGCCAAGGCCCACCGGCGCCGCCTCCACGGCATACTCCGGCCACATCACCCCCGCCGAACACGAGGCCGCCCACTACCGCGAGGCCGAACCTCCTGCGACCACTCCAGTGGTTTCCCGCCTGCCGCGCTGTGACGGCGTTTGATGACCAGGGAGCATTGGCACCCGCCGACGGTTGATCTCCGGGCGCTCCAGCGGGAAGTGCTGAATCCTTGCTGGAGCGCAACGGGATCAGTGTGGTAATTCCACCGAGGACCGGTTTTCGAGCCGGATGACGATTTCGGCCACGGTCGTGACGATCAGCAACAGCACGCAGCATGCGAAGCCGAACAGCCCGGCCTCCAGCCAGGGAATCGGACGCCCATCCATGCACTGCACCTGTTCGCGGGTGCAGCCGCTGTCCGGGCTGAGGGGCGGCGACGACAAGTGGAACCCCGTGACGAAGACGAGCACGGACACGACAACGCCGGTGACCAGCAGGCTCCACCGGATCCACCGCGCTCCCCACCACGACAGGATCCAGCCGGCGGCGATCACCGCAGGCAGGATCCAGGCATAATCACTGATCATTCCCACACCGCATCGGTACGCGACATCGAGGTCTGGCCAGTCTGTCGTTGGGTGACGTGGTTGCCCATATCGATCAACCCCACCGAGGGGTGTTTGATCGTCGGCAGATCCCCCGTGGGCTTCCGAGTCCTGACCTCCACGCCGAGGTCGAGCCGGTCACCGGACTTGAGTTTCATCCGCGTACTCCAACGGGTCTCGAGCAGCGACGCGGTCCGTGTCTGCGACAGGAGCCGTACGCCCGCGTCATGTGTCTTGTGATTGAGCCGGGCGGTGGTGACGCTGACGTCCCGCACGACCTGAGGATCCAGTGAGATGGAGAAGGCCGCGACCGCGGGGACCGGGCCCGGTCCGACGCTCTGCAAGGTGATCTGCACGGGAAAGTAGTACCAGCGCTTGCCGTTCGCCCATTCGTAACGGCTCCACACACCGCTGACCTCCAGTCCCCAGGGCGTGGCGACACCGCCGAACGTGCCCGGCCGACGGGGCCGCAGCCTGAGTCGGCCGCTGGGCTTCACGTTCTTCCGGCCCACGGCGGCGGTCGCGTCCGCGGGCCCGACGACCAGGTCGCGCGGATAGAGCACCGGGTATGCGGTGCCCACGACGACCACCGGATCACTGCCCGCGGCGACCGGTTCGGCCACGGTCACCGTGCAGGTCGCGAGCGCCGTCTTGGGGTCAGTGGTGATGCTGCTCGTGGTGCGCAGCAGGCGGTCGCCGACCGTGGCCACCGCCGCGGGCAAGGGGGAGTACAGCCGGGGATCGTAGGTGAGAGCCACCTCGGTTCCGGCCGGGAGGTCCGCGCCCGCGTGCTTTACCTGCACTGCCAGCTGTCTCGGGAACGCGGCCGGCTGGACGCCGACACCCGGCAGGACCGCCACCGGGCTCGCGCCGACCGGAACCAGCACCACATCGGCGGCGGAGTCGGCCCATGCCGGGCCGCTCAGGCCGGTGACGGTGACGGCGCCCACGCCCAGGGTGAGACCTCCGAGGACCAGCACCTGCCGACGGGTGATCTTCGAGTCGTTCATGTCAAGTCCTCGCTTCGTCAGGAGCAGTACTGGATGATGGCGTCACGGAACGCCTTGCCCACACCGGTCACCGAGTCGCTGGACATGAACTCAGGGGACGGGCAACTCGCCGATCCGAAGTTCTCGAGCCAGAAGGCGGCTCGAATGCCGACCATTTCCGCCGCGGAGTCGCCGCCGATCATGGCGTTCACCAGAGCCGCGGCCAGGGTGTCGGTAGAACTGCCGAACCGGAGCGCGTAGAACGCCTGGCGCCGTGCGGAAGACGTGGCCGGCGAAGCGTAGTTCGCTTTGATACCCGTCGACAGAGCTTGACTGGAGCCTTGCCGGGTGACGTTGCCCAGGACCCATGCGTCGATGTCGGCGAGAAAGTCGCCGAGCGAGAAGTTCGTGTCGTCGCCCTTGCCGGCGATCTTCTGTGCGGCGAAGTCGTACGCCTGGTCGTCGGACAGCCCACTCTGGTGGAACTGTCCCAACACACTGACGAGATCGCCGCCCCAGCTGCCGAAGTCCGCCAGGTTGGCCGTGGTGAGATCGCCCGGGAGACCGGTGGTGAGCACAGCGCCGAAAGACGCGCCGAAATGATCGATGTCGGAGTCCCACAGCAGGTCGGGGTCGCGCAACGGGGCTGCGAACGGTTCGTCGGGATAGGTGTTCACGAAGTCGATGAAATCCTGGTCGAGCGAACCGAAGACCGTGTCGGAACCCGTGAACTTGTAGAGCCCGTCGCGCGCCCGGAGGTACTGGGCGACCAGTTCGGGTGCGGACCGGTCGGTGTGCCCTTGGTCGATCCACTGGCCGGCTCTGGCCTCCAGCCAGATCAGATAGGTGTAGAAGGCGTCGTTGGGATCACGCGGCCGGGTCACGCTGTTGATGCCCGGATCCCTGCCCGAGGCGATGTCGTTGTCGATCTCCACCGCGCCGCTGGTGCCGGAGGCCAGCGTGAAGTCCTTGATCTGGTCGAAGGCCCAGTTGTCGGGGAGCGGGTAACCGAGATTGCCGCTGTAGCCGGTCGACATGCCGCTGACGAAGCTCCGGGTGGTGAGCCCCTCGGCCGCGAGCCGGATGCAGGTGTTGCGGCATCCGTACACACCGATCGCGTACTGGCTGCCCATCGCGCTTATTCCGTCACGGACTCCTTGGAAGTGCGGAATGATCGCGCTGGTGATGTCGTCGTCGGTCGCGTCGAAATCGACCGAGAAATAGATGACGGTGCCGTACGGGATGCCGAAGGAGATCGCTGCTTCTGCCGCGTCATTTCCGGCTGCCACACCTTGCGGGTTACTGAAGTCGCTGAGCGCGTTTCCCTCGTCCTGATAGATCGGGAAGAGGGAGAGGCCGTTGTCGAAAATGAGCGCGATCTCGGAGTTGGTCAGAACCTTGTTCGTGCCGCCTATGAGATAGCGGCCGACGGTGGAGTACCCGTTGTCCTTCACCGTCTGGATCGTCGTCGCGTTGAGCGGATACATGCAGTCGAAGGCGGTGCCCTTGCGGTCCGGGTCCCCGGTCGAGACCAGCAGTGACATCCAGGTCTCGTAATCGGCGGCGCCGGTGGCGTCGAGCGAACAGAACTGCTGGAAGCGCGTCACCGTGAAGGCCAGATCGGAGGTGAACGTCCCGCCGCCGTCCCCCCAGTGGTTGTCGTAGTTGTTGAACGCGACGGCACACTGGAACAACCGGACCCATCCGGCGTCCCCCGGGTCCTGCGAGCCGTTGGACACGTACGCGGTCGTCTTGAGCGCCCCCTCGGTGGTCGGGCCGATGGAGCCCGTCACCTGGCTGTCCGTCAGGCCCATCTGGTACTGGATGGCCAGGACCAGGGTCTGTTGCACATTGCGGGAGAAGTGACCGTCGCACGGCCCGATGAAGAACTGGCCCTTCCCGTAGTACGCGTCGTTGAGCCACCGTTGGCACGTCTGGATCATGCTGGAGCCGCCGGACGTGAGCACGTACGCGTCCATGGTCAGCAGCGCCTTGAAGACCTTCGGCTCCACGTTGTAGATCTGGGAGTCGGGCGCCTCCGGGCCCGGCAGGCCCATGTCGGCCACCAGCGCGGTCAGGCCGGCGCCGGTGTCCACGTTGAAGCCACCGTCGATGTCGCCGCCGCTGTAGCCTTTGCAGTAGAGGGCCGCCTCCGCGATGGTCCGCATGTTGATGTTGTCGGAGTCCCGCCCGACCGGGCCGTAGGCCTTCAGGTCCGCCCACGTCGTCGGACCGAAGTTGTCGGACAGTGTGGTGATGCCGAGCTCGTGCTGGAGCGCCCGTGTGAGGCAGTAGATCGTCTCCCAGCCCGTCATTCCGTTCTCGGTGCACGGGTTGTACCCGGATACACCTGTGTATGTTGCATTGACCCATTGCTGTGCTTTGAGAACCATCTGATCCATAGGGGGGGTCCTTCTCCCTGCCGGTGAGCCGATGCGCACGAAGATGGCAGCTCGCTCCATCGCCGCCCCATCGCCAGGCCATCACTGGGGGGCGGGTGTCAAGAAAGTCCCAAAGAGTGCCAAAGAGTCATACTCGGGCGCAACGATGAACCCTGTGCCGCATATGCTTTCGAAGGCGCGGACGCGTGGCTTTTATCGATATTCGGCGCGCCTTTTGGCTCCGCTCCCTGTCGAAAGGATGGCCGATGCCCGATTTCGGGATTCTCGGGCAGCCCTACGCCGAGCCACTCGGGTCCAGTATCGGTGTTAATCGCAGGCGAGAGTGGGTCATTCTTTCCGCTCTGCTGACGCGACCGAACGCGTTCATTTCCACGAATACGCTCATCGACGCGATGTGGGGCGACGGCCCCCCGCGGACCGCACGTGAGCAGGTGATGAACTGCCTCGGCTCCATTCGGCGCGCGATCGCGTCCTCGTGCGCCGGAGATGTGCGTCTCGATCGGGTTCGCGACGGTTACGTGTTCGGCATTGAGGCCGAACGGATCGACCACGTCGTGTTCTCCCGGCTCTGCGCCGAGGCGGAGTCGGCGAAGGCGCTCGGCCGGCCGGAGTCAAGCCGCGGCCTGTACGAACGCGCGCTGGCGTTGTGGCGCGGTGGCGTGTACGACGGACTCGACGTGCCGAGCTTCGCCTCGCATGCGGCGGTGCTGGAGGAGCAGCGGGCGATCGCGGCCGAGGAATACTTCGCCCTGTCGATCGCGACCGGTCACGGCAGCAGAGTGATCCCGCACCTGCTACGGCACGTCGGGGAGCATCCGCTCCGGGAACGCGGAGTCGCCCTTCTGATGTCGGCGCTGCACGACGAGGGCCGCACTCATGACGCCCACGCGGTGTACGCGCGTCTCGTCCGCCGGCTGGGGGAGGGGCTCGCGGTCGGCCCCGGCCGCGAGGTCCGTCAGATCCTGGACATGATCCTCGACAGCACAGTGTCGGTCCCCGCTCCCAGGGCCGACGAGCTCTCAGGCGCCGAGATGAGCACTCGGACCTGAGATCCGCGCTGCCGAAAGGGGGCCACGCCCCGGAGATCGCCCCTGCGGCGGGCGCCGACGGCTGGACCGGTTGCTGTCCGGCGCCGGTGCCTAGGACTGGTTGCGGTCATGCCGCTTGTAGTGGTGTAGCCGTGCCGGGTTTGTAGTGGTGTAGCCGTGCCGGGTTGATCTTCCGGGGGATAGATCTTGTCCATGCTGTCTTCGTGGAGGTAGCGGCAGGGGAAGGCGATCCATTCGTCGTGCATCTCGATGAGGACGGCGGTCGTGACGCCCCAGCCCGCTGGAACGCCGGCGCCGCATCGCTGTACGCAGTGACTCCACCAGGCGGAGTAAGAGGTCCTTGCACTATGAGCGGCCGACCCGGACGGGCATAGTGCAAGGACCCCTAAGTCATGCTGGGACAAGCCCATCGCGCCACCTCTCACTTCAACGAGCATCTCTACTCGGAGAGTTACGCGATGGCCGCGCCATGACCAGGGGCTATGCGGAGATCGCTGTTACACCACTCGGCGGGACACCATCCTCGAACGCGCCCACGGCGCGAGTCAGGACAATCTCGATGGCGTGCATGGAGACTGTACTTCTCCTATCCCAACTCGAGTGAGACCAACCCGTCGGGCAGCCATCCCTCCCGCTAACCGTCGATGAGGTCGGGCAGCACGTGCGGTTCCACTTGCCCGCCCGCCTCCCGCAGTTCGCCCGTCGTCCACCACAGCGCCCCCGGCGGCAGCAGAGCGCGGGCGTCGCAGGGCCAGACGCCCGCCACAGGAGCCGCCAGCACGAAGTACTCCACGCACCAACGCTCCTCGGGGGCGGGAAGCCGTCCCGTGACGGGGGCGATCCGCCGTGCGGGCAGCCGCAGCCACGCCGCAGGTGGCGCGCCGCGGACCGCCGAAAGGACTCGCCCGGCCGTATCGAGGTGCCTGGCAACGCTCCTGTGACCGAGGGCACGGCGTGGTCGGGCACCAGCAGAAAGCTACGTGCGGCCGGGGTGGATGACGACACGTTCCGTCGGTGCAACAGGAGCACTTCCGTCGGTGCTCCCTTCTTCCGATTCGACACTGATCACGCGATTGTCCGGATGGCACAAACCTTATGCGCTGGCACACCTCTACCCGCAAGGTTGAACAGGGAGCCATCGGCACGGTCGCTGCACGCCTGGCCACCAAATGGCCACCACGTCGAACCGACCGGGCCAAAGCGGATCTACAGCAAAGATCAAAAGACCAGGTCGCAGCCCCATGTTCCGCAGCGGCCACCGAGTGTCAACTTCAGACCTACGCATTGCGATGCACAGGCCGCAGGTGTCCGATTAGCCCGGATCTCAAGGTCGACAGAAACAAGAAACCCCAGTTCAGATGCCTGACCTGGGGTTGACCATGGAGCCGCCTTCGGGATTCGAACCCGAGACCTACGCATTACGAGGCCGCCAGAGGTCGTGCCGGGCTGTGCCATGCTGTCGTACCAGATCCAGTTTTCCCAGATCAGAGCCCATGCCGCGGTCCGGCTGTCCGCATCCCGTGTTACACGGTCCAAAGGCGTCCGCGCTCCCCTTGCGCTCCCCGTTCCTCGGCGAAGCAATGCGAGCGCGTGGACAGCCCCTTGCCGACACCATGCCGTCACAGGTTGTCGAGACCGCACAGGCGAGGCGGCGCTCAGGACTCGCGAGCTCCTCGCCCCTTCACCTCGGTGAGCGCAGCGGCAAACGGTCGACTGCTTCGTGGGACCGGAGGTCCTCAGGCATCACACCTGGCGGGCCGCGCTGGACTTGCGCTCCGGGCCGGGGGACGCAATTGCCGGGCTGCGGCTGGTGAGGTATCCGGCGGCGCCGACGGTGTGCAGGATGCCGTGGCGGTCGAGGACCTCGCGTACTCGCGGCCAGTAGTCGGCCGGAGGCACGAGCATGCCCATGAGGAAGTCGGTCGGGTCCTGGCCGTCGTACAGCTTGGCGCGATACGGCCACGGCGGCATCAGGGACGCGCCACCACCCGGACCAGATCACCCTTGTCCGCCACACCCGATTGACCTCAAGCGTCCCTCGGCCCGGCCCGAGGTGATGTACAGCTGCCACCGATTACGGGACAGAGCCAGCGATACAGTATATGTAGGTCAATTGAGAGAATCTCCAATCTACGACAGCGGTGCCCGATGGTGGGGCATTCCACGGCGGGGCTTCACACGCGACCTTTCAGGAGATGCGGTGACGGCTGGGAACGCGAGGCCCATGAGCCGCATCGAGCAGCCGGAGGCGATGCGGCTACGGTTGCTGGCAGCCAGCGACCACGATCTGTCGATGGCCGAGGCACTGAACGTGGCCCTTCAGCAGGTGACCGCTGACCTGGGTGGCCTCGGCGGCTTGGTGCACTGGCGCGACACCGGTTCTGATCGGTTGCGCTTGGTGGCGGCCAGCGGACTTGCGCCGGAACTCGCCGGGGCATGGGCGAATCTCCGCGCGGACGAGGACGTGCCCCCCGCACGCGCCTTGCGCAGCGGCGCATTCGTCTGGGTGGCCGAGGACAGCCTGGGGATCGGGGCCTCCGGCACTGCGGCAGTGCCTCTGCTGGGTACCAGCGGGCGAGTCGGTGCGCTGTCCGTGCTCATGGCAGGGCCCGACGAGCCGGATCCCGCGCAGCGGTCCTTTCTCGGCTCCGTGGCGGTGTGGGCGGCCGGACACCTGGAAAAACGTCACGATACGCCGTCGGGTGTCGTCTCGGCGCCCGGGGAGCCGCCGGCGATCGACTGGCCCGGTAGGGAGATGCCCCGCGCGGTTGCGATCAGGCATTGGGAGTACGACGCCGCGACCGGTTCCGTAACGCTCACCCAGCCGGTCATCGACATGTCCGGCGAGTCGCTGCAAGCGTTCGACGAGAGCGCGGACCTCTGCCGGCACCTTCCGGGCATTGAGGATCTGCCGACGTTCACGGCCGACATCCGTGAGGCGTACGACAGCGGGACGGCGCACGACACCGAATACCGAGTGCACCACAGCGACGGCACATTCGGGTGGGTGCGAGCGCGCGGCCACATGGTGCCGGGTGAGGACGGCATCTCTGCCCATATGGTCGGCACGCTGTGGGGCCCGGCTCACCCACATGCCACGGGGGATCCGGCCGTCGCCGCCCTTCGTGACATGGACGAAGGATTCCTGGCGGTCGACGAGGACTGGCGGATCACCTTCGTCAACGAGGAGGCCGAGCGTCTCCTCGGCCCCGGCCGGACGATGCTGGGCAGCGCTCTCTGGGATATTCCCGTAGGCCGCGCACCCGGTCTCGAAGCCCAGTGCCGGCGCGCGTCCGCCGAAAGGAAGCCGATCGGTTTCGATCTCCACGGGCCGACCGACCAGCGCGTCCGCCGTGTCCGGCTGGTCCCCTTGCAGGGCGGCGGGCTGACGATCTACTTCGTCGGCGTCACCGACGAACGACCAGAGGGAGCCGATCGATCGGTCGGCGAGCGAAGCGAGATGGGGGTCCCCCCTGCCGGAGGCTGGGGGAGGGTCGCGGCTGGGCGAACCGCCCGGATGAGTGAACTGACGGCGGCGCTGGCCGAAGCCGTCACATCCAGCGACGTGGTAAAGGCCGTTGCGGAGCGTGTCCTGCCGCCCTTCGGCGCCGACGGGCTGGTGGTCAACGCGCTTGAGGGTGGCCGGCTGCACGTGGTCGGATCCGTCGGATACACAGAGGAATTCCTACGCCAGATCAGCGGGATCTCGCTCACGAGCCACATGGCGATCGCCGAAACGCTCCGCACCCGCACTCCCGGATTCGTCGAGTCGCCTGCCGAATATGTTCAGCTCTATCCCCAGTTCGAGGGCTTTGTGGCCGCGTCGACCAAGAGCGCATGGGCGTTCCTGCCTCTCATCGCCTCCGGGCACGCGATCGGTTGCTGTGTTGTCTCCTTCTCTCGGCCGCGCTCCTTCAGCGAGGAGGAACGCACCCTGCTGATAGCCCTGAGCGGGCTGATCGCGCAGGCACTGGATCGGGCCCGGCTGTACGACGTGGAGCACACCCGCGCCCAGGAACTCCAGCGCAGTCTGCTCCCCAGGACGCTGCCCTCCCTGCCGGCCGTCTGCGCCGCCGCTCGCTACATGCCCGCGGGGAAAGGCGAAGAGGTGGGCGGTGACTGGTACGACCTGATCCCGCTGTCCGGCGATCGGGTCGCCATCGTGATCGGCGACGTCATGGGGCACGGCATCGCCGAAGCAGCCGTCATGGGGCAGCTGCGTACGGCGGTCCGCGCCCTTGCCGACCTCGAACTGGGTCCGGACGAGCTGCTCAGCCACCTCAACGAACTCGTCTCCGACCTCGGCGACGACAAGTACGCCACCTGCTCCTACGCCGTGTTCGACCCTGTCACCTGTATCTGCTCGCTCTCCTTGGCCGGTCATCTCCCGCCTGTCATCGTCCATCCCGATGGGACGGTCCACTGCCCGGAGCTGGCCAGCGACCCGCCGCTGGGCGCCGCCGAACCTCCCTTCGAGACGCACGAGCTGCACCTGCCGGACGAGAGCCTTCTCGTGTTCTGCACGGACGGCCTCGTCGAATCCGCCACCCGGGACATCGACAAGGGACTGGCTCAGCTCAGGCAGACGCTGACGAAGGCTGTGGCCCGGCCCTCGTTCTTCCCGACCGGCACCCAGCACGGTGACACCAGGCGCCTCGATGACCTTTGCGACGTCATCGTCTCGGCTTTGCTGCCCGACCGGGAGCAGACCAACGACGACGCGGTCCTCCTCGTGGCCCACACCCGAGGCACACCTGTCGACAGCGTCGCCTCGTGCAGCCTTCCGGACGACCCGCGGGCAGCCGGCCAGGCCCGGGAATACGTCCGCAGCCAGCTGGCCGTCTGGGGTCTGGACGATCTCGCCATGACCACCGAGCTCCTGGTGAGCGAATTGGTCGGCAACGTGATCCGGCATGCCAGCGGCCCCATGCGCGTGCGCCTGCTGCGCAGCCGGTCGCTGATCTGTGAGGTCTATGACGGCAGCCTCACCAGCCCGCGCATCCGGCGCGCCGCATACACCGACGAAGGCGGCCGGGGCCTGCACCTGGTGGCCGCGCTCTCTCAGCGGTGGGGCACTCGCCATCTCGACGAGGGCAAATGCATCTGGACCGAGCAGGACCTTCCGCTCGCGCATTGATCTGCCGACCGGCGCCGGTGGCGGACATCAGCCCGCCTCCGCCCGGACGGTGCCGGCCTGTACCGCTGCCACGATGTCCGAGGGCTTGACCGGTAGCTGCCGAACCCGCATCCCGTACTCCCGCAGGGCGTCGTCGATGGCCGCCGACACGGCCGCCGGGGCCACCATGCGGCCGCCCTCGCCGCCGCCCTTGATGCCGTACTCGGTGAACGGCGAAGGCGTCTCGACGTGCCCGATGCGGAACGGCGGGACCTCGCCCGCGGTGGGGATCAGGTAGTCCCTGAAGGTCGAGGACAGGAACTGCCCGTCCTCGTCGTAGGCCAGCTCCTCGTAGAGCGTGGTCCCGATGCCCTGCGTGGCGCCGCCGGTGACGTGGCCGCCCAGGCTCTTGGGGTTCACGATCGTCCCGGCGTCGTGCACGGCCACGTAGTCGAGGAAGGAGGGGATCCCGGTGTCGGGGTCGATTTCCAGGACCGCGATGTGGCAGGCATGGCCCATGATCGGGTAGAAGACGCCGAAGTCCGAGCCGTCCGGTGCCGGCAGCGTCGTGTACGGATGGTCGTAGGTGTAGGACTCCTCCAGTCCGCTTGTCATGCCCTCGGGCAGGCTGAGCGCGAAGAAGTAGGCGGTGCCCGCGAGCTCCGCGAGGGTCAGCCCGGTCTCCGGGGCGTCTCTGACCTGCACGCGCGCGTCGACGAGTTCGAGGTCCTCCGCGGGCACTTCGAGGGTGTGCGCGGCGATGTGGATGAGTTTCTTCCGCAGCTTGCGCGACGCGCCCCGGATCGCACCGGCCACCATGACGGTGTAGCGGCTGCCGCCCGGGCCCGTGCTGGGAAGCGCGTGGGCGGAGTCGGCATACCGGACGTTGACGCTCTCCGGCGGGATCCCGAACTCCTCGGCGAGGACGGTGGCGCCCACCGTCTCGGGGCTGTTGCCCCACATCGACTGGCAGTGCAGCAGGAGTTGGAACTGCCCTGTGGGGTCGATTGTCACCGTCGCGCTCTCGGGGCTGGAGGTGACGGGCAGGACGGGCTTTTCCACCAGGGACCAGAACTCGGTGGAGCTGAAGACGCTGCGCTCCTGGGTGGTGGCCAGGCCGATGCCGACGCAGCGGCCCTCATCCGCCCGCAACCGCTTCTGTTCGGCGCGCCACCTGTCCAGGTCGATCATCGACAGTGCCTTGTCCAGCACGGCTGGGTAGTCACCGCTGTCGTAGACGTTGCCGCCGGGGATCGTGTACGGGAACTGGTCGGGCTGGATGAAGTTGCGGCGGCGGATCTCCTCCGGAGCGAGCCCGAGCCGGGCCGCCCCGCGGTCGACCAGCCGCTCCAGCACCCAGTTGTGCACCTCGGAGCCGAAGCCGCGGTAGGCGCCCTGCTGGCACTTGTTGCTGAGCACGGCCCGCAGTCGGTACCTCACGTCCCGGAACCGGTAAGGGCCGACCACCTGGGAGAAGGCGTTGCCGTGGTGGCCGACGCCGAACTGCATGTAGGCGCCGTAGTCGTCGACGACGTCGATGTCGAGACCGACGATCGTGCCATCGGCACGAAAGCCCATGCGGGCTTCGTAGAAGCGGTCGCACCCGTGGTGGTCCGAGTTCACCAGGTGGTCGATCCGGTCCTCGACGTACGACACCGGGCGACCCACCCGCAGGGCCAGGAAGCCGGCGAGGGTGGGTACCTTGTGCGCGGCGAGCTTGCTGCCGAAGCTGCCACCCGCCGGGACCGGCTTCATGGTCAGCTTGTTCGACGGAAGCCTCAGCGCGCCCGCGATCAGGAAGGCGAAGTAGCTGAAGTTGAGCGAGTTGCAGTAGATCTCCAGTACGCCGTTGAAGCCGGGCTGGGCCACCGCGCCCGCGGTCTCCATCGGTATTCCGGCGGAGCGGCCCCAGTGCAGGGTGTCCTCGACGACGAGGTCGGCCCCGGCGAACGCGGCGTTCACATCGCCGAACTCGAAGGTCCGCTCGCAGCCGATGTTGCTGCCGTGCTCCTCGTGCAGCACGGCGGACTGGGGCTCCATGGCCGCCATGGGATCGGTGACCGGCGGGAGGTCCTCGTAGTCGACCTCCAGCAGGTCCACGCCGTCCTCGGCGAGGTACCTGCTCTCCGCGACGACGGCCGCCACGGCCTCGCCGACGTAGCGGACCTTGTCCACGGCCAGCGGGTACTGCGCGATGGTGGCCGGGCCGAAGTTCATACAGGGGTTCATCTTCGCCTTGCAGTCCTCGCCGGTGAGCACGGCGACGACTCCCGGCAGCTTCAGTGCCTCGGTGGCGTCGATGGACCTGATCCACGCGTGCGGTACGGGGCTGCGCAGGATCGCGGCGTGCAGCATGCCCGGCAGTCTGAGGTCGGCGATGTACCCGCCGCGGCCGACCAGCAGCCGAGGGTCCTCGACCCGCTTGCGGTCCTTGCCGATGTACCTGTAGCCGGACTTCTGGGCGGTGTCCGTGTGCTCGGTGGTCATCAGGAACGACCTCCCGCGGCACCGTCGGCCGCCGCCTCGCCGCGGTCGGCCTCGACCTCCCCCACTCTCGAGTCCGCTCGAGCGGGGGGACCCCCATCGTCGCGGAGTCTGGCGCCGGCGGACTGGACCGCGTTGACGATGTTCTGGTAGCCGGTGCAGCGGCACAGGATCCCGGAGATCTCGTGACGCACCTCGGCATCGGTCATCTCACGACCGGTCTCGATGATCTCCTTGGTGCGCAGCACCATCGCGGGCGTGCAGAACCCGCACTGCAGCCCCTGCTCCTCGGCGAAGGACTCCTGGATGGGGTGCAGCTCCGTCGGGTCGACGGACAGGCTTTCGACGGTCTCGACCGCGTGCCCGTCCCCCTGGACGGCCAGCATCAGGCAGGAGCGCACGGAGTGGCCGTCGAAGAGGACGTTGCAGCATCCGCACTCGCCGTGCTCGCATCCGAGATGCACGCTGACCAGGTCGAGTTCGTCGCGCAGGAAGTCGGCGAGCGTGGTGCGCGTCGACACCTCGCGGGTCACGCCCCGCCCGTTGACGTGCATGGTCACGGTCCGGCGGGCAGTGCCGTACTTGGCGGCGGTCGAGGTCGTCACTTCCCGTTGCTCCTCTCGTGGGCGCGTGCCACGGCCGCGGTGATCGCGCGCGACACCACGACGGAGGCGAGGTGCCGGCGGTAGGCGCGCGTGGCGTGCAGGTCGTCCCCCGAGGTCACCGAGGGAACGATCTCCTTGGCGGCCCTGGCGATGTTCTCCTCGGTCGGGGCCTCACCGATCAGTGCGCTCTCCACCGCGGAGGCGCGGACCGGCGTGTCGGAGATACCCAGGACGCCGACGGAGACGGAGGTGAAGCGGCCGTCCTCGTCGAGGTTCACCACCGCGGTGGCGCCGGCGAGCGCGAGGTCGCCCACGCGCCGGGACACCTCCACGAAGCCGTGGCCCGCGGTCCACGGCGTCACCGGGTAGCGGATGGCGACGAGGACCTCCTCTGGCTCCAGGGCCGTGGTCATCCAGCCCTGGAAGAAGTCCTGGGCCGCGATGGTGCGGGTGCCCGACGGCCCGTGCACGACCACCGTCGCGTCGAGCGCCACCGCCGTGCACGGCAGTTCGGCAGCGGAGTCGGCGTGCGCCAGGCTGCCGCCGACCGTGCCGCGGTGGCGGTTCTCGATGTGGCCGATGTAGCCGGTGGCCTCCGGCAGCAGCGGAACCAGTTCGCCGACGAGCGGGTGGTCCTCCAGCTCGTACTGCCGAACCCCGGCGCCCACCTCCAGGATGTCGGCCCGGCGCTCGATCTTCTGCAGGTCACCGATCTTGTTGATGTCGATCAGTGCCTCCGGCCTGGCAAGCCGCATGTTGAGCATGGGGAGAAGGCTCTGTCCTCCCGCCAGGACGAGGGAGTCCTTGCCGTACTCGCTCTTGAGCGCGACGGCCTCATCGACGGATTCGGGATCGCAGTACGTGAATGGAGGCGGCTTCATCGCCTGTCCTTGGTTGCGGCTCCTGGGAAGGAGCAGGTGACCGGGCCCGGAGCCGAAGGCGGCTGCGGACGGTTACCCCGAGATTGCGTCGCGCGATTCGTCAGGTGATTGTGGGTGCCCCACAGGCTCCGAGGCGGTATACGCGGATGCCCATGGGCCCTCCGGCCCTGGGCGGGGTCCGAGCCATGCGCGGGTACGTAGGGGCAGTCATCGAGGTTCACGACGAATGGCCTCCTGTGTGCTGTGTGCTGTGTACGACACACATCCGCACCGGCCCGGTGTCACTGCCGTTCTCCTTCTAGTGCACCACACCTGGCGCAACGACGACGAAGTGTCCCGAAACGCTCGCGGGCCTGGTCCCAGCCTGTCGCCGACCTACCGACGGCCGACGCCGCCGAGCACGTACAGGGCCGTTTCGGACTCGCCGTGATGGTGACGCCTGTCTTCATACTCGCCGAGAGCACGACGGACAGTCCCTGGATCCCCGTCTTCTGCTTGTTCACAGCACCAGAAGTCGAGTGTGGCCTTGGCGCGGGAACAGCGACGCGCGATGGCCGCCGTGGCTGCCGCTTTGTCCACAAAACCCCAGGTCACAGACCTTGGCCATCGATCCTGAATGCGCTCCCCTTGCGCTCCCCTCCGCTCATGGGCATCCCACGAGCTGACCAACCATCAGGAGCGCAAGACAAAAGACCAGGCCAGAGGGCATCTGACCTGGTCTCAAGTGGAGCCGCCTTCGGGATTCGAACCCGAGACCTACGCATTACGAGTGCGTTGCTCTGGCCATCTGAGCTAAGGCGGCGCACTGTCCGCACCATGGTGCGGTCAGCAACGTCGGTAAGTCTACACAGTTTCGAGGGGTGCTCCGCACCAGCCCTCGGAGCCCCCGGGCAGCCCGGTCGGCAGGGCTACGAGCAGCGTTTCCCGTTCGTCGGAGGGGTTCCGCGGAGCAGGAACGCGTTGATCGCGGAGTCGATGCAGGAGCTGCCGCGGCCGTACGCCGTGTGGCCGTCGCCCTCGTAGGTGAGGAGGCGGGCCGAGGTGAGCTGGGCGGCCAGGGCTCGGGCCCAGCGGTAGGGGGTGGCCGGGTCGCGGGTGGTGCCGACCACGACGATCGGGGCCGCGCCCCGCGCCTCGATGCGGTGCGGCTCACCCGTGGCCCTGACCGGCCAGTACGCGCAGTTGAGGGAGGCCCAGGCAAGGCCCTCACCGAAGACCGGGGACGCCTTCTCGAAGGTCGGGAGCGCCTTTTCCACTTCCTCGGGGGTGTCGTACGCGGGCGGGAGGTCGAGGCAGTTCACGGCGGCGTTGGCGGCCATCAGGTTGCTGTAGCGGCCGTCGGCGTCCCGCTCGTAGTAGCTGTCGGACAGGACGAGCAGGCCCGCGCCGTCGTTCTCCCGCATCGCCGAGGTCAGCGCCTCACGCAGCTGCGCCCAGGAGCTCTCGTCGTACATCGCCGCGATCACACCGGTGGTGGCGAGGGCCTCGCCGAGCCTGCGGCCGTCCGCGTCGCCGGTGGGGATCGGGTGCGCGTCCAGCTTCCCGAAGAACGCCTTGAGGTTCCGGCCGACCTCCGCGGTCGTCGTGCCCCTTGTGCCGAGCGGGCAGTCCGGCTGCTGCACGCAGTCCTTCGCGAACGACTGGAACGCCGTCTCGAAGCCCGCCGTCTGGTCGAGGTTCAGCCGGCGCGCGGGCAGCGAGGGGTCCATCGCGCCGTCCAGCACCAGCCGTCCCGCCCGGCCGGGGAACAGCCCCGCATACGTCGCCCCGAGGAACGTCCCGTACGACGCCCCCACGTAGTTCAGCTTCGCGTCGCCCAGTGCCGCCCGCACGATGTCCATGTCCCGGGCCGTCTCGACGGTCGACACATGCCGCAGCAGACCGGGCGAGTGCGCACCGCAACTCTCCGCGAACCTCTTGTAGGCGTCGACGAGTTCGGTGGTCTCGTGCGCGTCGTCGGGGGTGCTGTCCGTCTGGGTGTACGTGTCCATGCCCCGCCCGTCGAGACATTCGACGGGCTCACTGCGGGCGACTCCCCGCGGGTCCACCGCGACCATGTCGTACCGGGCCCGGACCACCGCGGGGTAGCCGATACCGGCGTACGCCTGCAGGTAGCTGTTGGCCGAGCCGCCGGGGCCGCCCGGGTTCACGAACAGCGACCCGAGGCGCTCCCCCGGTCCGGTGGCCTTCTTGCGGGCGACGGCGAGCCGTACGTCCCCGTCGGCCGGCTTGTCGTAGTCGAGCGGCGCCTTCAGTGTGGCGCACTGGAAGCCCGGGGCCCCACAGCTGCGCCAACGCGGCTGCTGTCCGTAGTACGGCGCGAGGGCGGCCGGTGTCGCCTGCGGCAGAGCGGCCAGCGCCACCTCTGCGGCCGAGGTGGCCGACCTCGTCGAGGCGCCCGCGGAGCAGGCGGTGACGAGCAGCGCGGCGACCGCGAGGAGGGCACCACCGGTGCGGGCGGTGCGTGCCCGTGCCCGGCGGACGGGAAGCTTCCGGCTGGTGTGGCGGGCGTTTCGCCTGATGTGCATCCAGCGAGCGTAACTCTGCGCATTGGATCAGATGCCCTACGTGAACGATCCGGCCCGTACGAGTGACATCGTCAACCTGTGATCACTGGGCGGCTGCCCAGCCCGCTCTGAGCGCCATCGTCATCGCCTCCACCGCGAGCAGCGGGGCCACATTGCGGTCGAGGGCCTCGCGGCAGGCGCCGATCGCCTCGATACGGCGCAGCGTGGTCTCCGGGGAGCTCCCGCGCGCGAGCCGCTCCAGGGCGTCCTCGGCGTCCGCGTTGGCGATCGCCACCCGCGAGCCGAGCTGGAGGGCGAGGACGTCGCGGTAGAAGGCGGTGAGGTCGGTCAGGGCAACGTCGAGGCTGTCGCGCTGCGTACGCGTTCTGCGGCGCTTCTGCTTGTCCTCCAGGTCCTTCATCACGCCGGCCGTGCCGCGTGGCATCCGGCCGCCCTGGACGGCGCCCATGGCCGCCTTCAGCTCCTCGGTCTCCTTGCCGTCCATCTCCTCGGCGAGCTGCTTGGCGTCGTCGGCCGCCGCGTCGACGAGTTCCTGCGCCGCCTTGAGGCAGCCGCCGATGTCCTCGACGCGCAGGGGCAGCTTCAGCACGGCGGCGCGGCGCTCGCGCGCGGCCGGGTCGGTGGCGAGGCGGCGGGCCCGGTCGACATGGCCCTGGGTGGCGCGGGCGGCGGCCATGGCGGCGGCGGGCTCGATGCCCTCCCTGCGCACCAGCATGTCGGCGACCGCCTCGACGGAGGGGGTGGACAGGTTCAGGTGCCGGCAACGGGAGCGGATCGTCGGCAGGACATCCTCGATGGACGGGGCGCACAGCAGCCACACCGTCCGGGGGGCGGGCTCCTCCACGGCCTTGAGGACCGCGTTGGCCGACTTCTCGTTGAGCCGCTCGGCGTCCTCGACGAGGATGACCTGCCAGCGGCCGTTCGCCGGTGAGGTGAACGACTTCCGTACGGTGTCCCGCATGTCGTCGGCGAGGATCTGGGTGCCGACGGCGGCGACGGAGGTGACGTCGGCGTGGGTGCCGACGAGAGCGGTGTGGCAGCCGTCGCAGAACCCGCAGCCGGGTACTCCCCCGAGAGCCCGGTCCGGGCTGACGCACTGCAGCGCGGCGGCGAATGCCCTGGCCGCCTGGTTCCGTCCCGCCCCCGGCGGACCCGTGAACAACCAGGCGTGCGTCATCTTCGACGCCTCGGGCGGCGGCGCGTTGGTCGCGGCGGCGGTGACCAGGGCGTCGGCGTCCCGAGCGGCAGCGCCGAGCTGCTCACTCACCCTCTCCTGGCCGACCAGGTCGTCCCATACGGTCATGGGTCACGCCGCCCTTTCGTCATGCTTCGCGGTACGAGGCCCATTGTGCGGGCGAGCACTGACAACGGCCGACGGTCAGTTCCCGGCTGCGGCCGGGTGGGGGGCCAGCCACGACGCATCCGCACCCGCACCCGCACCCGCACACCGACCGCTACCGCCCCCGACGCCGCCCCCGACGATCGTCTCCGTACTCCTCGTCATGCGGCCCGAGCAACTCGTCGGCCAGCGAAGGCAGATCGTCCAACGGCGTCTCCTCGGCCCAGTCCGACCGAGCCCTCCGCCGAGGTGTCCCCTTCTCGTCGACCTGCGGCAGCTCCCGCGTCCGCTCCTCGTCCCGGAAGTACCCCGGCGGCACCCGATCCGAGGGCCCGTCCCCAGACACCGGAGGCAGCACAGCCGTCTCATCAGCCGAGCCCGGAGGAACAGGAGGCAGCACAGCGGTCTCGTCGGCCGCCCCCGGAGGAACAGCCGGCAACACCGCCGTCTCGTCCGCCGCCCCCGGAGGAACCGGCGGCTGTGGCAGCTCGGCCGTCACCTCGGAGTCGGCGTCACCAGAACCGGAACCGGAACTGGAACTGGAACTGGAACTGGAACCAGACTCACCGGAGCCCGACGCACCGCCGTCCTCCTCCCCCTTGTCCATCCGGATCCGAGGCAGCACAGCCGTCTCGTCCGCCGGCCCGCCCGACGCGTTCGTCGGCGTCACCACAGGGGTGGGAACGGTCGCCGCATCCAACCCCGCCGAAGGACTCGCGGCCTGCTTGGGCCCCGCTTCCGCCGCGGCGGCCGCGGACTCGGCGAGCCGTCGCGCCTCTTCCGCCCGCAGCAACGCCTCCTCGGCCTTGCGCTGCTTCTCCAGCCGCCGCGCCTCGGCCTCGGCACGCAACCGTGCCTCCTCCTCGGCCCGCTTGCGGGCGGCCTCTTCCTGGGCCTTGCGCCGTGCCTCTTCCTCGGCGCGCGCCTTCTCCTCGGCGAGCAGCCGCGCCCGCTCCTCCTCGGCCCGCCTGCGCGCTTCCTCGGCCCGCAGCCGGGCCTCCTCCGCCTGCCGCTCGGCCTCGCGCCGCTGAGCCTCCTCCAGCTCGCGCCGCTTGCGCTCCTCTTCCTCCGCCTTCAGCCGCGCGAGCTGCTCCTGGCGCTCACGCTCCAGGCGCTCCTCCTCGGCCTTGCGCGCGGCCTCTTCCTCGGCCTTGCGGCGCGCCTCCTCCTCGGCCTTGCGGCGAGCCTCTTCCTGCTCGCGGATCTCCTGCTCGGACAGCGGCAGCATCTGGTCGAGCCGATGCCGTACGACGGTGGTGACGGCCTCGGGCTCCTGCCCGGCGTCCACGACCAGGTACCGCCCGGGGTCGGCCGCCGCCAGGGTGAGGAACCCGGACCGCACGCGCGCGTGGAACTCCGCCGGCTCCGACTCCAGCCGGTCCGGCGCCTCGGTGAACCGCTCGCGGGCGATCTCGGGCGAGACGTCCAGGAGGACGGTGAGATGCGGCACCAGACCGTTGGTCGCCCAGCGGTTGATGCGGGCGATCTCCGTCGGGGACAGGTCACGCCCTGCGCCCTGGTAGGCCACCGAGGAGTCGATGTACCGGTCGGAGATCACCACCGCGCCGCGCTCAAGGGCGGGCCGGACCACGGTGTCCACGTGCTCCGCGCGGTCCGCCGCGTACAGCAGCGCCTCCGCGCGGTGCGAGAGGCCGGTGCTCGACACGTCCAGCAGGATCGACCGCAGCCGCTTGCCGACCGGGGTCGCCCCCGGCTCGCGCGTGACCACGACCTCGTGTCCCTTGGCCCGGATCCACTCGGCGAGCGCCTCGGCCTGGGTGGACTTCCCGGCCCCGTCCCCGCCCTCCAGAGCGATGAAGAAACCCGAGGAGGCGGGCACCGTCACCGGGTCGTCGCCGCCCAGCAGCGCGTCCCGCAGGTCGTGCCGCAGCGGTACGCCGGACCGGTCGTCGACCTTGGCGAGGACCAGCGCGGCCACCGGCAGCAGCAGCGCGCCGACCAGCATCAGGACGAACGCGGCGCCGCCGTGCGCGAACACGAACTTGCCGTTCTCCAGCCGGTGCGGCCCGATCGCCGCGGCGACCACGGGCGCGACCAGCGCGCCGAGCGCCACACTGACCCGTACGACCGCGTGCAGGTGCTCGGTGGTCCGCGCCCGCCGGTATTCCTCGGTCTCCTGGTCGAGCAGGGTGTGCCCGGTGTTGGCGGCCACACCGGCGCCGATCCCGGCCAGCACCTCGATCAGCAGCACGGTGGTGAGGTCCGGGACGAGCCCGGCGGCCAGCAGGGCGATGCCGGTGAAGGCGATCGCCAGCGCGAGCAGCCGGCGCCGCGAAAGCGAGACCAGCACCCTGGGCGCCGTACGGACACCGACCACGACTCCGCCGGTCAGCGCGCCCACCATCAAGCCGTACGTCACCGGCCCGCCGCCCAGGTCCTTGGCGTGCAGCACGGCGACGGCCACGGCGGCCGCGATCGCCCCGGCGACGGCCGCGCAGGCCGGCACCAGCAGCGGGATCGCGCCGGTACGGCCCTTGTCGACGCCGGTGGCCGTCTTGGGGCGGCGCAGCCCCTCCAGCGGCGAACGCGCGCGCGGGGTGCGGGTGTCGGGCAGTTCGAGGAAGGTCAGCACCGACAGAGAGGCGGCGAACAGGCCGGCCGCGACGTACGAGGCGAGGGCCGCCTGGTGCTGGCCGAACCAGTCGAGGCCGGCGCCCAGCACGTTGTTGAGCAGGCCCGCGGCGACGAGCGCGGCGGCGGCCAGCGGGATCACCACGAAGGTGGTGCGCAGCGACAGGCGGCGCAGGGCGTCCAAGTGGTCCGGCAGCGGTCGTACCGTCGCCCCCTCCGGAGGAGGAGCAGGGAGCAGGGCGGGCGCCGCGCTCTCGCGGCACACGGTCCAGAAGCGCTCGGCGACCCCGGTCACGAAGGCGGTCACCAGGAGCACCGCCAAGGCGTTCTCCGGCGTCCAGTCGATCCACAGCGGGGCGACGATGAGCAGGGCGACCCTGAGTCCGTCGGCGCCGACCATGGTCCAGCGGCGGTCGAGCGGACCCTCCTGCGAAGTGAGCGAAGTCAGTGGGCCGAGCAGGACGGCGCCGAAGAGCAGCGTCGCCAGGATGCGCGTACCGAAGACGGTCGCCACTGCGAACGCCACGCCTCGGTAACCGCCGCCGAACGAGCCCTGGGCGATCGCCGCCTGGAGGGCCAGCAGCACCAGCACGAAAAGCGCGAGGGTGTCGCCGATCCCGCCCACGAGTTGGGCGCTCCACAGGCGTTTGAGCTGGGGCCTGCGCAGCAGGGCGCGGACGGCACGCTCGCGGGAGTCCGCGACCAGGGCGTCGTCGGGGGCCGGGTGAGGGGCCGTAGGCTGCTCGGCACGGGTCATGCATTCAGCCTATCGGGAGCCACCGACAGCCCGGGGCGCCCGTCCTGACGTGCGCACGTCCCGACACCAAAGTGATGCCGGGACGTTCGCATTGCGAAGCCTCAGTGGACAGCGCCGGACTAGTCCTCGGCCGCCGTCTTCGAGGCCGCCGCCTTCTTCGCTGTGGCGGTGGTCTTCTTCGCAGCCGTCGTCGTCTTCTTCGCGGCGGTCTTCTTGGCCGCCGTCGCCTTCTTGGCAGGAGCCTTCTTGGCCGGGGCCTTCTTCGCGGGCGCCTTCTTCGCCGTCTTCTTGGCGGGGCCCTTGGCCCGCTTCTCGGCGAGCAGTTCGAAGCCGCGCTCGGGGGTGATCTCCTCGACGCTGTCGCCGGAGCGCAGGGTCGCGTTGGTCTCCCCGTCGGTCACATACGGCCCGAAGCGGCCGTCCTTGACCACGACCGGCTTCTCGCTGACCGGGTCGGTGCCCAGCTCCTTCAGCGGCGGCTTGGCGGCCGCGCGACCGCGCTGCTTGGGCTGCGCGTAGATCGCCAGCGCCTCTTCGAGGGTGATCGTGAAGAGCTGGTCCTCGGTCTGCAGCGAGCGCGAGTCCGTGCCCTTCTTCAGATACGGCCCGTAGCGGCCGTTCTGTGCGGTGATCTCCTGGCCCTCGGCGTCGGCGCCGACGACCCGCGGCAGCGACATCAGCTTGAGCGCGTCCGCGAGCGTCACCGTGTCCAGGGACATCGACTTGAACAGCGAGGCCGTCCGCGGCTTCACGGCGTTCTTGCCGGTCTTCGGGGTGCCCTCGGGGAGCACCTCGGTGACGTACGGGCCGTAGCGGCCGTCGCGGGCGATGATCTGACGACCCGTCTCCGGGTCGGCGCCGAGCTCGAAGTCACCGCTCGGCTTGGCGAGCAGCTCCTCCGCGAGCTCGATCGACAGCTCGTCCGGGGCCAGGTCCTCGGGCACGTCGGCCCGCTGGTGGTTCTCGGAGTCCTTCTCGCCGCGCTCGACGTACGGGCCGTAGCGGCCGACCCTGAGCACGATGTCGTTGCCCACCGGGAACGAGGAGACCTCGCGCGCGTCGATCGCGCCCAGATCGGTCACCAGTTCCTTGAGGCCGCCGAGGTGGTCCCCGTCGCCGTTGCCCGCGTCGGCCGCACCGCCCGCGGCAGCGCCTTCACCGAAGTAGAAGCGCTTCAGCCACGGCACGGACTGCGCCTGGCCGGCCGCGATGCGGTCGAGGTCGTCCTCCATGCGGGCCGTGAAGTCGTAGTCGACGAGCCGCCCGAAGTGCTTCTCCAGGAGGTTGACCACGGCGAAGGACAGGAAGGACGGCACGAGTGCCGTGCCCTTCTTGAAGACATAGCCGCGGTCGAGGATCGTGCCGATGATCGAGGCGTACGTCGACGGACGGCCGATCTCGCGCTCTTCGAGCTCCTTGACCAGGCTGGCCTCGGTGTAGCGGGCCGGGGGCTTGGTGGCGTGCCCGTCGACCGTGATCTCCTCGGCGCTCAGGGCGTCGCCCTCGGCGACCTGGGGCAGCCGGCGCTCGCGGTCGTCCAGCTCGGCGTTCGGGTCGTCGGCACCTTCGACATACGCCTTCAGGAAGCCGTGGAAGGTGATCGTCTTGCCGGAGGCGCTGAACTCGACGTCCCGGCCGTCGGCGGCGGTGCCGCCGATCTTCACGGTCACGCTGTTGCCGGTCGCGTCCTTCATCTGCGAGGCGACGGTGCGCTTCCAGATCAGCTCGTAGAGCCGGAACTGGTCGCCCGTCAGGCCGGTCTCGGCCGGGGTGCGGAAACGATCACCCGAGGGACGGATGGCCTCGTGCGCCTCCTGCGCGTTCTTGACCTTCCCGGCGTACGTCCGCGGGGACGAGGGCAGGTAGTCGGCGCCGTACAACTGCGTGACCTGGGCGCGGGCCGCGGTGATGGCGGTGTCGCTGAGGGTCGTGGAGTCCGTACGCATGTAGGTGATGAAGCCGTTCTCGTACAGCTTCTGGGCCACCTGCATGGTCGCCTTCGCGCCGAAGCCGAGCTTGCGCGAGGCTTCCTGCTGGAGGGTCGTCGTACGGAACGGGGCGTACGGCGAGCGGCGGTACGGCTTGGACTCGACCGAGCGGACCGCGAACCGCGTCTGCTCCAGGGCGGCGGCCAGGGCGCGGGCGTTGGCCTCGTCCAGGTGAAGGGTGTTGGCGCCCTTCAGCTGCCCCAGGGAGTCGAAGTCACGGCCTTGTGCGACCCGCTTGCCGTCCACGCTCTGCAGACGGGCCACGAGGGTCGACGGGTCGCTCGGGTCCCCCGCGCGGCCGGTCCCGAAGGTGCCGGTCAGGTCCCAGTACTCGGCGGAACGGAACGCGATGCGCTCACGCTCCCGCTCCACGACGAGCCGGGTGGCGACGGACTGGACACGGCCGGCCGACAGGCGCGGCATGACCTTCTTCCACAGGACCGGCGAGACCTCGTAGCCGTAGAGGCGGTCGAGGATGCGGCGGGTCTCCTGGGCGTCGACCAGCTTCTGGTTCAGCTCGCGCGGGTTGGCGACGGCGGCCTGGATCGCGGCCTTGGTGATCTCGTGGAAGACCATCCGCTTGACCGGGACCTTGGGCTTCAGGACCTCCTGGAGGTGCCACGCGATGGCCTCGCCCTCGCGGTCCTCATCGGTGGCGAGGAAGAGCTCGTCGGAGTCCTTCAGGAGGTCCTTGAGCTTCTTGACCTGGGCCCGCTTGTCGGCGTTGACGACATAGATGGGCTCGAAGTCGTGCTCGACGTCCACGCCGAGCCGGCGCACCTCGCCGGTGTACTTCTCCGGCACCTCCGCGGCGCCGTTGGGGAGGTCGCGGATGTGCCCGACGCTCGCCTCGACGACGTATCCGGGGCCGAGATAGCCCTTGATCGTCTTCGCCTTGGCAGGCGACTCGACGATGACGAGTCGGCGGCCGCCCTGTGCGGTCTCGCTGGTCGGGGACAACTTCGCTCTTCTCTCCGGTCGACGCTGGGCTCTCCCCAGGTCTTGGTTCCCGGGGTCGGGTCATGCTGACGCTGCGGAGTGTGACGGTACATCCCGCCCCCGTGTCAAACGGGAAAAGCCCGCAACGGCCACTCGAACGGTAACCCGACTACCGCCATTCCTGCCGCCCGGAGTACCCACCGGCCTTTTCGGGATCATCCGGAGGGCGATCTCCCCATTACTGGTCGACCGGTATGCGGAGGTGTCCCGGCAGGCGTTCTAGAGGCGGGCGAAGCACCAGGCGGCGAGAGCCAGCGTGAGGAGCGCGGCGAGGGTCGCGACGGCGGCGGATGCGACGGGACTCACACCGTGGGCGACGGGTTGGCGATGGCGTACCCGGGCCGCGGTCCACATCAGCAGCCCTCCTCCGAACAGGGCGAACACCACTCCCGCGAAGATCGCCGGTCCGCTCTCCATGGTTCCCGGTGCCCCTTTTCTCCCGTCCGTGCGTGCGTCTTCCATGGAGAGTGGCACGCGCGGACGGCGCACAGACGAACCCCGGGTGAACGCCGCGCCGACGGAGCTGTGGACTCCCCCGGACCGGCCCCCGGCCGGCCGCCCGGGCCCCGCCCCGGTCGCCCACGGATCCCGTCCGATTCTCGTCCGGTTCTCACCCCGATCCCCCGCATCCCGGCCGGGCGCGCGCCGGAATCGGCACGGAAACCGACCGGATTCAGACCGCGCCGGGCGGGGGTATCTTTCCGCTCGACTGCTTGTTGTCGGTCAGGCTCACCGTGCACACGATCTTGTTGAATCCCTTCTTCCAGTCGTCCTCGTCGGCCACCCAGCCGTACACGAGACGCTGCTGGCTGGGCGCCCACGTCGACTCGAATTTGTTGCCGCACAACTTGGTCGCGTTGTCGGTGCCCTTCTTGTAGCTCATTTCGGCCGGGGCCTGAACGGTGCCGATCACCTGGTCGGTGTGGGGTTTCCCGCAGTCGGTGAGCGGTGCCTTGTAGCCGTCGTCGAGCTGCTGGTAGACCCAGCAGTCGCCGACGCTCATCTGACCGACCCACAGGTCCGTGCCCAGATCGCGGAAGCGGCCGACCTCACCGCCTATCGCGGCATGGCGGCCGAGTACGAGACATGCCGTACCGCTGCCCGCCGCGCCGAAGCCCTCCTCGGTCGGCAGTACGGCGTACCCGGCGGCGTCCGGCAGTGCGTTCACGACGGGCCGGCTCAGGTCCGCGCAGCGTTTCGCGCCCTCGGCCTTGGCGTCGGCGAAGTCGGTGGCCGTGTCGACCGCCACCACCTGGCCGTCCGGCCAGTCGTCCGCGCAGTCCACGACACCCAGGTTCGGCGCCGACCGGAACGGCGTCCCCGACCACACCGCCTGCACACAGTCACCGGTCTCCAGAGGTTCGTCGAGCCCGACCACATCGCCGTACGGCAGCACGGGGCCGGTCGGCGACGGGGTGCCCCGGGAGCGGCTCGGACCGGGCGATGACGACGACTTGGTCGCGGTGTCCTTCTCGCCGTCGTCCCCGGTCAGCGACAGGGCCCCCCACACGCCGCCCGCGACGACGAGAAGCACGCCGACGACAAGAGCGACGAGCGCGAGGCGCTTGCTGGAGCCGGGGCGCTGCGAGGACGGCAAAGGAGCCTGGCCCCCGGGCCCGCCAGGCCCACCGACTCCGCCCGGACCACCGTAGGCAGTCGGCATGGCGGCGACGGTGGGCATACCGGGGGCGGTCGGGCCGCCATGCGCATACGGCGACTGCGGAGCCGTGGTGCCGTACGGACCGGCGGAACCCTCACCACCGCTCCCATGCGGTGAACCCCCGCTCTGCGCATAGGGGTTGCCCGGTTCCGGCGACTGTCCGGCGGGCGGCGGCCACCCGCTGTACGGCGGTGTACCGGGCGTCGCCCCCGGCGTCTGCGGAGTGCCGGGGGCCTGCGGAGTACCGGGTGTCTGCGGAGTGCCCGGTGCCGGGCCCCAGCTCCCGGCAGGCGGGCCGAACCCTCCCGGGGAGGAGCCGTACCCCGCCCCCGGCGCACCCGTGGCCGCGGCCGCGCCCCAGGCTCCCACCGCACCCTGCACAGCCCCCTCCAGCCCCCGCTTCGCCGCCTCCGGCGAGAACCTGCGCACGGGGTCCTTGACCAGCAGCCCCAGCAGCACCGGCGTCAGTTCAGCGGCCCGGACGGGCGGGGCGGGGTCCTCGCCCAGCAGGGCCGTGAACGTGGCGTACTCACCGTGGCGGTCGAAGGGGCCGTGGCCCTCGACGGTGGCGTACAGCGTGGCGCCCAGGGAGAACAGGTCGGCGGCCGGCGTCGGTGGTTCGCCCCGCGCGCGCTCCGGGGCGAGATAGCCCGGTGTGCCGAGGATGCCGGCGGTCGCGGTGAGCCGGGGCTCGCGGGACTCGGGCTGCAGGGCGATGCCGTAGTCGGTGAGCAGCACGCGCGCGTAGGGGTCGCCCGAAGCGTCCGGTGCCAGAAGGATGTTGGCCGGTTTCACATCCCGGTGCAGGATGCCGACGCGGTGTCCCGCGGTGAGGGCGTCGAGGACGGCGAGCCCGATGCGGGCCACCTGCGCGGGCGGCAGCGGCCCGGAACGCCGTACGACCGCCTGGAGGTCCACCGCGTCCGGCACGTACTCCATGACGATCCACGGAAGCCCCTCGTACATCACCACGTCGTGCACGGTCGCCACGTGCGGGTGGCCGCGCAGCCGGGCCGCGTGCCGGGCCTCGCTGCGGGCCCGGGCGATGCGCTGAGCCGTCTCGGTCGCGTCCATCGGCGCGTCCGGAAGCGCGATCTCCTTGATCGCGACCTCGCAGGCCAGCTCCTCGTCGTACGCGAGCCAGACGCGGCCCATGCCGCCCGCGCCGAGTGTCCGCAGCAGCCGGTACCGGCCGTTGATGATCCTGTCCTCGCCGTGATCCGGCGTCTCCCCCGCCATCACGCCTCCCCCCGAGACCCGAGACAGCGCGCCTCCCCCGAGAACGCGCGTAGTTCGTCCCTAGAAGGTAGCTTCGCACGCCCCACTGACAGGAGGCCTTTTCGGGGCCAATCCCGTCAGACCGGGCACAGGGGTCCCAGGGGTGCGGGGGTGCCTCAGCGGGCACGTCCCGCCGGATTTCACGCCGGCTCCAGGAACCCCTGCTCCACCAGCAGCCTGATCTGCGCGGGCGTTCGGTCGCGCAGCATGACCGGGTCCTCGCCCATGAGCTGGGCGATCGCGTCGAGGATGCGGCCCGCGCTCAGCGAGCCGTCGCACACACCGGCGAAGCCCGCGCCGACCGTGTCCACCTTGGTGGCCCGGCGCATCCCGCGGTGCTGGCGCAGCACGACGTGCTCCGGGTCCTCGGCGCCGGGCAGCCCGACCTGCTCCTGGACGATCTCGGGCACGAGCTTGAAGTGGGCCTCCAGCAGGGCCGCGTCGTCGTTGGCGCGCAGGTAGTCGAGGCGCTCGAAGTGGGCCAGGACGGTGTCGCCGAGCGGCTGCTCGACCGGGTGCGGCCACTCCTCCACGGTGATCGAGGGCACGGCGGAGCCCGTCCTGCGCAGCGTGATCCAGCCGAAGCCCACGGCCTTCACCTTGCGCGCCTCGAACTCGTCCAGCCAGGCGTCGTAGAGAGCCTGGTACTCGGCCGGGTCGCCCCGGTGGTCACCGGCGTCCCTGAGCCACAGCTCGGCGTACTGGGTGATGTCCTGGACCTCGCGCTGCACGATCCACGCGTCGCACCCGCGCGGCACCCACGACCTGAGCCGGTCCTGCCAGTCCTCCCCCTCGACGTGCTGCCAGTTGGCGAGGAACTGCGCGAACCCGCCCTCGTTCAGCAGCTCCCCCGCCCCCTGAACGACCGAGCGGCACAGATCGTCCCCGCCCATCCCGCCGTCGCGGTACTTCAGCCTCGCCCCCGGCGAGATCACGAAGGGCGGGTTCGACACGATCAGGTCGTACGTCTCCCCCTGCTTGAGCGGCTCGAACAGCGAGCCCTCCCGCAGGTCGGCCGCCGGGGCGCCGGACAGCGCCAGCGTGAGCGCGGTGATGTGCAGCGCGCGCGGGTTGAGGTCGGTCGCGCACACGCGTGTGGCGTGCTGCGCGGCATGCAGGGCCTGGATCCCGGACCCGGTCCCGAGGTCGAGGGCCGACGACACGGCCGTACGCACCGTGATGCCCGCGAGGGTGGTGGAGGCACCGCCGACCCCGAGGACGACACCCTCGTCACGGCTGCCGATGCCACCGGCTCCGCCGACCGCGCACCCCAGGTCCGACACGATGAACCAGTCCTCGCCGTCCGGCCCGCCGTACGGCCGTACGTCCACCGTCGCGGCCACCTCGTCGCTGCCGATCCGGATCAGCCAGCCGCTCTCCAGACACGCGTCCACGGGCAGGATGCCCTCCACGCGCGCGTGGGGCACCGGCTGCTGCAGGAGGAACAGGCGTACGAGCACCTCCAGCGGGGTGTCCCCGCGGGTCGCCCGGAGCGCGGGGACGGTCTCACTGCGTGCGAGCGCGGCGTACGCGGGCGCGCCGAGGAGTTCTAGCAGCCCGTCGGCGGTGAACGAGGCGCCGAGAAGGGCGTCCCGCAGCCGGGCGGTGACGTCGACGTCGGAGCCGCCGGGGACGGGCGTGGCGGGCAGCGTGGGCAGACTGGAGGTACTCACGCCACCATTGTGTCCCGCACCCGCCCGCGCGGAACGCTCCACAGGGCGAATCGCGGCCGCGGCACACGGCGAACCACGGGGCTACGCGCCGGTCGCCGGCGCTCAGCTGTCCGTGGACGACGCCGAGGGCGACGCCGAGACCTGCTTGCAGCCCGACTGCTCGGCCAGCGCCTGCTTGGTGTCGCCGGACTCCAGCTTCTTCAGCGCGTCGAGGGCGGTCTGGCGCTGTGTCTCCACCTTCTTCATCTGGGCGGAGACGTCCTTGAGGCCGCTCGCGAACTTCGCCTGGTCCTTGGTGTCGAGCCCGTCCACCTGGGTCTTCATGTCGGCGTAGGCCGCCGAGAGGGCCGTGAGCTGCTTGACGGCGTCCTGGAGGTTCTTCGCGCCGCCCTCGGCACCGGGAGGCGCGCCGGCGCTCTGGATCACCGTGGCGCGCGCCTTGTAGCCGTCGGACAGGTCCTGGAAGGCCTGGGAGTCGGCCTTCTGGAGCTCCGCCGGGGTGCTCTCGGTGTCCTCGGCCGCCTTGGTGATCGCGTCGTAGGCCGCCGTGATCTTCTTGTTCTGGGCCGGCACCAGGTCGCAGACCTTCTTGGCCCAGGCGTCGAGTTCCTTGTTGTCCTCGCTGCCACTGCATCCCGTCAGCGCCAGCACCAGTACCGCACCGCTGGACAGCGCGGCCGCGAGCTTCTTGTTCACCGGATCGGTCCCTTCCGTGGCCTCTCAGCCCCCGGACCTTACACAGCACACGCACCACAACCGCGCACCGAATATCCCAAATAAGACACTTTGATCGTGTTCGCGCCAGGAGAGAGAAGCCTCACGACCGAGGGGCGCGCACGCACAAGGAGGGCGGGCGGCGCATGAACACGCGCCGCCCGCCCACCCCTTGAGCTGGGGCTGCTTCGAAGGACCTACGAAACCACCGCGGGATCCACCGACTTGGCCGCCTCCTTCTCGTTGTCTTCGTCACCCACGGCGATACCACGCCGCTTGGAGACGAAGACCGCGCCGGCGATCACGAGGAACGCGAGCACGGCGATGAAGATCCGTACGCCGATGCTCTTGTCGTCGCCGTAACTGAATTTGATCACCGCGGGGGCGATCAGCAGCGCCACCAGGTTCATGACCTTCAGCAGCGGGTTGATCGCGGGGCCCGCGGTGTCCTTGAAGGGGTCGCCGACGGTGTCGCCGATCACCGTCGCGGCATGGGCCTCGCTGCCCTTGCCGCCGTGGTGACCGTCCTCGACGAGCTTCTTGGCGTTGTCCCAGGCACCGCCGGAGTTGGCCAGGAAGACCGCCATCAGGGTGCCCGCGCCGATCGCGCCGGCGAGGAACGCGCCGAGCGCGCCGACACCGAGGGTGAACCCGATGAAGATCGGCGCCAGCACGGCGAGCAGACCGGGTGTGGTGAGTTCGCGCAGGGCGTCCCTGGTGCAGATGTCGACTACCTTGCCGTATTCCGGCTCCTCGCTGTAGTCCATGATCCCGGGATGGTCGCGGAACTGCCGCCGCACCTCGTAGACCACCGAGCCCGCCGACCGCGACACCGCGTTGATCGCCAGCCCCGAGAAGAGGAAGACGACCGCCGCACCGGCGATGAGCCCGACGAGGTTGTTTGGCTGCGAGATGTCCATCATCAGGCTCATCGGCGCACCGGCCCCGCTGAGCTTCTCGCCGACGTCCTGCGCGCCGGTCGTGATCGCGTCACGGTACGACCCGAAGAGCGCCGACGCCGCGAGAACCGCGGTGGCGATCGCGATGCCCTTGGTGATGGCCTTGGTGGTGTTGCCGACGGCGTCCAGGTTGGTGAGCACCTGCGCGCCCGCGCCCTCGACGTCGCCGGACATCTCGGCGATGCCCTGCGCGTTGTCGGAGACCGGCCCGAAGGTGTCCATGGCGACGATCACACCGACCGTGGTGAGCAGACCGGTGCCGGCCAGCGCCACCGCGAACAGGGCCAGCATGATCGAGGTGCCGCCGAGCAGGAAGGCGCCGTAGACGCCGAGGCCGATCAGCAGGGCGGTGTAGACGGCCGACTCGAGACCGATCGAGATACCGGCGAGGACGACGGTGGCGGGCCCCGTGAGCGAGGTCTTGCCGATGTCCTGGACCGGGCGGCGGTTGGTCTCGGTGAAGTAGCCGGTCAGCTGCTGGATGACGGCGGCGAGCAGGATGCCGATCGCCACGGCGACGAGGGCGAGGATCCGCGGGTCGCCGTCCCTGCCGCTGATCGCCGTGTCGGTGACGCCGTCGAGGTCGGCGTACTTCCCCGGGAGGTAGACGAAGACGGCGATCGCCACCAGCACGAGCGAGATCACCGCGGAGATGAAGAACCCCCGGTTGATCGCGGACATGCCGCTGCGGTCGGAGCGGCGCGGGGCCACCGCGAAGATGCCGATCATCGCGGTGATCACGCCGATCGCCGGGACGAGCAGCGGGAAGGCGAGCCCGGAGTCGCCGAAGGCCGCCTTGCCGAGGATCAGCGCGGCGACCAGGGTCACGGCGTACGACTCGAAGAGGTCGGCCGCCATGCCCGCGCAGTCGCCGACGTTGTCGCCCACGTTGTCGGCGATGGTCGCGGCGTTGCGCGGGTCGTCCTCCGGGATGCCCTGCTCGACCTTGCCGACCAGGTCGGCGCCGACGTCTGCGGCCTTGGTGAAGATGCCGCCGCCGACCCTCATGAACATCGCGATGAGCGCCGCGCCGAGACCGAAGCCCTCCAGGACCTTCGGCGCGTCGGCCGCGTACACCAGCACCACGCAGGAGGCGCCCAGCAGACCGAGCCCCACCGTGAACATGCCGACCACGCCGCCCGTTCGGAATGCGATCTTCATGGCTTTGTGCGAGACGGCGGTGAGATCCTTTTCCGGCTCGCCTTCCGCCGGGGTGGCTTCTCGCGCGGCCGCGGCCACCCGCACATTGCTGCGCACGGCGAGCCACATGCCGATATAGCCGGTGGCCGCCGAGAACGCGGCACCGATCAAGAAGAACACGGATCGGCCTGCGCGCTGATTCCAGTCGTCCGCGGGCAGCAGCATGAGCAGGAAGAACACCACGACGGCGAATACGCCGAGCGTGCGCAACTGGCGTGCCAGATAGGCGTTCGCGCCTTCCTGGATGGCCTTCGCGATCTTTTTCATGCTCTCGGTGCCCTCGCCGGCGGCGAGCACCTGGCGTACCAGGACGCCTGCCACCACGAGCGCCGCCAGGGCAACGACCGCGATGACCGCGATCAGCACCCGGTTGTCGTCGGTGAGCACCGCGGCCGCGAAGGTTGTGGGCTGGTCCAACTGATCAGGGGTAGAAAGCCCCGCCATTCGTCCTCCTTGACGCTTGGGCTGAGCTCAAGATGTGGACGGATTGTAGGTACCCCGCCCTGATCAAAACAGGGCGCGGTAAACGGAATTCGCCTTTACAGAACCTGAAAGCAGTAATGCCCCGGAGGCATTCATGGGCGATATCTAGATCGTGAACCAATTCACGAAATGCATCGCACCAGACCACTGTAGGCACAGAAAGCCCACGCCGACATGCGGAAGGGCCCTACCGGTCGGTAGGGCCCTTCCGCATGTCGAACAGAAATCTGATTCGCGGAGCGAGAGATTCAGGGAAGTACTGCGGCCGGCGGCGTGGTCGGCCAGGTCATACGGATCTGACCGCCGTGCTCCCCTGCGGTGACCTCGACGTCGTCGACGAGGCCGCTGATGACCGCGAGGCCCATCTCGTCCTCCTCGGTCTCCACGTCCGGGTCCTCGCCCGCGGCGCCCGGAGCCCGGTCACCCGGGGCCGAACGCGGCGCCTCGTCGCCGACCTCGATGGAGAACTGCTTCTCCTCCTCGATCAGCAGCACCTTGACCGGCGCGATGATGCCGCCGCTCTGGTGCAGTCCGACGGCACGGGTGCAGGCCTCGCCGACAGCGAGTCTGACCTCGTCGAGGACGGCCTCGTCCACTCCGGACCTGCGCGCCACCGCTGCCGCCACCAGTCGGGCGGTCCTGACGTGCTCGGGCAGCGCGCTGAAACGGAGTTCAACGGTGGCCATGCGTCCCCCTCGGAACTACGGGCGTGCTGTCGAGGGACCGGGCCGCCGAAAGCCCGGACCCCCTCCTGGTACTTCTGCCGACGTCCTTCACCGATCCGGGCACAGGGGCCCGGAAACGGGTCAGTCCGTCGCCGCCACCGCTTCTTCGACCGAGGTGTGGATCGGGAACACCTTGGTCAGACCGGTGATACGGAAGATCTTGAGAATGCGCTCCTGGTTGCAGACCAGGCGCAGCGAGCCCTCATGGGCACGCACACGCTTCAGGCCGCCGACCAGCACGCCGAGACCGGTGGAGTCGAGGAAGTCCACGCCCTCCATGTCGACGACAAGGTGGAAACTGCCGTCGTTCACCAGCTCGACCAGCTGCTCGCGCAGCTTGGGCGCGGTATATACGTCGATTTCGCCACCGACCCTGACGATCGTGCGATCGCCGACGGTCTCGGTCGACAGGGACAGGTCCACGGATCCTCCAGCACCTTGCTATCGAGCGGTCGCCCCTCGGGACACCTCGGCAGAGCCCCCGGGACGGTTCGCCAGCCGCGATGGCATTCAATCACTTACCGGCAGGCGTGCACGACGCCTTGGTCCCATTGTCCGTCACGCCAGTGACACACTCGGTGCCGATGGCCAAGAATCTCCGATCCGATCGACCCTCGACGGACCCCGGCTCCCGCCCCACGCCGAGCACAGTCCTGGACCGGCTCGCCGCCGGGCCGAGCCGGGCTGCGCGCATCACTCATACGGAGCACTTGCCCCCACGGGCGGGTCGGCATGCCGTCTGGCCTGACCGGATTCGTTCGGAGGTCGTCGCGGCCGTCCAGGCGTGCGGCATCGAACATCCCTGGGCCCACCAGGCACAGGCCGCAGAGCACGCGCTGGACGGCGAGTCGGTCGTGGTCGCCACCGGCACCGCCTCCGGCAAGTCCCTGGCGTACCTCGTGCCGGTCCTCTCGGCCCTCCTGGACGGCTCCGAGGCCCCGAACGGCCGTGGCGCCACCACCCTCTACCTGGCCCCCACGAAGGCCCTGGCGGCGGACCAGTGCCGCTCGGTGAAGGAACTTTCACAACCGCTGGGCAATTCCGTGCGCCCCGCGGTCTACGACGGCGACACGCCGTTCGAGGAACGCGAGTGGATCCGCCAGTACGCCAACTACGTCCTCACCAACCCGGACATGCTGCACCGCGGGATACTCCCGTCCCACTCCCGCTGGTCCTCCTTCCTGAAGGCGCTCAAGTACGTCGTCATCGACGAGTGCCACACCTACCGGGGCGTGTTCGGCTCCCACGTCGCCCAGGTGCTGCGCCGCCTGCGCCGCCTCTGCGCCCGCTACGGCGCCTCCCCCGTGTTCCTGCTGGCCTCCGCGACCGCCGCCGAGCCCTCGGTCGCCGCCCGCCGCCTCACCGGCCTCCCGGTGGTCGAGGCCGCCGACGACGCCTCACCGCGGGGCGAACTGGTGTTTGCCCTTTGGGAGCCCCCGCTGACGGAGATGCAGGGCGAAAAGGGCGCGCCGATCCGCCGTACGGCCACCGCGGAGACGGCCGACCTGTTGACCGACCTTGCCGTGCAGGGCGTTCGCTCGGTCGCCTTCGTCCGCTCCCGGCGCGGCGCCGAGCTCATCTCCGTGATCGCCCAGGAGCGGCTGGCCGAGGTCGACCGCACCCTGGCCCGCCGCGTGGCGGCGTACCGCGGCGGCTACCTCCCCGAGGAGCGCCGCGCCCTGGAACAGGCCCTCCACTCGGGAGAGTTGCTGGGCCTGGCCGCCACGACCGCGCTAGAACTCGGCATCGACGTCTCCGGTCTGGACGCCGTGCTGATCTCCGGCTATCCCGGCACGCGCGCGTCCCTGTGGCAGCAGGCGGGCCGGGCCGGGCGAGCGGGCCAGGGCGCCCTGGCCGTCCTGGTCGCCCGCGACGACCCCCTGGACACCTTCCTCGTCCACCACCCCGAGGCCCTCTTCGACCAGCCCGTGGAGTCCACGGTCCTCGACCCCGACAACCCGTACGTCCTCGCCCCGCACCTGTGCGCGGCCGCGGCCGAACTACCGTTGACGGACGAGGACATGGCCCTCTTCGGCCCGGCCTGCGAGGACCTGCTGCCGCAGCTGGAGTCGGCGAAACTCCTGCGCCGCCGCACCAAGGCCTGGCACTGGACCCGCCGGGAACGCGCCGCCGACCTCACCGACATCCGCGGCGAGGGCGGCCCCCCGATCCAGATCGTCGAGTCCGGCACGGGCCGCCTCCTCGGCACGGTCGACGCGGGCGCCGCCCACACCGCCGTCCACGAGGGCGCGGTCCATCTCCACCAGGGCCGTACGTACCTGGTCCGGTCGCTGGACCTGGAGGACTCGGTGGCCCTGGTCGAGCAGGCGAGCCCGTCGTACTCGACGGTCGCCCGGGACACGACCTCCATCGCCGTCCTGGAGACGGACGTCGAAGTCCCCTGGGGCGAGGGCAGGTTGTGCTACGGCTCCGTCGAGGTCACCAACCAGGTGGTCTCCTTCCTCCGCAGACGTCTGATCACCGGCGAAGTGCTCGGCGAGACGAAACTCGCCCTCCCTCCTCGTACGCTGCGCACGCGCGCGGTGTGGTGGACGGTCACCGAGGACCAGCTCGACGAGGCCCGGATCAACCCGGAGATCCTCGGCGGCGCCCTGCACGCCGCCGAACACGCCTCGATCGGCCTGCTGCCCCTCTTCGCGACCTGCGACCGCTGGGACATCGGCGGGGTGTCGATCCCCCTGCACCCCGACACACTGCTGCCCACGGTCTTCGTCTACGACGGCCACCCGGGCGGCGCGGGCTTCGCGGAGCGCGCCTTCCACACTGCCCGCGCCTGGCTCACCGCCACCCGCCAGGCCATCGCCTCCTGCGAGTGCGACGCCGGCTGCCCGTCCTGCATCCAGTCCCCCAAGTGCGGCAACGGCAACGACCCACTGCACAAGAGGGGGGCGGTACGGCTGCTCACGGTGCTGTTGCGGGGAGCGCCGGAGGAGGGGGAGGTGGTGGCTCCAGAGCTCTCCGAAGCTGGTCTCGCCGATCCGAAGCCGGACCACCAGGAGTCACCGGACCACCAGGACGTGACGCCCGCTCGGAGCCCGGCGGCAACAGAGCCTCCGACGGAACCGGCCCCGCAGGTCCCGCCCTTGCCCTGACCTCCGCCGTGAACGGGCCCCTCCCCGAGGCCGCCGTCACGTCCGAGATCTCCCCGACCATCGCGCACCGCACCAGCCGCGCACCCTGAGCCCGCGCCACCCCCTCCGCCCGGGCGCAGGCCCCCGCGGAACCGTCGGCCCAGTGATCCGCCGCCGCAAGGGCCGCAAGATCCGCACTACCGGCCGCACGATGCCGTACGACGACGGCCTGCCCGAGCGAGAGCACGCCCCCGAACACCACGCACAGCACCGCGATGGCACCCACACTCCAGACGGTGGCGGAACCCCGGTCGGACCGAGCAGCGCTGAGGTGCACACCGACACACCGGCCAACGGCCCGGCGGACGTCGGCAGAGCAGTCGCCGACGCGCCGCAGGAACCATGCGCCGACGCGGCGAAGAGCGGCGGCCCGAAGGAGGGCGGCCCCCTCCTCGGCGCGACCCGGCGTGACGGACAGAGCGATGCCGGCTCCCTCTTCGACGAGACCCAGCGAGGCAACCTGAACGGTGACGGCCCCTTCCTCGACGCGCCCCAGCGTGGCCGCCGAAGCGATGGCGGCACCCTGCCCCGAGGCCCCACCCTCCGCCGGTCCGCCGCTCATCTCCCTCCCTCCACCGTCTCCTCCACCAATGCCACGGCCTCCTCCCGCACTTCGAACGGCAGGCCGTCCAGCGCGGGAGGCCTCGCCACGACCACCACCCGGACCCGGTCGCCCTCGCGGGCGACCGTCACCTCCGCGTCGTGCGGTGCCGTGTCCCGGGCCACCCGGACGACCGCGTCGGTGGGATCCTGGCGGGCCGCCGCGCGGGCGCCCGTCCTGGCCGCGTCCACGCACTGGATCTGCGCGGCCACCACGAGCAGCCCCCACACCAGTGCCGTCGCGAACATCACCAGCACGGGCAGCACCATGGCCGACTCAGCCGTCACGAACCCCTGGTCCGAACCCCGTTCACGCCTTCGCATCGAGCGCCCGCTTCACGATGGCCTGGAGCTCCGCGCTGACGGCCCCACTCGTCACCACCTTGTAGAGCACGACCGCGAACGCCACCGCCGCGACGATCCCCATCGCGTACTCCGAGGTGACCATCCCCGTGTCCCCACGCATCGACCGCGCCCTGCCCACTACCCCGCACACCACGGCACGCACCCGCGCCCAAACCGCCTTGTACATCTCAACCCCCGTAAGGAATCAGTCCTGTTGACCATCTGTCCGAACTACTCGTCCGCCGGATCACCGGCCGCCGCAAGTCACCGCCCACCTCCTCCCAGCACCCCACCCGCGAGCCCGATCACGATCGGCAGGACGCCGACGGCGATGAACGCGGGCAGGAAACACAGCCCCACCGGCGCGGTGACCAGCACGGCGGCCCGCCGGGCTCGTTCCGTCGCGGCACGTCCCCAGTCGGCGCGGGCGTCCGCCGCGAGTGCGGCGACCGGTCCGGCCGCGGGCAGTCCGGTCACATCGGCCCGTTCCAGCAGCCGCGCCAGCGCCCCGGCACCCGGTGTCGAGGCGAGCCTGCGCCAGGCCTCGCCCGGCTCCCCGCCGAGCCGCACCTCGGCCGCCCCACGCGCGAGCCCCTCTCCGACGGGACCGCCCAACGCCTCGCCGACCGCCTGCGCCGCGATGACGGGACCGGCGCCCGCCGCGATACAGGCGGCCAGCAGGTCGGCGGCGAGCGGCAGTTGCCGGGCCGCCTCGCGCGCATCGGCCTCCTGGACGCCCACCCCGGCCGACTGCCGAAGCCGCCACCGCCACAGCCCCGCCGCGACGACCAGCCCGACCACGACACCGGCGACCCCACCGACCAGAACCCACCCGGCCAAGCCCACCCCGGCCACGGGCAGCCACCGCCGCACGAGATCCCGCCTCCTGAACCACGGGATCTCGACCGTGACCTCCGCGGCGGCCAGCAACTCACCCAACCGCCGCCGCAGTCTCCGCTCGTGCCGCATCGTGGCGACCGACCGGGCCAGCCAGGCGACTGCCAAGGCCGCCCCCTCGACCACCCCCAGGCTGTGGACAACTTCCGAGCTCACGCCGTCTCAGCTCCCCGTACGATCCGCATCGCCCACCACATCCCGACGCCCTCCAGCACTCCGCCGACCAGCAGGCAGCCCAGTCCGGCACCGGTGTGCAGCAGGACGTGCAGCGGATCGGCGCCGAGGGCGGCACCCAGGCCCAGTCCGAGGGCCGGCAGCGCGGCGAGCATCCACGCCGTGGACCGCGCTCCCGCCAACTGGGCGCGCAGATCGGCTCGTTGGTCCCGCTCGGCCCGCAGCGCCCCTTCGAGCCGATCGAGCCCCGCCGCAAGCCCCGCGCCCTGGTCCACGGCCACTCGCCAACACGCGGCGAGCCCCGACAGCCCTTCGGCTCCCGGCCGCCGAGCCGCCACCGCGAGCGCCCCCGGAACATCCCCACCGAAGCGGGCCGCCGCGAGCACAGTCGCCTGCGCCTCCCCGAACCCGCCGGACTCCGACCCACCGGAACCGACCTGCCCACCTGCCCACAGCCTCCGAAAGCCGCGCCGCCCGGCCCCGGGCGCTCCGGAACCAGAGTCGCCACAACCGAGCCCACCCGAGCCGGCTCCACCGCCCCCCGCCCTCTCGAAGTCCCGCACGGCCCGCATCAGCGCCTCCCCCGGCTGCTGTCCCGTCCGCACCTCCCCGGCGACCGACGCGCACAGCGCGATCACCGCATCCGCCCGACGCTCACGCACCCGACGCGCCTCCCGGGTCAGCCGCACCCGTCGCAGCAACGGCACCCCGGCCGCCCCCGCGACGACCGGCAGCACCGAAGCTCCCAGCACGGCGAGCAGCAGCCCGGCCACCGCAGCCCACCACTCGAACCCGAGCCGCCCGCGAGCCCGCGACACCTCCACCACCAGCCACCGCCACGGCGGAGGCCCGACCCCCACACCCCCGCCGCCCGCCAACACCGCCTGCGCCCGCCGCGCCCCGGCCCGCCGCCCGCCCACCAGCCACACGGCCACCCCGAGGCACGCCACAGCCACACCCATCGCCCCCACCGACATCTCACCCATCCCGATCACCAAGTCCCTTCCGTCGTCCCAGCCGTCACGCCGCCACCGATGCCGCCTCGGCCGTCACCGATGCCACCTCAACCGCCACCCGTTGCGCCGAAGTCACCCCGCCTCCCCCAGCAGCCCCCGCAACCGCTCCCACCCCCGCTCGTACGCGAACGCCTCCGCACCCCACCGCAGCGCCGGCACCGTCCGCACCAGGCCCGAGGAGTCCCGCTCCAGCACCCGCACCTCAGCGATCCGCCGCCGCCCGGCCCGGTCGCGCACGAGATGCAGTACGACCGACAGCGCGGCCGCCAACTGGCTGTGCAGCGCGGCCCGGTCGAGCCCGGCGGCCGTCCCCAGCGCCTCGAGACGGGCCGGTACATCGGCCGCCGCATTCGCGTGCACGGTCCCGCAGCCGCCTTCGTGGCCCGTGTTCAACGCGGCCAGCAGATGCACTACTTCAGACCCTCGCACCTCACCCACGACCAGCCGGTCGGGCCGCATCCGCAGCGCCTGCCGTACGAGGTCCTCCAGCGTGACGAGCCCGGCGCCCTCCTGGTTGGCGGGTCGGGTCTCCAGTCGGACGACGTGCGGATGGTCCGGCCTGAGCTCCGCCGAGTCCTCCGCGAGCACGATCCGCTCGCCGGGCCCGACAAGGCCCAGCAACGCGCTGAGCAATGTCGTCTTGCCCGTACCGGTACCGCCGCTGATGAGGAAGGACAGCCGCGTGTCGAGCAGCGCCCGCAGCACCCGGTCCCCGCCCGGCGGCACCGTGCCGGCCGCGACCAGCTCGTCCAGCGTGAACGCACGCGGCCGTACGACCCGCAGCGACAGACAGGCACAGCCGACGGCGACCGGGGGAAGCACCGCGTGCAGCCGGGTCCCGTCCGGCAGCCGGGCGTCCACCCAGGGCCGCGCGTCGTCCAGGCGCCGCCCGGCGACCGCGGCCAGTCGCTGCGCGAGACGTCGTACGGCGGCCGCGTCCGGGAAGGAGACGGCGGTCAGCTCGAGTCCGCCGCCCCGGTCCACCCAGACCCGGTCCGGCGCCGAGACCAGGACATCGGTCACCGACGGGTCGGTGAGCAGCGGCTCCAGGGGCCCGCTGCCGACCAGCTCGGACCGCAACCGCTCCGCCGCGCCTAGGACTTCGGCATCCCCGAGGACCCGCCCCTGCTCCCGCAGCGCCTGCGCCACACGCGCGGGCGTCGGCTCGGCCCCGCTCTCGGCCAGCCACTGCCGTACGCCGTCCAGCAGTCCGGAAGCCATGTCCGCACCGTCCGCGGAGCCCACGGCCGACCCCCGTGAAGGCCGTGGCTCACCGGCCTCGCCCGAAGACCCACCCGGCCGTCCCCATCCGACGGACACGCCCGAAGAACCGCCCGGAGGCCCTTCCGAAGATCCCCCCGCCCCCCGCCGCTGATCAGCCCCGCCCACGGCCGTCTGCCGTTGAGCCTTTACCCCCGCCACCCGCCATCGCTCGTCCGAACGGTCCGAGACTCGCCCTTCCGTCCCCCGCTCGCCCACCCGCTCCGCAGCTGCCGCACCCGCTCCGCGCCGCCCGATTGCCCCGCCTGCCACGCCGTCCGTCCACGCATCCGCGTACCGCCCGCTCATGCCGCCCTCGCCTCGACCAACGCGCGCTCCCAGAACTCCTTGCAGAACCGGGCCAACGGCCCTCGTACGGCCGCGCCCGGCGGTGCCTCGCTCCCCTGGGGCCGTTGCAGTGCGGACTCGACCGGCACCTCGCCCACCAGGGGCAGTCCGAGCAACCGGGCCACCTCGCGGTCGTCGAGGCCGGGTGCGTACGGGCCGCGTACCGCCACCCTCAGATCCCGCAGGACCATGCCGACGGCGGAGGCCACGCGGCCGGCTGCGGCGACGGCCCGCAGTTCGGCGGGGACCACGAGAATCCCGACGTCGAGCTGGGCGAGCACCTCGGCGACGTCGTCGTCCAGGCGGCGCGGCAGGTCGACGACGACGGTGCCGCCCCGGCGCCGGGCCGCGGCGAGGACCGCCCGCACGGCCTGGGGCGGCACGGCGATCCGGTCGCCGCGATCCCAGCTCAGCACCCGCAGCGAGTGCAGCCGCGGCAGCGACTCCTCCAGGGCACCACCGCCGACCCGTCCGCGTGAGGCGGCGAACGCGGGCCAGCGCAGCCCTTCGGTGCTCTCGCCACCGAGGAGTACATCGAGTCCGCCGCCCAGCGGATCGGCGTCCACGAGGAGCGTGCGCAGGCCCTCACGCGCGGAGGTGACGGCGAGGGCGCACGCGAGCGTGGAGGCTCCGGCCCCGCCGCGGCCGCCGATGACTCCGACGGTGAGGGCGGGCCTGCCGACGCCCTCGGTGACGTCGGCGATGCGGTCGACCAGCCACTGCTCGCCGTCGGGCAGCATCAGGACGTGGTCGGCGCCGATCTCGACGGCCCGTTTCCACACCCCCGAGTCGTCCTGGTCCCGGCCCACGAGCACCACTCCGCGTCGACGCGCGGCCCCCCGCACACGGTGGGCGGCGTCGTCGCCGACCAGGACGAGCGGGGCCGCCTCCCAGTTGCCTCTGGGCTCCGGCACCCCGTGGTGCACCTCGGCTTTAGCTCCGGCCGCCGCGCACAGGCGCAGCAGATCGTCGAGCAGGTCCTCGTCCTCGGTGACGATCAACGGCTGCCCCGGCCGCCCTCCGGCGGTGGGCTGCGGATCGTGTGTGACGGCTGCGGTCACGTCTACATCCCCCTTCACTGCACCGCGCCAGGGCCGTGCAGCACCTCTCTCACGCGGCCCCTTCGGCCCCGCGATTCCCAAACCTGTGAAGAACCGGCAACCGGCCTCCATATGAACGGCCGATACGAACCGGCCAAACACACCCGACTAACCAGAACCGGCCATGAAGTCGGTCGGAGCGGGACGCGTTGGAATCACGGTGCAGCGATCCCGGAAATCGTGTGGATCTTGGTCGATAACTGTGGACAACTCAGCGGTTGTGAATATCGCCATCACCCATACCGGTGAGCCCAGTGCGGCCTGTGTACGACCTCCGCAGCGCAGCCCGACGGCTACACAACGTGACGGATCACGGGCATGTGGAAGAGGCGACCGAAGCCGCCTCGAAGCGGTCAGGGAACCGCGCAGGGAAGAGAGAAAACCCACCCGGACATGCGACGACCCCCACCGGGGGGGAGAGTGGGGGTCGTCTCCACGGCCGACTCGGGGGGGGAGGAGCCGGGCCGGGTTAGCACGGTCGCGAACGATCCGTGACTTCCATGGTGTACCCGAGAGCCCTCTCAGGCAAACCCATGCGTCCCACCTTACGCCGAATGGGCTGCGCCTATGCTCGGGTCGTGGAAAACCACTCCTTGCCCCGCACAGCTGCCTTCTTTGACCTGGACAAGACGGTCATTGCGAAGTCGAGCACGCTCACGTTCAGCAAGTCGTTCTACCAAGGCGGCCTGATCAACCGCAGGGCCGCCCTGCGGACCGCCTATGCCCAGTTCGTCTTCCTCGTCGGCGGTATGGACCACGACCAGATGGAGCGCACCCGCGAGTACCTCTCCGCACTCGTGCGCGGCTGGAACGTCCAGCAGGTCAAGGAGATCGTGGCCGAAACGCTCCACGACCTGATCGACCCGATCATCTACGACGAGGCCGCCTCGCTCATCGAGGAGCACCACACCGCCGGCCGGGACGTGGTCATCGTCTCCACGTCCGGCGCCGAGGTGGTCGAGCCGATCGGTGAACTGTTGGGCGCCGACCGGGTGGTGGCCACGCGCATGGTCGTGGGCGAGGACGGCTGCTTCACCGGCGAGGTGGAGTACTACGCGTACGGCCCGACGAAGGCCGAGGCGATCAAGGAACTGGCCGAGTCCGAGGGCTACGACCTGGAGCGCTGCTACGCCTACAGCGACTCGGCGACCGATCTGCCGATGCTCGAAGCCGTGGGTCATGCGCATGCGGTCAACCCGGACCGGGCGCTGCGTCGTGAGGCTCTCGCGCGCGGGTGGCCGATCCTCGATTTCCACCGGCCGGTCCGGCTCAAGCAGCGACTGCCGGGATTCGCCGTACCGCCTCGTCCGGCGCTTGTCGCGGTCGCCGCGATAGGAGCGGCGGCGGCCACGGCGGGTCTCGTCTGGTATGCGAATCGGCGCCGGGCGACGGTGGCCTGAGACAGCGACCCGAGGCGATTCAGCCCACTTCAAGCCTATTTGAGATAAAAGTAAAGAACGACGGCCAGGGGTTCCGCTTGCTCCGGTCCTGGAGTACAAAGGGGTTAACGGCCCGCGAGACCAAGGACATCCGAGAGGATCACCTTAATAACGCATTTGGCCCCACGGACCGAGCATGGACATCGAGCACCCACGCGACGTCGACCCGTCGATTACGGGCCAGCCGCACCAGGTGACGGGCAAAGTTCCCGGCCTGATGGGCAATATATCGAGGACGCTTGGTAACCCGGTGAACATGCCAGCGGCGGTACGAGGACTCGTACCGCCGCAACCCTGTTCAGGGAGCTTTACGCCGCCCCGCGCTGCAGCGCCTCGCACACCGCCGTCGACTCGCGCGCACCCAGTTCGATCGCGCTGCCGCAGTGGGCGATCCAGGCGGCCATGCCTTCGGGGGTGCCGGAGACGTAGCCGTCGAGCGCCGCCAGATAGGCCGCCCGCCCCAGTTCGGCGTGACCGACCTCCGCCGGGCAGACCGACTTGGGGTCGAGACCGCTGCCGACCAGGACGATCCGCGCGGCCGCGCGCGCGACCAGGCCGTTGTGGGAGACGAAGGGCCGCAGAGCGAGGAGTTCTCCCTGTACGACGGCGGCCGTGACCAGCGCGGGGGCGGAGCTGCCCGCGCTGATCAGCTCGGACAGGCCCTCGAGGCGACCCGAGACCTCGGCCGCGCTCGGCAGCGGCAGCTCGATGAGCGGCTCGTCGACGGTCTCGCCGGCCTGCCGCGGACGCCCGATCTCATCGCCCTTGTCGGCCGCGGCCACCAAGTGCAGCCGGGCCAGCACCCGCAGGGGCGACTGCCGCCAGATGGACAGCAGTTGACCGGCCTCGGCAGTCAGCCTGAGGGCCGCGCCCATGACCCGTGCCTCGTCGTCGACGCCGAAGTCCGAGCGTCGGCGCACCTCTTCGAGGGCCCAGTCGGCGCCGGACAGCGCGGCTGAGCCGCGGGCACCGCGCAGGGCCGCCTCGGAGGTGATCTCGTTGCTGCGGCGCCGCATGACGCGGTGTCCGTAGACCCGGTCCACGGACTTGCGCACGGACTCCACGGAATCGGCCACCCCGGGCAGCGAACCCAGGGCCGCGAGCGGATCGGCGGTCGCGCCTGTCGTACTCATGAGTACGACACTACGCAACCCGGCCCCGCACCCCTCGATGGAGTGGTCTTCTTCACGTACGCCTGCCACATACAGCTATCACCCCACTACGCTTCGTGAACATGAAAATTGCTTTCGTCGGGAAGGGCGGCAGCGGCAAGACCACACTGTCCTCCCTGTTCATCCGCCACCTCGCGGCCACCGGTGCGCCGGTGATCGCCGTCGACGCCGACATCAACCAGCACCTGGGCCCGGCGCTCGGCCTGGACGAGGCGGAGGCGGCAGCTCTGCCCGCCCTGGGTGATCGGCTGCCGCTGATCAAGGAGTACCTGCGCGGCACCAACGCGCGCATCACCTCCGCCACGGAAATGATCAAGACAACCCCGCCCGGCGAGGGGTCCCGGCTGCTGCGGGTGCGCGAGGACAACCCGGTCTACGACGCCTGCGCCCGGCCGGTGGAACTCGACGGCGACGTCGTCCGTTTGCTGGTCACCGGCCCCTTCACAGACGCCGATCTGGGGGTCGCCTGCTACCACTCCAAGACCGGAGCGGTGGAGCTGTGCCTGAACCACCTGGTGGACGGGCAGGGCGAGTACGTCGTGGTGGACATGACGGCGGGCTCGGACTCCTTCGCCTCCGGCATGTTCACCCGCTTCGACATCACGTTCCTCGTCGTCGAGCCGACCCGGAAGGGGGTCTCCGTCTATCGCCAGTACAAGGAGTACGCCCGCGACTTCGGTGTCGTCCTGAAGGTCGTCGGCAACAAGGTGCAGGGTCAGGACGACCTCGACTTCCTCCGCGCCGAAGTCGGGGACGACCTGCTGGTGACGGTCGGGCACTCCGACTGGGTGCGTGCCCTGGAGAAGGGCCGGCCGCCCCGGTTCGCGCTCCTGGAGGACATCAACCGGCGCGCCCTGCACCGGTTGCGGACCGCCGTGGACGCGACGTACGAGCTGCGGGACTGGGAGCGCTACACCCGGCAGATGGTGCACTTCCACCTGAAGAACGCCCAGTCCTGGGGCAACGAACGCACGGGGGCCGACCTGGCGGCGCAGATCGACCCCTCGTTCGTGCTCGGTGAGAGCGCGGTGGCGGCCGTCTGAGGACAACAGCCGGACAACCGCCGGAAAGTACCGGAAACAACCGCTGCACAAGCGCCGGACAACCGCCGGGCGCCTACTGCTTCTTGGCCGCCGGCGCCCCCGGTACGCCCTTCGGCGCCGGGGCCGGCCGGCCGGACAGGAAGGCCTGCCAGCCCTGCTTCGGCGCCTCGCCGACTCCCAGGGCGGCCAGCTTCTCCAGGGTCTTCGGGTCCTGGGCGTCCAGCCAGTCGGCCAGCTGCCGGAACGAGACACAGCGCACGTCGGACTTGTTGCACACCCGCTCGATGGTCTCCTTGACGGCGCGCATGTAGGTGCCGCCGTTCCAGGACTCGAAGTGGTTGCCGATGATCAGGGGCGCGCGGTTGCCGTCGTAGGCCCGGTGGAAGCCCTTGAGCAGCCCGTCGCGCATCTGGTCGCCCCAGAACTCGAACTTGCCGGGGTTGCCCTGGGTCGCGGTGCCGGACTGGTTGACCATGAAGTTGTAGTCCATGGTGAGCTGTTCGTAGGAGTGCCCGGGGAAGGGCACGAGCTGCATCGACAGGTCCCACAGGCCCTGCTTCTTCTTCGGCCAGAGCTGCTCGTTGACCCCGCTGGTGTCGTAGCGGAAGCCCAGCTCCCGGGCGGCCTTCATGAAGTTCTTCTGGCCTTCGAGACAGGGGGTGCGGGCGCCGATGAGCTCCTTGTCGTAGTCGAAGGGCAGCGGGGAGGCCTTCGTCATCCCGGTGTTGGTCTTCCAGGACTTCACGAACTTCTTCGCCTGGGCGGTCTCGTCCTTCCAGTCCTCGACCGACCACTGGCCGACCCCGCCGCGACTGCCGCAGAAGTGGCCGTTGAAGTGGGTGCCGATCTCGTTGCCCTCCAGCCACGCGAGGCGCAGCTGTTTCACGGTGTCGGCGATGCCCTGCTTGTCGTTGAAGCCGATGTCGGAGCGGCCCGGGGAGTGCTGCGGCGGCCTGTACTCGTCGCGCTTGTCCTCCGGCAGCATGTACACGCCGCTGAGGAAGTACGTCATCGTCGCGTGGTTCGCCCTGGCGACCTCGCGGAAGTGGGAGAACAGCTTCTGGCTGTCCTCGCCGGCCCCGTCCCAGGAGAACACCACGAACTGCGGGGGCTTCTCGCCGGGCTTGAGGCGTTCGGCTCTGGGCAGATGCGGCTGCGCTCCGGTGTACGCGGTGGAGCCGTCGCCGATCAGGCGGAACACCTTCTTGGGCGGGGCCTGGGCGGGCTTCGCCTTCTGCGGGCCGGCGGCTCCTCCCTCGGAGACGTCGGCGCCGGTCGCGCAACCGGCGAGCGAGGCGGCGCAGACCGCGGCGACCACGGCTCCCGCGGCAATCCTCTGGGTGGCGGCCATGTTCCGCCCACCTTCTTCCTTCTCTCGGGGCCAACGACAGCGCCGTCAAGTTCGCATGGGGCCGAGAAGGAATTAGTACGACAAGCCGATGAAATTGCCACTTCACCTGCGCAGGTGACTTATTAGCCCATTTGCACGGAAATTCTATGCCTGCCCTTTACTCTGCATTACGATTCATTTACCGAGCGTTGATTCATCCCGCCGCTGCACGCCGTGACCCACGGCCGCGACCCAACCCCCCGCCTCGACGGGGGACCACCTGTTCCGCGACCGCGCTGCCCCGGAGGAGACGGGAAAACATGTCAGCCTGCGTCCCCACCCGCCCCACCGACCCGAGCGACTCGAACCGCACGAGGCGCATCCACCGACCCCACAGTCCGCCGCCGACCCCGCCCCGCCGCTTCCGCATCGCGGGCGCCGACGTGTCGGCCTCGATCGCGGTCTTCCTGATCGCCCTGCCCCTGTCCCTCGGCATCGCCCTCGCCACCGGCGCGCCCCTGCAGGCCGGTCTGGTGGCCGCGGCCGTCGGGGGGATCGTCGCCGGCCGGCTCGGCGGTTCCCCGCTCCAGGTCAGCGGCCCCGCCGCCGGACTCACCGTGGTCACCGCCGACCTGATCCACCGCTACGGCTGGCGGACGACCTGCGCGATCACGGTCCTCGCCGGCCTTGCCCAACTGGGCCTCGGCTGCCTGCGCGTGGCCCGCACCGCGCTCGCCGTCAGCCCAGCCATCGTGCACGGCATGCTCGCCGGCATCGGCGTCACCATCGCCGTCGCCCAGCTGCACATCGTGCTCGGCGGCACCCCGCAGAGCTCCGTCCTCGCCAACCTCCGCGGTCTGCCCGCCCAGTTGGCGCAGGTCCAGCCGGCCGCGGTGTCCGTGAGCGCGCTGACCCTGGCACTGCTCTTCCTCTGGCCGCGCATCCCCGGCCGGGCCGGTCAGCTGCTGCGCCGGCTCCCGGCCGCGCTCGTCGCCGTCGCCGGAGCCACCGCCGCCGCCTCGCTGACCGGACTGACCCTGCCCAAGGTCGACCTGCCGTCCTGGAGCAGCCACGCCCTGGCCGGGCTCCCCGAGGGCCCGGTACTGGGCCTCGCCGCCGCCGTGCTCACCACCACGCTGGTGTGCAGCGTGCAGTCGCTGCTCGGCGCGGTCGCCGTGGACAAGCTGGTGGCCGGACGCCCCGACCTGATCGCCGCGAGCGGCGGCACCGGCCGCGGCGCCCGTGTCGGCCGCTCCGACCTGGACCGCGAACTGCTCGGACAGGGCGCCGCCAACATCGTCTCCGGCACGCTCGGCGGACTGCCCGTCGCCGGTGTGGCGGTGCGGAGTTCGGCGAATGTCCAGTCCGGTGCCGTCAGCCGGAACTCCACGATGCTGCACGGCGTTCTCGTAGTGATCGCCGCACTGCTGATGGTCCCCGTCCTGGAGTTCATCCCGCTCGCCTCGCTCGCCGCCCTGGTGATGGCCGTCGGCATCCAGATGGTGTCCCTGCACCACATCCGCACGGTGACCCGCCACCGGGAAGTTCTGGTCTACGCCGTCACCACCCTCGGCGTGATCCTGTTCGGCGTCCTGGAAGGCGTGATCCTGGGGATCGCCGTCGCCGTCGGGGTCGCCCTGCACCGCCTCACCCGCACCCGCATCACGCACGACGAGAGGGAAGGAGTCCATCACGTCCATGTGCGAGGACAGTTGACGTTCCTCGCGGTGCCCCGGCTCAGCCGGGCCCTGCATCTCGTACCCCAAGGGGCCGACGCCGTCGTGGAGTTGGACGGATCGTTCATGGACCACGCGGCGTACGAGGCCCTGCAGGACTGGCAGAGGACACACACCGCGCAGGGCGGTTCCGTCGAGCTGACCGGGCGCAGACCGGGCACACGCATCGCCGAGCCGTCCGATGCGGCCGACTGCCGCTGCCGCCCCTGGACGGCCTGGCGCAACCACCAGTGCGAGCGCCCGAACTTCGCGCCGCCCGCCGGAGAACCCGGTGCACCGAATGAACCGGGTGAGCCCGGTGCGGCACACGCGCCGAGCGCGTCGTCCCGCGAGTCGAGCGAACTGGCCCGTGGCATCAGCGCGTTCCAGCGCAACACCGCTCCCCTGGTGCGCGGGGAGCTTGCCCGGCTGGCTCGCGAGGGCCAGCAGCCGGCCCAGCTCTTCCTCACCTGCGCCGACTCACGGCTGGTCACCTCGATGATCACCTCCAGTGGTCCGGGCGACCTGTTCGTGGTGCGCAATGTGGGCAACCTCGTGCCGCTGCCCGGCGAGGAGAGCGGGGACGACTCGGTGGCGGCCGCGATCGAGTACGCGGTGGACGTGCTGAAGGTGCGGTCCATCACGGTGTGCGGGCACTCCGGCTGCGGGGCCATGCAGGCGCTCCTCAACTCCGAGCCGGGCGGGACCCGGACCCCGTTGAAGCGGTGGCTGCGGCACGGCCTGCCGAGTCTGGAGCGGATGGCCGACGACGGCCGACCGTGGGCGAAGCTGGCCGGGCGGGCCCCCGCCGACGCGGTCGAGCAGCTCAGCCTGACCAACGTGGTGCAGCAGTTGGAGCACCTCAGCGCCCACGACTCGGTCGCCCGGGCCCTGGGGGACGGGGAGTTGGAGCTGCACGGCATGTACTTCCATGTGGGCGAGGCGCAGTCGTATCTGCTCACCGAGGCGTCCGGCACAGCGGTGTTCGGCCATGTGAGCGATGCGGAGGGCCTGCACAGCCCTGCGTAGCCGAAGCCCCTGGGCGCGCTGAAGCAACAGCGCGCCCACCCCCTGCTCAGCGGAGACCGGACGTCTGAGCCGGGCTGGGCTCCGGGGCGGGAATCGGATGGCACGGGGTGACCTCACCGCGGACGAAGAGGTAGCCGGTGACCCGCTGAAAATTCCCGTCGGGCCGGCGCTGCCCCAGCTTTTCGAGGACCAGGGAGTCCCCGCGCCGCAGGTCGAACACCCAGCTGGGGCCCTCGCTCGGACCGGAGCGGTTCGGGACCCCCTTCCCCCGGGGCTCGGTGCACTCATAGCCGTTCGGGGGTTCATCCACGACCACGTGGATGCCGTTCTCCTTGAGCCGTTCGACGAGGCCGTCCGGCAGGGTGCCGCCGAGGCCGAAGTCATTCATGGTGACCGTCACGCTCCCGTCCGGGTGCGACACCACCGCGTAGGCCGGGCTTTCGGCGGGGGAGCCCGGCATCAGCACCCAGGCGCCCGCGACAGCGGCGCAGGCCAGGGCGACGAGGCCGAGCCTCGGCACGGTGAGGGCCGTGAGGCGGCGGCGCCACTGGGACGTCGGCGCCGCGTCCGTCGTACGGGCGTCCGCGCGCAGGTCGATCTCGCGGCGCAGTTCTGCCAGCAGCCGGTCCTCGAAGGTCGTCCTGGTGGTCATGCCTCTCCCCCGGTTCCTCCGGTGACGTATGACAGGGATGTGCCGAGGGGTCCGTCGGTGGGCCCACCCGCCGCCCCGCGCATTGACCTGCGCGCCCGGTGCAGCCGTACTCGGGCCGTGACCTGGGTGATGCCCAGTGCGCCGGCGGCCTCGGAAACCGTCAGCTGGTCGACCGCGATCAGTTCCAGGACGGCTCTCTCCCCCGCGGGGAGCCGTTCCAGCGCGGCCAGGGCGCGGCGGCCCGGGCTCTCGGCGTCGAGCTTGTCCTCCAGGCGGGCGATGTCGTCGGGCTCCAGCAGCCGTCGGCCGGAGATGCGCCGGTCACGCTCGGACTCGCGGGCGACCCGACGGCGCTCGGAAGAGACCACGTTGCGCGCGATGCCGTACAGCCAGGCCCGTTCGCTGCCCCGGGAGGGGCGGTAGGTGTGGGCCGAGTCCAGGACCGCCAGGAAGATCTCGGCGGTGAGGTCGGCCACGGTGTGCGGATCCGCGACACGCCGGGCCACGAAGGATGTCGTCGCGTCCACATGGCGCCGGTAGAAGTCCTCGAAGAGCTGTGGGTCGCGAGCCGCCTCCCGCGGCCCACCCCGTATGCCTTCCACGCAAGCTCCCTTCGCCGATGGCCCCTTCACCCGTACTTGGGCGGGAGTGTGAAAGGCGTTACAAGTGCTGAACTCTGCCTGGTCGGCGTACGTGGGTACGAATGACCTCGGCTGCCGGACTCGACATCCGACAGGTCTAAACCAATTACAGGTCGACCCTTGTCATCGCATCCCTGGTCTGATGAGCTGTGGCCTGGGACACAACGGACACCCTGGGAAAGGCAGATGCCGTGAGCAACGAGAGCCTGGCCAACCTGCTCAAGGAAGAGCGCAGGTTCGCGCCACCCGCCGACCTGGCGGCGAACGCCAACGTCACCGCGGAGGCGTATGAGCAGGCCAAGGCTGACCGGCTGGGTTTCTGGGCCGCGCAGGCCCGCCGACTGAGCTGGGCCAAGGAGCCGACCGAGACGCTGGACTGGTCGAACCCGCCGTTCGCCAAGTGGTTCAAGGACGGCGAGCTCAACGTGGCGTACAACTGCGTCGACCGGCATGTCGAGGCGGGCAACGGCGACCGGGTCGCCATCCACTTCGAGGGCGAGCCCGGCGACAGCCGCGCGATCACCTACGCCGAGCTCAAAGACGAGGTCTCCAAGGCCGCCAACGCCCTGCTGGAGCTGGGAGTCGAGAAGGGCGACCGGGTCGCCGTATACATGCCGATGATCCCCGAGACGGCGATCGCGATGCTCGCCTGCGCCCGGATCGGCGCCGCGCACTCCGTGGTCTTCGGCGGCTTCTCGGCGGACGCGCTCGCCACCCGCATCCAGGACGCGGACGCCAAGGTGGTCATCACCACCGACGGCGGCTACCGCCGCGGCAAGCCGTCCGCGCTCAAGCCCGCCGTCGACGAGGCCGCCGACAAGGCCGGCAATGTCGAGCACGTGCTCGTGGTGCGCCGTACCGGCCAGGAGGTCGCCTGGAACGACAGCCGGGACGTGTGGTGGCACGAGCTCGTGGACCGGCAGCCGAACGAGCACACCCCCGAGGCGTTCGACGCCGAGCAGCCGCTGTTCATCCTGTACACGTCCGGTACGACGGGTAAGCCGAAGGGCATCCTGCACACCTCCGGCGGTTACCTCACCCAGGCCGCGTACACCCACCACGCCGTCTTCGACCTCAAGCCGGAGACCGACGTCTACTGGTGCACCGCGGACGTCGGCTGGGTCACCGGGCACTCGTACATCGTCTACGGCCCGCTCGCCAACGGCGCCACCCAGGTCATGTACGAGGGCACCCCGGACACCCCGCACCAGGGCCGCTTCTGGGAGATCGTGCAGAAGTACGGGGTGACGATCCTGTACACGGCGCCCACGGCGATCCGTACGTTCATGAAGTGGGGCGACGACATCCCCGCGAAGTTCGACCTGTCCAGCCTGCGCGTCCTCGGCTCGGTCGGTGAACCCATCAACCCCGAGGCCTGGATCTGGTACCGCAAGCACATCGGTGCCGACACCACGCCGATCGTGGACACCTGGTGGCAGACCGAGACCGGCGCGATGATGATCTCGCCGCTGCCGGGCGTGACCGCGACCAAGCCCGGTTCCGCCCAGACCCCGCTGCCCGGTATCTCGGCCACCGTGGTGGACGACGAGGCTCAGGAAGTCCCCAACGGCGGTGGCGGCTACCTGGTCCTGACCGAGCCGTGGCCGTCGATGCTGCGCACCATCTGGGGCGACGACCAGCGCTTCCTCGACACGTACTGGTCACGCTTCGAGGGCAAGTACTTCGCGGGTGACGGCGCGAAGAAGGACGACGACGGCGACATCTGGCTGCTGGGCCGGGTCGACGACGTCATGCTCGTCTCCGGCCACAACATCTCCACGACGGAGGTGGAGTCGGCGCTGGTGTCCCACCCCTCGGTCGCCGAGGCCGCCGTCGTCGGTGCCGCCGACGAGACGACCGGGCAGGCCATCGTCGCCTTCGTGATCCTGCGCGGCACGGCGAACGCCGAGGACGAGAGCCTCGTCGCCGACCTGCGCAACCACGTCGGCGCCACCCTCGGCCCGATCGCCAAGCCAAAGCGGATCCTGCCGGTGCAGGAACTGCCGAAGACGCGCTCCGGCAAGATCATGCGCCGACTGCTGCGGGACGTCGCCGAGAACCGCCAGCTCGGTGACGTGACGACGCTGACGGACTCGACGGTCATGGACCTCATCCAGGCCAAGCTGCCGGCGGCGCCCAGCGAGGACTGACCCGTTCCAGAAGGGGGGTGCCCGGCACGGAAACGCGCCGGGCACCCCTTTTAGGTAAAGTAAACAAAACAACGTGATCCTCAAGGTGTGCCGGGAAGTCTGGTCGGCGAGTAGCCCCGCCCTGCCCACCGACCGGAGGTCACCCTCATGCCCGCGCCGACTCGCAAGGTCCTCGGACGGCTCTCCCTCCCCGAGCGGACCTTCGTCGCGGACGCGCTGCGCACCGAGACGGTCGGCGGTGTGCTGCTGCTCATCGCCGCGGTCACCGCGCTGGTCTGGGCGAACGTCCCCGCGCTGCACGACAGTTACGAGAGCGTCAGCCACTACCACCTGGGCCCCGCGGCCCTCGGACTCGACCTGTCGATCGAGCACTGGGCCGCCGACGGACTCCTCGCGATCTTCTTCTTCGTGGCCGGCATCGAACTCAAGCGCGAGCTCGTCGCCGGTGACCTGAAGGACCCCAGGGCGGCCGCGCTGCCCGTGGTCGCGGCCCTGTGCGGGATGGCCGTACCGGCGCTCGTCTACACGCTCACCAACGTCACCGGCGGCGGCTCGCCGGCCGGCTGGGCCGTGCCCACCGCCACCGACATCGCCTTCGCGCTCGCCGTGCTCGCGGTCATCGGCACCTGGCTGCCGAGCGCCCTGCGCGCCTTCCTGCTCACCCTCGCCGTCGTCGACGACCTCTTCGCGATCCTGATCATCGCGGTCTTCTTCACCGCGGACATCGACTTCGCCGCGCTCGGCGGCGCGGTGGTCGGCCTCGCGGTCTTCTGGCTGCTGCTGCGGAAGGGCGTACACGGCTGGTACGTCTACGTCCCGCTCGCGCTGGTGATCTGGGCGCTGATGTACAACAGCGGGGTCCACGCCACCATCGCGGGCGTCGCGATGGGCCTGATGCTGCGCTGCACCACCAGGGAGGACGAGAAGCACTCCCCGGGTGAGCACATCGAGCATCTCGTACGACCGCTCTCGGCGGGCCTGGCGGTCCCCCTGTTCGCCCTGTTCAGCGCGGGTGTCTCCGTCTCCGGCGGCGCGCTCGGCGAGGTGTTCACGCAGCCGGAGACGCTGGGCGTGGTGCTCGGGCTGGTCGTCGGCAAGGCGCTCGGCATCTTCGGCGGGACCTGGCTGACCGCCCGCTTCACCCGGGCCTCGCTCAGCGACGACCTGGCGTGGGCCGACGTGTTCGCGGTGGCCACCCTGGCCGGCATCGGGTTCACCGTCTCGCTGCTCATCGGGGAGCTCGCCTTCGACGGCGACGCCACGATGACCGACGAGGTCAAGGCCGCCGTACTGGTCGGCTCGCTCATCGCGGCGACCCTCGCGACCGTGCTGCTGAAGCTGCGCAACGCCAAGTACCGCAGGCTGTACGACACCGAGGAGCGCGACGACGACCTCGACGGCATCCCGGACGTCTACGAGGAGGACGATCCGGAGTATCACCTGCGGATGGCGGCGATCTACGACCGCAAGGCCGCCGAGCACCGCCGGATCGCCGAACTGAAGGCCGCGGAGCACGCGCGGCTTGCCGAAGTGGCGGGCGGGGCAGGCGAGGACGACGACCGTCCGGCATGATCTGACGGGACGGTACAAAAGGACGAGACCATACGCACTTGGTCGGAATGAGGGAGACCGCGATGAGCGCACCCGACGGCAGCCCGGTCGGCGCCGAACGCAGCATCGGCCAGCTGTTCGCCCAGGCGACGACCGAGATGTCGGCGCTGGTGCACGACGAGATCGCGCTGGCGAAAGCTCAGCTCAAGCAGGACGTCAAACGGGGCGCGATGAGCGGTGGCGCGTTCAGCGTGGCCGGCGCGGTCCTGCTGTTCTCCCTGCCGATGCTGAACTTCGCCCTGGCGTACGGCATCCGGACCTGGAGCGACTGGAACCTCGCGGTCTGCTTCCTGCTGTCCTTCGCCGCCAACGTGCTGGTCGCGCTGGTCCTCGCGCTGATCGGCGTCGTCTTCGCGAAGAAGGCACAGAAGAGCAAGGGCCCGCAGAAGGTCGCCGCGTCGATGAAGGAGACGGCGGGCGTGCTGCAGAACGCCAAGCCGCACCCGCGCCCCGGCAGCGACAACAAGGTCCTTGAGGAGCGGGTCCGAAACACGAAGGCCATCGAGGCTGTGGCACGCTCGTCGTCATGACCGATCCAGCCGGCCCCTCGGCGCAGCAGCCCGCTTCCCTCGTACGGCCCGACGGCCCCTGGACGCACCGGGACGTGGCCGCCAACGGGGCGCGCTTCCACATCGCCGAACTGGGTGACGGGCCGCTGGTGATGTTCCTGCACGGCTTCCCGCAGTTCTGGTGGACCTGGCGGCACCAGCTGGAGGCGCTCGCCGAGGCCGGCTTCCGGGCCGTGGCCATGGACCTGCGCGGGGTCGGCGGCAGCGACCGCACCCCGCGCGGCTACGACCCCGCCAACCTCGCCCTGGACGTCACCGGCGTGATCCGCTCGCTGGGTGAGCCGGACGCCGCCCTGGTCGGCCATGACCTGGGCGGCTATCTGGCGTGGACGGCGGCCGCGATGCGCCCCAAGCTGGTCCGGCGGCTCGCGGTCGCCTCGATGCCGCACCCCCGGCGCTGGCGCTCGGCGATGCTCTCGGACGTCAAGCAGACGCGTGCCGGTTCCTACATCTGGGGGTTCCAGCGGCCCTGGATCCCGGAGCGCCGGCTGACCGCGGACGACGGCGCGCTGGTGGCCGAGCTGATCCGGGACTGGTCGGGACCGCGCCTGCCGGACGACCAGGCGGTGGAGACGTACCGCGCGGCGATGTGCATCCCCTCCACGGCGCACTGCTCCGTCGAGCCGTACCGCTGGATGGTGCGCTCGCTGGCCCGCCCGGACGGCATCCAGTTCAACCGGCGCATGAAGCGGCCGGTGCGGGTGCCGACGCTGCATCTGCACGGCTCGCTCGACCCGGTGATGCGCACACGGAGCGCCGCGGGGTCCGGGGAGTACGTCGAAGCGCCGTACCGCTGGCGGCTGTTCGACGGTCTCGGGCACTTCCCGCACGAGGAGGATCCGGTCGCTTTCTCGACCGAACTGATCAACTGGCTGAAGGATCCCGAACCCGATCGGTGACCGTTCCGTCGCGAACGGTATCCGGACCTGAACACCTGTCCTACGAACGGCCACTTGCCCGGCGCATAGGCCAATTGGGGGGCGTGGGGGCGGTTATCGACCTTGGGGCAGGGGCAGACGTCGGGGTATGGGCTGGACGCACGACTACAGTGACGCAGCACGCAATCGGCGCTCGGGCGGTGGCCTGAGCTCCCATCATCAGGGCGGTGCCCCGCACATGCCGGGCGGCGCGGACCTGAGGGTGGGCATTCCGCGCATCCTGCGCCGCCGGGCCCGCTGGGTCTCGGTACGGCTGCGTCATCCCCGAGGCTGACGCGCCTCTCTTCCGACACCTCTCACAGCGCGCAGCTGTCGCTGTCCACCTGCTGGTTCGCGGTGCGCCCCTTGGCGATGTCCTCCTGGATCTCGTCCGCGGTGAGCGCGTACCCGGTGTCGGCGTCGTCGAGCGACTTCGCGAAGACCACGCCGTACACCTCGCCCTCCGGGGTGAGCAGCGGCCCGCCGGAGTTGCCCTGGCGGACGGTCGTGTAGAGGGAGTAGACATCACGGCTGACGGTGCCGCGGTGGTAGATGTCCGGTCCGTGGGCGTCGATGCGCCCGCGCACGCGCGCGGAGCGGACGTCGTACGAGCCGTTCTCCGGGAACCCCGCGACGATCGCGCTGTCCCCGCCGGCCGCGTCCTTCGACGTGAACCGCAGCGCGGGCGCCTTCAGATCGGGCACGTCCAGTACGGCGATGTCGCGCTCCCAGTCGTAGAGGACGACCGTGGCGTCGTACTTCCTGCCCTCGCCGCCTATCTGGACGGTGGGCTCGTCGACGCCGCCGACGACATGCGCGTTGGTCATGACGCGGCGGTCGCCGAACACGAAGCCGGTGCCCTCCAGGACCTTGCCGCAGCTCTGCGCGGTGCCCATGACCTTGACGATGGAGCGCTGGGCGCGGGTGGCCACGGCGCTGTTCGCGAGCTTGGGGTCGGGCGGCTGGACCTCTTTGATGGGCTCGTTGGAGAACGGGCTGAAGACCTGCGGGAAGCCGTTCTGCGCGAGGACCGAGGTGAAGTCCTTGAACCAGGTGTCGGCGTCGGAGGGCAGCGCCTCCTGCACGCCGAGCAGCACCTTGGAGCCGCGGACCTCCTTGCCGACCGTCGGCATCGTGGTCTGCGCGAGGGTGGCGCCGATCAGCCAGGCGACCAGGAGCATCGCGAGGACGTTGACGAGGGCGCCGCCGGTGGCGTCCAGGGCGCGGGCCGGGGACCAGGTGATGTACCGGCGCAGCTTGTTGCCCAGATGGGTGGTCAGAGCCTGGCCGACGGAGGCGCAGACGATGACGACGACCACGCCGACCACGGCGGCCACCGTGCCGACCTCCGCGTGGTCGGTCACCGCGTCCCAGATGACGGGGAGCGTGTAGACGGCGACGAGACCACCGCCCAGGAAGCCGATCACCGACAGGATGCCGACGACGAAGCCCTGGCGATAGCCGACGATCGCGAACCACACGGCGGCGACCAGCAACAGGATGTCCAGCACGTTCACGGACGCCACCCTGTCATGAGCGCCAGTCGAGCGGGACCCGCTTCTCGCGGTCCCACGGGCGCTCCCAGCCCGCGAAGTGCAGCAGCCGGTCGATGATTCCGGCGGTGAAGCCCCACACCAGGGCCGATTCGACCAGGAATGCCGGACCTCGGTGACCGCTGGGATGGATGGTCGTCACACGGTTGTCCGGATCCGTGAGATCCGCCACGGGTACGGTGAAGACGCGGGCCGTCTCGTTCGGATCGACGACCCCGACCGGGCTCGGCTCGCGCCACCAGCCGAGGACCGAGGTCACCACGAAGCCGCTGACCGGGATGTACAACTTCGGCAGCACGCCGAAGAGCTGGACACCGGCGGGGTCGAGGCCGGTCTCCTCCTCGGCCTCGCGCAGGGCGGCCCTGAGCAGTCCGTCGCCCTTCGGGTCGCCGTCCTCCGGGTCGAGCGCGCCGCCGGGGAACGAGGGCTGGCCCGCGTGCGACCGCAGCGAGCTCGCCCGCTCCATGAGCAGCAGCTCGGGGCCGCGCTCGCCCTCGCCGAACAGGATCAGGACGGCCGACTGCCGCCCCGCGCCGTCCTCCGGCGGCAGGAAGCGGCTCAGCTGCCGCGGCTCGACCGTCTCCACGGCGTGCACGACAGGGTCGAGCCAGCCGGGCAGCCCCTCCCGACTGACCGTCACCGGCCCACCCTGCGTATTGCTCGCCCGCGTCATCGCCACCCCCGTCGTCCTGCACTGCCCAACGCCCGACGGGCCCTAGATCGTTCCGGGCGCATCGAGCGCGCCGCACGAGTCACTGAGCACGAACGTCCCCACCGGCCCGGTTCTTCCGACCAGCGCAGGTCTTCCGCCCTACGGCGTCCGCCGCACCGGCCCGGCCATGGTGAGCCCACGGACGGCACCGTATGAGCACCCCTGGCGGTCGCCTGAACCGCCCACGCCACCCGCACCCTCACCCAGCGGCCCCCAACGGCGGCGCCGCCTTCCCGCCCGCGTCCAGGTAGGCCTGCGGCGGGTTCAGGCGCTGTCCGGGGAAGCCGCCCTTCTCGTACTTGAGGAGCTTTCGCGCCTTCTCCGGGTCCGTCTCGCCCTCGCCGTACGCCGGACAGAGAGGGGCGATGGGGCAGGCGCCGCAGGCGGGTTTGCGGGCGTGGCAGATGCGGCGGCCGTGCCAGATGACGTGGTGTGAGAGGTCCGTCCACTCGCTCTTCGGGAAGAGCGCGGAGACGGCGGTCTCGATCTTGTCGGGGTCGGTCTCGGCGGTCCACTGCCAGCGCCTGACCAGCCGCATGAAGTGCGTGTCGACGGTGATCCCGGGCCGTCCGAAGGCGTTGCCGAGCACGACGAAGGCGGTCTTGCGGCCCACACCGGGGAGCTCGACGAGGTCTTCGAGCCGCCCCGGGACCTCACCGCCGAAGTTCTCCACGAGGGACTTCGACAGCCCTATGACCGACTTGGTCTTGGCCCGGAAGAACCCGGTCGGCCGGAGAATCTCCTCGACCTCCTCGGGGTTGGCCGCGGCCAGGTCCTCGGGGGTGGGGTACTTGGCGAAGAGCGCGGGGGTCGTCTGATTGACCCTCAGGTCGGTGGTCTGCGCGGACAGGACCGTCGCCAGGATCAGCTGGAAGGGGTTCTCGAAGTCCAGCTCGGGGTGGGCGTACGGGAACACCTCGGCGAGCTCGCGGTTGATCCGGCGGGCGCGGCGGACGAGGGCGGTGCGCGACTCGTTCCGCGGTGGCTTCGGGACGACGGTCTTCGCCGGAGCGGCCTTCTTCACGGCGGCCTTCTTGGGAGCGACGACCGCCTTCTTGGCCGGGGCCTTCGCGACCGCCTCGACCGGAGCCTCGGCGGTCCTCTTCGCCGCAGCCTTCGTGGCTTTCTCAGCCGCAGCCTTCGTGGCTTTCTTAGCCGTACTCACCGGAACCTTCCCTGCCGCTTTTGCCGCTTTCTTTCCACCGCCGGCGTCCTGTTCGCCCACAGCGGAATCTCGACGGGCAACCACCCGCCCAGCCCCCTCGGCCTGTGCTCTCACCGGCGTTTTGGACACCCGGCCAGCCTAGAGCCCGGCACTGACATCCGCCCCGGACCCCGGAGACCGGCCCCCAATTGGACCCCTGCCGCTTACCCGGGGACATGTGTGCGGCATCCTTGTGACAGATCACACTGTTTGGACCGTCCGGCAAAATGGGCACCGGGTTCCCCTGGTACCAAGGGGGAACAAGATCCCCTGAGCAGGTCGACAAGGAGAGAACTCGTGGACGACGTTCTGCGGCGCAACCCGCTCTTCGCGGCACTCGACGACGAGCAGTCCGCGGAACTGCGCGCCTCCATGAGTGAGGTGACCCTCGCGCGAGGCGACTCCCTGTTCCACGAGGGCGACCCGGGCGACCGGCTCTACGTCGTCACCGAGGGCAAGGTCAAGCTCCACCGCACCTCCCCCGACGGCCGCGAGAACATGCTCGCCGTGGTCGGCCCCGGCGAACTCATCGGCGAACTGTCCCTGTTCGACCCGGGCCCGCGCACCGCGACCGCCACCGCGCTGACCGAGGTCAAGCTGCTGGGCCTCGGCCACGGCGACCTCCAGCCCTGGCTGAACGCCCGCCCCGAGGTGGCCACCGCGCTCCTGCGCGCCGTCGCCCGCCGGCTGCGCCGCACCAACGACGCCATGTCCGACCTGGTCTTCTCGGACGTCCCCGGCCGCGTGGCCCGCGCCCTGCTGGACCTCTCCCGCCGCTTCGGCGTGCAGTCCGAGGAGGGCATCCACGTCGTCCACGACCTCACGCAGGAGGAGCTGGCCCAGCTGGTCGGCGCCTCCCGCGAGACGGTCAACAAGGCCCTCGCCGACTTCGCCCAGCGCGGCTGGCTGCGCCTGGAGGCCCGCGCGGTCATCCTCCTGGACGTCGAGAGGCTCGCCAAGCGCTCGCGCTGAGCGCGGATCGTCGTACGACGTGGAAGGGCCCCGCCGCGCGGCGGGGCCCTTCATGCATCACCGGGTCACGGAAGGCCGGCCCCGACCGACCACGTTCGGCCCCACACGGCCCGCCCCGAGCCGTAAATGAGCTGTCCCCCGGCTCTCCCCCGGGCACAGTGATCCGCATGGCCGCCGAAACCGTTCCCCCCGTCTCCCCCAAGGGACTCGACGCCCAGGGCTACATCGAGCGCAAGGGCTCCCTGGGACGGATCCCGCACCCCTTCCGCCCTGTCGTCGCGGCCGCGCGCGACCGGGTGCTCGACCTGTTCGGGCCGAGGCTGCACAGCGCGTACCTCTACGGCTCGATCCCGCGCGGCACCGCGCGCGTGGGCCGCAGCGACCTCGACCTCCTGCTCGCCCTGCGCGACGAACCGACCGACGCGGACCGGGAAGCCGTACGGGCGCTCGGGGAGGCGCTCGACAAGGAGTTCCCGCAGATCGACGGCGTCGGAACGCTGCTGTACGGCCGCGATCTCCTGCTGAGCGAGCTGGAGCGCCACGACCTGGGCTGGTTCGTGGCCTGCCTCTGCACCCCGCTGCTCGGCGACGACCTGGCCGAGTACCTCCCCCGCTACCGCCCCGACTCCCTCCTGGCCCGCGAGACCAACGGTGACCTGGCCCTCCTGCTCCCGCGCTGGCGCGAACGGATCGAGACGGCGGACTCGGACGAGACCCGGGCCCGCCTCGTCCGCTTCATGTCCCGCCACCTGGTCCGCACCGCGTTCACCCTGGTCATGCCCCGCTGGAACGGCTGGACGAGCGACCTGCGCGAGATGGCGGAGATCTTCGGCGCGTACTACCCGGAACGCGCCGACCAGCTCCGCACCGCGGCCGTCCTGGGCCACACCCCGACCCCGGACCGGGCCGTACTCCGGACGTACGTCGACGATCTGGGCCCCTGGCTCGCGGACGAGTACACGCGCGTGCACGGCACGAAGACCCCTAGATGAGCCCGTGCTCCTCCAGGTACTCCAGCTGAGCCCGCACCGACAGCTCGGCGGCGGGCCACAGGGAGCGGTCCACGTCCGCGTACACATGTTCTACGACGGCCTCGGGCGTCCGGTATCCGTTCTCCACGGCCGTCTCGACCTGGGCGAGCCGGTGGGCCCGGTGGGCGAGATAGAACTCGACGGCACCCTGGGCGTCCTCCAGGACGGGCCCGTGGCCGGGCAGGACGGTGTGGACGCCGTCGTCCACGGTCAGGGACCTCAGCCGTCGCAGGGAGTCCAGATAGTCGCCCAGGCGGCCGTCGGGATGGGCCACCACGGTCGTTCCGCGCCCCAGGACGGTGTCACCGGTCAGGACGGCCTGATCGGCCGGGAGATGGAAGCACAGCGAGTCGGCGGTGTGCCCCGGAGTCGGCACGACCCTCAGCTCCAGCCCGCCGACGCGCACCACGTCCCCGGCACCGAGCCCCTCCTCCCCCAGCCGCAGCGCCGGGTCGAGGGCCCGCACCTTGGTGCCGGTCAGCCCGGCGAAACGGACGGCGCCCTCGGCGTGGTCGGGGTGGCCGTGGGTGAGCAGTGTGAGCGCGACGCGCTTTCCGGCGGCCGCGGCGGTGTCGACGACGGCACGCAGATGCCCCTCGTCGAGCGGACCGGGATCGACCACGACCGCCAGCTCCGAGTCCGGCTCGGACAGGATCCAGGTGTTGGTCCCGTCCAGGGTCATCGCGGAGGCGTTGGGCGCGAGGACGTTGACGGCCCGTGCGGTGGCGGGGCCCGAGAGGGCTCCGCCCCGTGGCTGGCCGGGGAGGGCTGCGGCGTCGGTCATGCGGGGGCTCCACCGGTCGGGATGTGTTTGGTGAACTCGTCGTGCCCCGGCCAGGAGAGCACGATCTCGCCGTCCTCCAGCCGGGCCTGCGCGAGCACCGGGGTCAGGTCACACGCGGGCGCGGCGGCGAGCGCGTCGGAGGCGGTGCCGTACGCGGTGAGCTGCCTCAGCGTGGCAATGGTGGGCGGCATCATCAGCAGCTCGCCCTTGTCATAGCCGTCCGCCGCGTCCTGGGGCCGGATCCACACCGTACGGTCGGCCTCCGTGGAGGCGTTACGGGTGCGCTGCCCCTCCGGGAGGGCGGCGACGAAGAACCATGTGTCGTATCGCCGGGGTTCGAACTCGGGTGTGATCCAGCGTGTCCAGGCCCCGAGCAGATCCGACCGCAGCACGAGACCCCGGCGCTCCAGGAACTCCGCGAAGGACAGATCCCGCGCGACGAGAGCGGCACGGTCGGCCTCCCACTCCGCGCCCGTGGTGTCCCCGACCACCGACTCGGCCGTCGGCCCGGCGAGCAGCACGCCGGCCTCCTCGTACGTCTCCCGCACGGCCGCGCACACGATCGCCTGAGCCGTCGTCTCGTCCACGCCGAGCCTCTCGGCCCACCACGCGCGCGTGGGGCCCGCCCAGTGGATCTGGTGCTCGTCGTCACGGGGGTCGACGCCGCCGCCGGGGTAGGCGTACGCCCCTCCCGCGAACGCCATGGAGGCACGTCTGCGCAACATGTGCACGACGGTCCCGGTCGCCGTGTCCTTCAACAGCATCACGGTGGCGGCGCGTCTGGGCTCCGCGGGCTGCAGTGTGCCGTCCGCGAGCGCGCGGATACGGTCCGGCCATTCCGCTGGGTACCACTGCCCGTTTGCCATGGGCGGAGGCTAACTCGTGTGCTGCGGATGTTCGAGAGCCGGGCGCGTCAGGGGGTGCCGGGTGGGGTTGTCGGGCGGGTGCGGGTCGGTGAGGGCTGGTCGCACGGGCAGCTGCGCTGGGCTTGGGCCGGGCGCCTATCGGGGGTGCCGGGTTCGGTTGTTGGGCGGGTGCGGGTCAGTGGGGGCTGGTCGCGCAGTTCCCCGCGGACAGCTGCGCTGGGCTTGGGCCGGGCGCCCAGGGAAGTGCCTCGCGATGCCGTGTGGCGGCCGCGGCCCGGTGGGGGGCTGGTCGCGCAGTTCCCCGCGCCCCTAAGGGGTTGCAGCCGGCCTGCACCACAACGGACCGCCAACCACCTCGCGCACCACGCACCCTTCCCCGCTCCCCCGCCGCGACGGACCGTTCCCCGCCCCGCGCGCCACGATGGGCCGTCAGCCGCGTACGGCGGCAAGGGGACGGGGTGGGGGGTGTCCGCCCGCAGCGGCCGGCGTCCATCACAGAGCCCTGCTCAAGGAACCGAGCCGCCGGACCGAGGACGGATACCCCCCACCCCGGCCCCGACCCACCCACCGAACCCAACGCGCTACACACGCCCCCACCGAACCGCAACAGGCCGCCGCAGGCACCTCAGGGGCGCGGGGAACTGCGCACAACACCAGCCCCCACCGGCCCCGCACCCGCCCCACAACCGAACGCAGCCGAACCCCCTGGCCAGCCCCCACGCTCCCCTGGCAGGATCACCGCATGCCCAAGCCGTCCCGCCTCAGCCGCCGCCAGGCACAGGCGCTCCAGACCGCGGCCGCCACCCTCGTCGCCCTCGGTCTGCTCCTGTGGTGGCTGCTCCCCCTCGGCGAGGACCCCCCGAGCGGCACGATCACCTTCCGCACAGGCACCCGCGCAGGCGTCTACCAGAAGTACGGCGACCTCCTGCGCAAGGCGATCCACAAGGACATGCCAGACCTGAACGTGAAGCTGGAGACCAGCGCGGGCTCCCAGGAGAACGTCAAACTCGTGGCGAACGGACAGGCCGACTTCGCCATCGCCGCGGCCGACGCCGTAGAGACCTACCAGCAGAACGGCGCCCCCGGCGCCGACCAGCTCCGCGGAGTCGCCCGCCTCTACGACGACTACGTCCAGCTCATCGTCCCGGCCGACTCGGACATCCGATCCGTGAAGGACCTGAAGGGCAAGCGTGTCTCCATCGGCGCCGCCGACTCCGGCGTACGGCTGATAGCAGACCGCGTGCTCAAGGCCGCCGGCATCGACCCGGACAAGGACATCCGGCCGAGGGCCGAGGGCATCGACACCGGCCCCAAGCTCCTCGGCCACGGCCTGGACGCGTTCTTCTGGTCGGGCGGCCTGCCCACCGACGGCCTGACAGAGCTCGCCAAGCGTTTCGACTTCCGTTTCATCCCGATCGAGCCGTCCCTCGTGGCGAAACTGCACTCGGAGGGCGACTCCACCCGCTACTACCGCGCCACGAACATGCCGGCGTCGGCGTACCCGGCCGTCCAGGACAACAAGACCGTGCCGACGATGGCCGTCTCCAACCTGCTGATCACCCGCAAGGACATGGACCCCAGGCTCACCGAGTGGCTCACCCGGACCGTGATCAGAAGCAGGGACGGCATCGGCCACGACGTCCACTCCGCCCAGTTGGTCGACGTACGGACGGCGATCTACACCGACCCGGTCCCCCTCCACGACGGCGCCCGCAGCTACTACCGCTCGGTCAAGCCGTAGCAGCCTCAAGCCGTACCAGACCTCGGGCCGTACCAGACCTCCGTACCAGACCTCAGGCCGTACCAGACCTCAGTCCGTACTAGACCCCAGGCCACAGCAGACCTCAGCCCATGGGCCGACTACGAGGCACAGCCACCGTCACCACCAGCCCGTGCGGCTCGTGGTGACCGTACGAGATCGCCCCGCCGCCCGCCGCCAGCAGCGCCCGCGAGATGGACAGCCCGAGCCCGGACCCCTTGACGTTCTGATGCCGCCCGCTGCGCCAGAAGCGGTCCCCCACCCGCGAGAGTTCCTCATCGCTGAGGCCGGGCCCGTGGTCGGCCACCACAACCGTGGACGTGTCCCCGTCCGCCCCCACCGTCACCTGCACCGTCTCGTCCTGAGGCGTGAACTTGAGCGCGTTGTCGATGACCGCGTCGAGGGCGCTGGACAGGGTGACGGGGTCGGCCCAGGCGGTGGTGGGCGGGCAACTCCCCACCAGCCGCACCCCCTTGGCCTCGGCGGTCGGCGTCCAGGCGGCGACGCGCTCCGCGGTGAGCTCCCCGATGTCGGTGATCCTCAGATCCGCCTCGGTGTGCTCGGCGAGCGCGAGGTCGAGCAGGTCGTCGAGGACCTGGGCCAGCCGCTTGCCCTCGGCCTGCACGGAGGCGATCTCGGTGTTGCCCTCGGGGAGTTCGAAGGCGAGCAGCTCGATGCGCAGCAGCAGGGCGGCGAGCGGATTCCTCAACTGGTGTGAGGCGTCGGCGACGAAGGCCCGCTGCTGCTCCAGCACGTCCTCGACGTTGTCCGCCATCTCGTTGAACGACTTGGCCAGGCGCCGCAGTTCGGGCGGCCCTCCGGCGACGGCGACGCGGGACTTCAGGGCCCCGCTCGCGATCGAGTGCGTGGTGGCGTCGAGGACCCGCACGGGCCGGAGCACCCACCCGGTCAGCCGGAGCGCGGCGCCCACGGCCAGCAGCATGGCGGCGAGTTCGCCCGCGAAGATGACGAGCCAGCCCTGCAGAATGCGCGAACGCATGGGCCCGGTGGGCGAGTCGGTGACGACGACCGCGATGACGTCCCCGTCCCGGATCACCGGAGACGCGACGACCAGCTGGCCGCGCTGCCAGGGCCACACCTGCTTGGGGTCCTGGCTGCGGCGGCTGAGCAGCGCCTCACCGAACGCGTCGCGCACCTCACCCTGTTGGGGGACCCGCCACCCCCCGGGTGCCGTGGCCATCGGCAGCTCACCGTCGTAGAAGACACCGACACGAATGCCGTAGACCTTGTAGTAGCTGGTGAGTTCGGCCCTCAGGGTCTCCAGGCGCTCGTCGGAGGTGCTGGTGACGAACTGGGCGAGCGCGGCGAAGTGCGCGGTGTCGTCGATGCGGTCGACGACGACCTTCTGCTGCTGCGCCGCGGCCACGCCGACAGCGAGCGGTACGCCGAGGGCCATCAGCACGGCCGCCATCAGGACGATGAGCAACGGGAGAAGACGTGTCCGCACGGAATCCCCTACGACCCGGCCGACAGACCGCGCCGCGCCCGGACACTCGCGCCACCACTCCCTCGGACCCGAGCGTCACGGCTCACGCGGACACACGCGCCACCACTCCCGCGGGCAGCGCCGCTCCCGCACCCACCCGCCTTCACAGCCACCGTCCGTCCCTCTCCTCGCACCACTCGCCGGTCCCGGACCCCGCTCACGCCGCGGGAGCGACCAGGCGGTACCCGACGCCCCGCACGGTCTCGATCAGGGCCGGCATGCGCAGTTTGGCGCGCAGGGACGCCACATGCACCTCCAGCGTGCGGCCCGTCCCCTCCCAGCTGGTGCGCCAGACCTCGCTGATGATCTGCTCGCGCCGGAAGACCACGCCGGGCCGCTGGGCGAGCAGCGCGAGCAGGTCGAACTCCTTGCGGGTGAGCTGGACGACCGTACCGTCCACGGTGACCTGACGGGTCGGCAGCTCGATGCGCACGGTGCCGAGGAGCAGCGCGGTGTCCCCGCCGCCGGGGACGTCCTCGTGCGCGGTGCGCCGGCTGACGGCGTGGATGCGGGCGAGGAGCTCCCCCGTGTCGTACGGCTTGACCACGTAGTCGTCGGCGCCGAGGTTGAGGCCGTGGATGCGGGAGCGTACGTCGGAGCGCGCGGTGACCATGATGACCGGGGTGCTGGTGCGCTTGCGGATCTTGCCGCACACCTCGTAGCCGTCCTGGTCCGGCAGTCCGAGGTCCAGGAGCACGACCCCGAAGCCGTCGCTCTCCGGGACGAGCGCCTGAAGGGCCTCCTCGCCACTGCGGGCGTGCGTGACGTCGAAACCGTGCCGGGCCAGTACCGCGGACAGCGCGGCGGCCACGTGGTTGTCGTCCTCGACGAGGAGAAGTCTCACCCCGGCGCCCCCTTTGGTCCATCGGACGTACTATCTGAATATGTGGCGAACAGCCACAAATGCGCGTGTGCCTGCACGCATGCGCATCGTGCAGTCATGCTGATGGATGTGGACGGCGTCAAGGGCGTTCCGGTTGCGCCGCGGTTCCGTTACCCGGCCGATATGCGCACTGGTCACAACTGCTACGACACGTGTCCGATTGCTATCGGATCGTGATGCTCAGATTCCCCTCAATACTGATGACGCTGGTCGCATGGGGTTACTACTGTCCTCCGAAACCGAGGAGGACGGAGCCAGAGAGCGATGACCGAAGTATCGGTGGCCAAGGAAGACGCGGTCCCCACCGGCGAGCTGGTCGTCCTGAAGAGCGTCAACAAGCACTTCGGCGCGTTGCACGTACTCCAGGACATCGACCTGACGATTGCCCGCGGCGAAGTCGTCGTGGTCATCGGACCCTCGGGGTCCGGGAAGTCCACCCTGTGCCGCACCATCAACCGCCTGGAGACGATCGACACGGGGTCGATCGCCATCGACGGCAAGCCGCTGCCCCAGGAGGGCAAGGAGCTGGCCCGGCTGCGCGCCGACGTCGGCATGGTCTTCCAGTCGTTCAACCTCTTCGCGCACAAGACCGTGCTCGAGAACGTGATGCTGGGCCAGATCAAGGTCCGCAAGGCCGACAAGGCCAAGGCCGAGGAGAAGGCGCGCGCCCTGCTCGACCGGGTCGGCGTCACCACGCAGGCCGACAAGTACCCCGCCCAGCTGTCCGGCGGCCAGCAGCAGCGGGTCGCCATCGCGCGGGCCCTGGCGATGGACCCGAAGGTCATGCTCTTCGACGAGCCCACGTCGGCGCTCGACCCTGAGATGATCAACGAGGTGCTGGAGGTCATGCAGCAGCTTGCCCGCGACGGCATGACGATGATCGTCGTCACGCACGAGATGGGTTTCGCACGATCGGCCGCAAACCGCGTGGTGTTCATGGCGGACGGCCGGATCGTCGAGGAGGCTGCGCCCGACCAGTTCTTCAGCAACCCGCGCAGCGACCGTGCCAAGGACTTCCTGTCGAAGATCCTGCACCACTGACGTGCCACCCGGACCGACCACCGACGGCTCTCATCTCTTCACCACCCAAAGGATGTTCACCATGAAGCTCCGCAAGGTCACCGCCGCCTCGGCAGCCGTTCTCGCCCTCGCCCTGTCCGCGACCGCCTGCGGTGGGGACAGCAAGGACGACTCGAGCTCGAGTTCCAGTGGCGGCGGTGGCGGCAAGATCAAGATCGGTATCAAGTACGACCAGCCGGGCCTCGGTCTGAAGGAGCCCGACGGTTCCTTCTCGGGCTTCGACGTGGACGTGGCGACGTACGTGGCCAAGCAGCTGGGCTACGAGCCGAACCAGATCGAGTGGGTCGAGACCAAGAGCGCCGACCGTGAGAACGCGCTCGCCCGCAACGACGTGAAGCTCATCGCGGCCACCTACTCGATCACCGACGAGCGCAAGCAGAAGGTCGACTTCGCCGGCCCGTACCTGCTGGCCCACCAGGACCTGCTGGTCAAGAAGGACTCGAAGATCAGCGAGGCCACGGACCTCAACGGCGAGAACCTGTGCTCGGTGACCGGCTCCACCTCGGCGCAGAACGTCAAGGAGGACTTCGCCCCGAAGGCGAACCTGCGCGAGAACTCCGGTTACTCGGAGTGCGTCGCCGCCCTGCAGAGCGGTGCCGTCGACGCGCTGACCACGGACGACTCGATCCTCGCGGGCTTCGCCGCCCAGGACAAGTACAAGGGTCAGTTCAAGCTCGCCGGTCTCAAGCTGAGCAACGAGAACTACGGCATCGGCGTGAAGAAGGGCGACACGGCGACCGTGAACAAGGTCAACGCCGCCCTGGAGAAGATGGTCAGCGACGGCTCCTGGCAGAAGGCGGTCGACAAGAACTTCGGTCCGGCCGGCTACAAGAACGAGCCCGCCCCGAAGATCGGCGTGATCGTCAAGTAACGCAGGGTTCCACCGGCGCGCCGCCGCCCGCCGCGATCAGGGCGGCGGCGCGCCGCGCCCGTCCACAGGCCACACACCCGGAAGCGCGGGAGATCGTGTTCGACTTTCTTGAAGGCTACGACGTCCTCGGGGCGTTCTGGATGACGGTGAAACTCACCGCCCTGTCCGCCCTCGGTTCCCTGATCTGGGGCACCCTGCTGGCCGCGATGCGGGTCAGCCCGGTCCCGCTGATGCGCGGGTTCGGTACGGCCTACGTCAACATCGTCCGGAACATCCCCCTGACGGTCATCATCATCTTCACCTCGCTCGGTCTCGCCGACATCTTCGGTGTGACGATGGGCGCGTCCGACGACTTCAAGGTCCAGGGCTTTCGGCTGGCGGTTCTCGGTTTCGTCGTCTACACCGCCGCCTTCGTCTGCGAGGCGATCCGCTCCGGCATCAACACCGTGCCGCTCGGACAGGCCGAGGCGGCCCGCGCGATCGGGCTGAACTTCAGCCAGACCCTGCGTCTGATCGTGCTGCCCCAGGCGTTCCGCTCGGTCATCGGCCCGCTGGCCAACGTACTGATCGCGCTGACCAAGAACACCACCGTGGCCGCGGCGATCGGTGTCGCCGAGGCCGCGTACCTCATGAAGGAAATGATCGAGAACGAGGCTCAGACGCTGCTCATCGGCGTGGTCTTCGCCTTCGGTTTCGTGGTACTGACCCTGCCCATGGGCCTGCTCCTCGGCTGGCTGAGCAAGCGACTGGCGGTGAAGCGATGAGCTCGGTCCTCTACGACACTCCGGGACCCCGCGCCAAACGGCGCAACATCATCCTGTCGGTCGTCTTCACCCTTCTCCTCGCCCTCCTCCTGTGGTGGGTGTGGCAGAAGATGGACGACAAGAACCAGCTGGAGTGGAACCTCTGGGAACCCTTCACCACCAGCGAGGCCTGGACGACCTACCTCCTGCCCGGCCTCGGCAATACCCTGAAGGCCGCCGCGATCTCCATGGTGATCGCCCTTCCGCTGGGCGCGGTCTTCGGTATCGCCCGCATGTCCGACCACGCCTGGGTGCGGGGCGCGGCCGGAACGGTGGTCGAGTTCTTCCGGGCCATCCCGGTGCTGCTGCTGATGCTGTTCGCCAACGAGTTCTACGTCCGCTCCACGGACGTCTCCAGCGAACAGCGGCCCCTGTACGCCGTTGTCACCGGACTGGTGCTCTACAACGCGTCGGTGCTCGCCGAGATCGTCCGGGCCGGCATCCTCTCCCTGCCGCGGGGGCAGACGGAGGCGGCCTACGCGGTCGGTCTGCGCAAGGGCCAGACGATGACCAACATCCTGCTTCCGCAGGCCGTCACGGCGATGCTGCCGGCGATCGTCAGCCAGCTGGTCGTCATCGTGAAGGACACCGCGCTGGGCGGCGTGATGCTGGGCTTCACCGAACTGCTCAACTCCCGCAGCACGCTGGCGGCCAACTACGCCAACGTCATTCCCAGCTTCATCGTCGTGGCGGTCATCTTCATCGTCGTCAACTTCATCCTCACCAGCTTCGCGAGCTGGCTGGAGCAGAGGCTGCGGCGCAGCAAGAAGAGCACGGGCGCGGTGCTGGGCGCGGACGACGTGGACGACCTCAACGCGGCCGAGGTGGGCGGCGGCTACGGAACAGGGGCCTCTGCCTGACACTCCGTCAACTGGTGTGAGGCACACGGAGGGCAGCGGCATGATCGCCACTGCCCTCCGTCACTTGACGCAAGCACCGGCAATGGGTTGCATACGTTCTGTGATCGTGCACCCTGCCCCAACCTCCTGTTCACATACGTTCCCCAGGACTCCGCCGCGGGCAGGGGGCGCCACGTCGTGGACCCGGTGATCATCGTCGGAGCGGGGCCCGTCGGGCTCACGCTCGCCCTGGCGCTGGCGCGTCAGGAGGTCCCCTCCGTGGTCCTCGACGAGGGCCCCGGCAAGGACGAACCCCGCCTGGCCCGTACGGCCGTACTGCACGAGGACACCGCCGCCCTCATGACGCGACTGACCGGTGTGCCGGTCACGGGGCTGGGCGCGCACTGGGCCGGATGGCGGTCGATGCGCCGCAAGCAGGTGATGCGCGAGGTCGACTTCGAGGAGGCCGCGGACGCACCCCTGCACCTCGCCCAGCACGTCCTGACGAACGCCCTGCGCGCGGCCCTCACCGAGCAGCGGCTGGTCAAGCTCGCCACGGACAGCCGCCTCGACTCCATCGAGCAGGAGCCCTCCGGCGTCACCGCCCACACCCGCGGCGCCAAGGGCACCTGGTGGCGCGGCAGTTACCTGGTCGGCTGCGACGGCCCGCGCTCCACCGTGCGCAAGCTCCAGGACATCCGCTTCCCGGGCCGTACGGCGGTGGAGCGCCACGCGGTCGCCGCGCTGCGCACCGAACTCCCGTGGGAGGACCGCGCGTTGCTGCACCGGACGCCGCCCTGGCGGACGTCAGGGCCGTCGGCCGGGGAGATCACCGCCCGCCCGCTCCCCGAGGGCGTGTGGCGCCTGGACTGGCTGCTGCCGCCTGGCAAGGACCTGGTCACGCCCGAGCTCCTGGTGGCCCGCGTCCGGGAGACCCTCGCGGGCTGGACGGGTGGCTCGACACCGTCGTACGAACTCCTCGACACCGGTGTCCACACCGTGCACCACCGCCTCGCCCGCCGCTGGCGCGTGGGCCGGGTCTTCCTCGCCGGGGACGCGGCGCACTGTCTCGGGGCGCTCGGCACACAGGGGCTCGACGAGGGTCTCCGGGACGCCGACAACCTCGCCTGGAAGCTGGCCCTGGCCTGGCACCACGGGCCGCACGAAGCACTTCTGGACAGCTACCAGGCCGAGCGGCGCGCGGTCGTCGCCGGACGGCTGCGCGCCGCCGACCAGGCCCTGCCGCTGCTGCGCGGCGGCGGAGGCCTGCGCGCGGTCGTGCCCGGCTCGGCGCGCGGCCACGACACGTTGCTCACGGACGGTCACTTGGGGCGCGGCCCGCTCGGTGCGCCGGGGGCGTACGCCGACTCGCCCCTCGCGCCCCGGCACCTCGAAGGGGAGGTGCCCGTCGACACCCTGCCGGGTGCCTCGGTCGCCGATGTGCGGGTCACCGCCGAGGACGGCTCGTTCGTTCGGCTGCGCGAGCGCCTCGGCCGGGGCGCGCTGCTCGTCGTCCTGGTCGCGCCGGGTACCGGGGTGTGGGAGCGCAAGCACTGGGTGACCGCCGGAATCATGCCCCGGCTGGCCGCCGCGGTGACCGCGCTGCCGCACTCCGCCGAGCTCCTGGTCGCCGAGGAGTACCCGGGCGCGGCCCCGCACACGGTCCTTCTCGTACGGCCCGACGGTCACCTCGTCACGGCGCTGAGCGGAGTCCGCCCGGCCGACCTGTACTCGGCGGCCGAGACGGCGCTCGGCGGGCCACCGACCAAGGCGGAGGCGAGCGCGGGAGCCCGATCACGTTGACGTGCTCACTGTCACTCTGCGTCCACATAGTGACAGTGAGTTGAAACGGTCCTTGCGGTCATGGTGTACTCCGGATCGTGACCGACACCTGTGTGCGCCTGTGGCGGAGGGTCCATATGGACCTCGTCCGCTATGCGGGCTGCGTGTGTCGCCCGTCCTGCTGAATTCGCCTCTCTTCCCCTCTCCGCGAACCGCCCCCAGTGCGGCGGCGCGGTCCCGCGAACTCTTTTCAGGACGGTACCCGTGTCTGTCTCTCCCGCTGTCTCCACCGTCGCCCCACCCACGCAGGCCGAACTCCTCGACTTCGTCCGGCGTACGGCCGCCGACGCCGAGCTGATCGACTCGCTCCCGCTCGACCCCGAGGGCCGCACCTGGGTGCGCCTGGAGGGGCCCGGCGGCAGCGAGGCCTGGCTGATCGGCTGGCCGCCCGGCACCGGCACCGGCTGGCACGACCACGCCGAGTCGGTCGGCGCCTTCGTCACCGCCGCCGGCGAGCTCAAGGAGAACTCCCTCGCCGCCCGGCTGCCCTCCGTCGGCTGGAAGACCCTCGAACTCTCCGACGACGTGGACCGTGAGCGACGGCTGCCGGCCGGCAAGGGCCGCTCCTTCGGACAGCACCACGTCCACGAGGTGCTCAACGAGTCCACCGAGGCCCACGCGATCTCGGTGCACGCCTACTACCCGCCCCTGCCGCAGATCCGCCGCTACAGCCGCACGGCCCAGATCCTGCGGCTGGAGCACGTGGAGCGGCCGGAGGACTGGCAGTGAGCGCCCCGCCCGTCGGTCGTACGGCCGAACAGGCGCCCGGCATCGACGAGTTGCTGGAGCGGGTGCGCGCGGGCTACGAGCGGATCGGGGCCCGGGACGCGTACGACGCCGTACGGGCCGGTGACGCGCTGCTGGTGGACATCCGGTACGCGGCCCTGCGGGAGCGGGACGGGCTGATCCCCGGCGCCCTGGTCGTCGAGCGCAACGAACTGGAGTGGCGCCTCGACCCGCGGGGCAGCCACCGCCTCCCCGAGGCCACCGGCCATGATCTGCGGGTCGTGGTGGTCTGCGACGAGGGCTACGCCTCCAGTCTGGCGGCGGAGTCCCTGCACCGGCTGGGGCTGCACCGGGCCACGGACCTGGTGGGCGGCTTCCAGGCATGGCGGGCGGCGGGGCTGCCGGTCACCGCCGCATAGGCTGCCGGGACCTCAGCCGACGTCGGACGGGTAGCCCACGGAACATGGCTGGTGCAGGACACATGCCGGGTCGGCTCACCAGCCCGCTGAACCGCCAGGGACACCCCGTCCTGCCCCTCCTCCGAGCCCCCGCTCTCCACAAAACCCCGTTTCAGAACCCCTCGTCTCCGAGGAACTCCGTCTCCTCCCCCTCCTCCTCCAACGCCTGGCGGACCACCCGCAGGGCCATGCCCTCGGAGTAGCCCTTGCGGGCGAGCATGCCGGCGAGGCGGCGCAGTCGCTTGTCGCGGTCGAGGCCACGCGTGGCCCTCAGCTTGCGGTCGACCAGCTCGCGTGCCGTCGCCTCCTCCTGCTCGGAGTCGAGCTGCGAGACGGCCGCGTCGATCAGAGAGGAGTCGACGCCCTTGGTCCGCAGCTCCTGGGCGAGCGCTCGCCGGGCGAGCCCCCGACCGTGGTGCCGGGACTCCACCCAGGCGTCCGCGAACGCACTGTCGTTGATCAGCCCGACCTCCTCGAACCGCGACAGCACCTCCTCGGCGGCGTCGTCCGGGATCTCCCGCTTGCGCAGGGCGTCGGCGAGCTGCTTCCTCGTGCGCGGGGTCCCGGTGAGCAGGCGCAGACAGATCGCCCGCGCCCGCTCCACCGGGTCCGCCGGAGGCTCCCCCTTCTCGGCCCTCGACGAGGAGAGACCGCCTCCGTCCTCACCGGGCGACTCCCCGAAGCCGCGCCGACGCTGCCGCCGCCCTCGGGAGCGCCCCGCACCAGGGTCTCCGCCCCCACCGGTGCGCGCACCCCGGCCGACAGCTCCGGAGCCACTCACCGTCCCTTCGTCGCCGTACGAAGGACTATCGCCGTACGACGGACTGTCGCCGTACGACTCACCGTCGCCGCCGGAGCGACCGACGCGGTAGGGCCGACCGTCGCCATACGTCAGCGCACGACCGAACCCCCTGTCCTCGCCGCCCGTCGGCTCGTCACCGTGGGCCCGGCCCGCGCGGTGCGACACCGAACGGCCGTGTCCCCCGTCCGTTCCCCGCCCCGTTCCGTGCCTCGCAGCGTCCCCGTGTCCGTCGCCGCCGCCCGGCCCGGCAGAACCCCCGTCGCCCTTTCCGCCCCGCGCTCGCGGAGCGTCCTCGTACTCGGCCCAGTCGGTTCGCCATGTCTCTGAATCAGGCACGGTACGGGATCAGCTCTTGGCCGCCGGAGCCTTGGCCTTCGTCGCCTTCGCGGCCGCCGGAGCCGGCACCTTCGCGGCGTCGTCCGCGGCGGCGGACCCCGCGGCGTCCGTACCCGGCTCGGTGGCCGGCGCCTCGGGCCGCACGCCGACGCCCAGCTTCTCCTTGATCTTCTTCTCGATCTCGTTGGCCAGGTCGGGGTTGTCCTTCAGGAAGTTGCGCGCGTTCTCCTTGCCCTGGCCGAGCTGGTCGCCCTCGTACGTGTACCAGGCGCCGGCCTTGCGGACGAAGCCGTGCTCCACGCCCATGTCGATCAGACCGCCCTCGCGGCTGATGCCCTGGCCGTAGAGGATGTCGAACTCGGCCTGCTTGAAGGGCGGCGCGACCTTGTTCTTGACGACCTTGACGCGGGTGCGGTTGCCGACCGCGTCCGTGCCGTCCTTCAGGGTCTCGATGCGGCGGATGTCCATGCGCACCGAGGCGTAGAACTTCAGCGCCCGGCCACCGGTCGTGGTCTCCGGGGAGCCGAACATGACGCCGATCTTCTCGCGGAGCTGGTTGATGAAGATCGCCGTGGTCTTGGACTGGTTGAGCGCGCTGGTGATCTTCCGCAGGGCCTGGCTCATCAGACGGGCCTGCAGACCCACGTGGCTGTCGCCCATCTCGCCCTCGATCTCCGCGCGCGGGACGAGCGCGGCGACGGAGTCGATGACGATGAGGTCGAGGGCGCCGGAGCGGACCAGCATGTCCACGATCTCCAGAGCCTGCTCGCCGTTGTCGGGCTGGGACAGGATCAGGTTGTCGACGTCCACGCCGAGCTTGCGCGCGTACTCGGGGTCGAGGGCGTGCTCGGCGTCCACAAACGCCACCTGGCCGCCGGCCCGCTGTGCGTTGGCCACCGCGTGCAGCGTCAGGGTCGTCTTGCCGGAGGACTCCGGCCCGTACACCTCCACCACACGGCCACGCGGGATGCCGCCGACGCCGAGCGCGACGTCGAGCGCGGTCGACCCGGTGGGGATGACCTCGATGGGCTCGTTCGGCCGCTCGCCCATGCGCATGACCGCGCCCTTGCCGAACTGCCGTTCAATCTGTGCGAGCGCGGCGTCCAACGCCTTCTCGCGGTCGGTTCCTGCCATGGGTTCCACCCGATTTGCTTGAGTCGATCGCTTCACGTCAAAGACGCTAACGCCTGCCACTGACAATGCGCCCCGACGCCCGCCCAGCCTGTGGACAACTCGGGCACTTCTCCATGCAAACCATGTCGAAACGCCCGCCGTTGGCTCCGCCGGAACTTCCATGAGAATGGATGTTCGATTTTCGTGTCAAGCGCACCACGCGGCACCCGAGCCACTTCCTCCGAGGCCCCCGGACGCTTCCTCCGCCCCGCTCCGGCTACTTCCCGCGGCGTACTCCAGGTGCCTTCGGCGGTACGACGACCGGGCGGCCCGTTCTCGCGATTCTGGTGCCATGGAGACCACGACGAGCACCCGAGAACCGACCCCGACCACCCTCCACGGCGGCAGCGGGACGGCACGTACCCCGGCCGTGATCGCGACCCTGGCCGCACTGCTCCTGCTGGCCGCGTCCATCGCCGGCCAGATCGCCGCCGGCGCCGACTACCCCCTCGTCCCGCCCGGCCTCGTCATCCCCCTCGTGGCGGCGGGCCTGCTGCTCTGGCGCACCAGCCGCTGGACGACCGGCCTCTCCCTCGCCGTCGGCCTGTTCATCGGCGTGGGCGCGATCCTGACGCCCAACACCGGCGACCACCTCTCCTCGGGGGACACGGCGCTCATCGCCTCGACCGTCGCCGAGATCGTCGCCCTCGCCGCCCTGGTGATCGCCGGGGCCGCGGCCACCCTGGCCCGGAAGGGAGCACGGGCTTGACGGACCCGGTCCTGACGGAACAGCCCGCGGTGCCGACACGGACATCGGTGCCGCGGACTTCCCGCACACGCCGCGTGGAGCGCGTCTGCCACGCCACCGGGCTCCTCCTGGTCCTCTCCGGACTCGCTCACCTCGTGGTGTTCGCCGTGGACGGCGGTCCCTGGGAGGGGCCGGTCTCCTGGCGCAAGCCGGTGACGTTCGGGGTGTCCTTCGGGGTGACGCTGATGGCGGTCACCTGGGTGACGTCATATCTGCGCGTCGGCGCCCGACCGCGCACCCTGCTGCTCGCCGTGTTCGCGGCCGACTGCGTGGTGGAGGTCGGTGGCATCACTCTCCAGGCGTGGCGCGGGGTGCCCTCGCACCTCGACATGGAGACGCCCTTCGACACGGCGGTCTCCATGACGCTCGCGGTGGGCGGCGGTGTCCTCGTGGCACTGCTGAGCGTGTTCGCCGTGGCGTCGTTCCGATACCGGCCAACGGGCCCCGCGGGGATGGACCTCGCGGTGCGGTCCGGGTTCGCGATCCTGTTCGTCGCGCTCGCCTCCGGTGCCGCGATGATCGCGCGCGGGGTCGTCCTCACCCGCACGGGGCACCAGCAGGCGGCCTACCACTCGACCGCCCCGCTCAAGCCGCTGCACGGCGTGAGCCTGCACGCGGTCCTGGTCCTGCCCGCACTGGCGTGGCTGCTGTCCCGCACCACCTGGAGCGAGCCACTGCGCCGGCGGATCCTGTACGCGGCGATCGGCTGCTACGCCGCGGCCGTCGTCGGCGCCGGAGTGTGGGCCGTCCTCACGTACTGACCGGAGCACGGGCCCCCTCACCCACAGAACCTGACGTCCCTCAGGACGAGCCGTCGGTGGAGTCCCGCGTCCCCGGATGCCGCCGCTCCCACAGCGCACGCGCGCGCGTGACCGGCGAGGGCCCCTCGCCCCGCTTCCGGTGCCCGTGGACACGTGGGTCGTCGGTGACGTCGTACCGCTTCACGTACGCCCCCAGGAAGGCCTGCAGCGTGGCAACCGCCGGAATGGCGACCAGGGCACCGACCGCGCCGAGGAGGGCGGTGCCCGCGATGACCGAGCCGAAGGCGACCGCGGGATGGATGTCCACGGTCTTCGAGGTCAGCTTGGGCTGGAGCACGTAGTTCTCGAACTGCTGGTAGATCACCACGAAGACCAGCACCCACAGCGCGTACCAGGGATTGACGGTGAAGGCGATCAGCATGGGCAGGGCGCCCGCGAGATAGGTGCCGATGGTCGGGATGAACTGCGAGACCAGACCGACCCACACGGCGAGCACGGGCGCGTACGGCACGTCCATGGCCTGGAGCAGGACGAAGTGCGCCACCCCGGAGACGAGTGCCATCAGACCGCGCGAGTAGATGTAGCCGCCGGTCTTGTCGACGGCGATCTCCCACGCGCGCAGCACCTCTGCCTGCCGGGCCGGCGGCAGGACGGAGCAGATCGTCCGGCGCAGCCGAGGGCCGTCCGCGGCGAAGTAGAACGAGAACAGGGCAATGGTCAGGAGCTGGAAGAGCCCGCCGAGCACCTGCGCGGACACGTCCAGGACGCCGGTGGCGCTGTTCTGCACGTAGTTGCGCAGCCAGTCGGAGCGCAGCAGCCCCTCTTGGACGTCCACCCGCTTCAGCTCGGTGTGGAAATGTCCGTTGACCCAGGCGATAACGGAGTCGAGGTAGTTCGGAAAGTCCTCGACGATCTTGATGATCTGGCCCGCCAGCATCGAACCGAGCAGCGTGACGAAGCCGGCGGCCACGATCAGCACCGCGAAGAAGACGAGGAAGGTGGCGAGCCCCCTGCGCATGCCGCGCGCGGCCATCTTGCTCACTGCGGGCTCGATGGCCAGGGCCAGGAAGAACGCGATGAGGATGTTGATCAGCAGCCCGATGAGCTGGTGGAAGGCCCAGCTGCCCAGCTGGAACACGGCGATGAGGGCGAGCGCGAGCACCATGGCGCGCGGCAGCCAGCGCGGCATGCCGGCGTTCGGCCCGGCGCCGGCGGTCGGAGGCCGGGTGGGCGGCGTCGTGCCGAGCGGAGATGCGTGCTGGGCTGCCTGCCCGGACTCGTCTGTGGGTGCCACTGTGCAAGTCTCACCCACGTGACTGACAATCGGCTGCCGTCCTGCGATCTTCGTGACCGGTCAGTGCCTCTTTCGTGAGATGTTCACGCAGGGGCGGCACTTCTCCCCGGAACGTCCACGACCCTTCAGTGCCGCTCCGCCGGAACGCTCATGACGGTGCAGACCACGCGCCACACGTCCTTGGCGTCCCAGCCGTCGTCCAGCGCCTCGTGCACGGTGCGCCCGCCGAGCTCCGTCATCACATGATCGCGCGCGAAGGTGTCGGCGTACCCCGGACCGAAGTGTTCCGCCATCCGCTGCCAGAAGACCGTCAACCGCATGACTCCAGTATCCCGCCCCTGAGGGTGGGCCTCGGCCGGGACCGCTTGCCGAGACCGCTTTCCGCCCTACGGTCTGACGCATGCCCGAAACAGGAGCTTCCCCACTCCCCCAGACGCCACCGGCGCACTCCCCGCTCTTCCGCGCCGAGCACTTCGTCTGGCTCACCGCGCGTGTGCTGGAACAGCGTCTGTTCGCGTACCACTTCCTGAACGGCGGCCCCGACCCGGTGGAGACGGCTCTGGACGCCTACCGCAACACGGACGGCGGCTACGGCCACGCCCTGGAGCCCGATCTGCGCGGCCCGGTCAGCCAGCCCCTGCACACCGGTCACGCCCTGCGGGTCCTGGACGCGGTCGGGCGCTGCGGCGGACAACGTGTGGAGCGCGTGTGCCGCTATCTCACCTCCGTGTCCACCGCGGACGGCGCCCTTCCGGCGGTCACTCCCGCCCAGCGCGGCTATCCGACGGCCCCCTTCCTGCCGGTCGTGGACGCCCCGCCGAGCGAACTGCTCACCACCGGTCCCGTGGTCGGTCTGCTGCACCGCAACGAGGTATGGCACGCCTGGCTGTTCCGGGCCACGGACTTCTGCTGGCAGGCGGTGGAGTCCCTCCGGGTGTCCCACCCGCACGAGATCCGGGCGGCCCTGACCTTCCTGGACTCCGTCCCCGACCGCTCGCGCGCGGAGTCGACCGCCGACCGCCTCGGCCGCCTGGTGCGCGAGCAGCGGCTGGCCGTGCTGGACCCTTCGAACCTCGACGCGTTCCCCGTCGCCTCCGGTTACGCCCCGGGCGAGTACCACTTCCCGCACGACTACGCGAAGGCGCCGGACTCCCTCGCGCGCGCGTGGTTCACGGACGACGAGATGTCCCGTTCGCTGGACTTCCTCGCGGCCGAGCAGCAGGAGGACGGCGGCTGGCCGACCCGCCGACACCAGTGGTCACCGGCCACCGCCCTCGAAACCCGCCCCATGGTGACGATCGAGGCACTGCACACCCTGCGGGCGTACGGCTGCGGCGTCGGCTGAGCCGGTCCGACGGCGGCGCATTACGCCTCTCATGGCCGAAAGCACGCCACCGTCACGCACTCGACGCCCCGCGCCCCGCCGACAGACACCCGCGGCCCCCCGCACCCCCGCCGTCACGCACCCGCGGCCCGCACCCAAGTGTCCTCACGCACCGATGGCCCGCCCCGCCAGCACGCACTCGACAGCCCGCACCCCCACCAGCAGACACCGGATAGCCCGCCCCCCGCCGACAGACACCCGAAGCCCGCACCCCCGCCGTCACGCACCGATGGCCCGCCCCGCCAGCACGCACTCGACAGCCCGCACCCCCACCAGCAGACACCGGATGGCCCGCGCCCCGCCGACAGACACCCGAAGCCCGCACCCCCGCCGTCACGCACCGATGGCCCACACCCTCTCGGTCACGCCCCGATGGCCCGCACCCCCGCCGTCACGACCACCGCCGCCGCGACCACGAGCAAGAAGGGCGCGCGCAGGAGCAGCGCCACGGCGGCCGCGGCCAGCCCCGCGGCCCGCGCGTCGAGCACCGGCACCCGCCCGTCGGCGAAGGTCTGCTGCGCTGTGAGCGCGGCCAGCAGAGCCACCGGCAGCAGCGCGGCCAGACGCTTCACCAGGGGCCGGTCGAGGACACCCGCGGGCACAAGGAGCCCGACGAACTTCACGGCGTAGCAGCCGAGTGCGGTGACGCCGATCGCGATCCAGACGTTCACCGGCCCTCCTCCCCCGCCCGCTCACGACGCCCGCGCGCCCACAGGACGACAGGCGCAGCGAGAGCGGCCGCCAGTACCGGCACCCCGGCGGGCAGCACAGGGAGCAGACCGAGACCCAGAAGCACGGCCAGCCCGGCCACGGCCCGCTCGGTGCCGCTCTTCAGCATGGGCGCGAGAAGCGCCAGGAAGACGGCGGGCCCGGCCGCGTCCAGTCCCCACGCGCGTGTGTCACCGATCGCGTCGGCCCCCAGCGCACCCAGCAAGGTGGTGAGATTCCACAGCAGATACAGGCTCAGCCCCGTGACGGCGAACCCGATCCGCGCACTGCGCCGCGTGGGCTGCGCCAGCGAGACCGCCGCCGTCTCGTCGATGACCCACTGGGCGGCGAACGGCCGCATCGCGCGCGGAAGGGCGAGCAGCTGCGACAGCCGCAGCCCGTAGAACGCGTTGCGCACTCCGAGGAAGAAGGCCCCGGCAGCCGCCGTGAAAGGGCTCCCTCCGGCCGCAAGCGCTCCCACGAGCGCGAACTGGGACGCACCGGTGAACACCAGAAGGCTGAGCGCACAGGTCTGCGGCAGCGTGAGCCCGCTGCCGGCCGAGGTCACCCCGAAGGCGAAACCGGACAGTCCGACGGCCACCCCGACTCCGAGGGCGTCTCGTACGACGGCGGTGTCCGGCCGTCCTCCGTCGTCGGCGTGCGGGTCTGCGAGAGCGGTTTGTTCTGCCACGCCCAGGAACCTAGGAGCAGCCGCCCCGACGGGTCTTGTACGTTCTTGCGCTCCCGCTGATAGGCCCCCGGCGGGACACCGACGATCCGCGTGAAATGCCGGTTCAGATGAGGCTGGTCCGTGAACCCCACCTCCACGGCGGCCGAGGCCGGAGTGGCCCCCGCGTCCAGCAACCGCCGGGCCCGCCGCACCCTGGCATCCGTCAGCCATGTGTGCGGCGGCATCCCATAGACACCCCGAAAGGCCCGCAGCAGCGCGAACGGTCCGGTCCCGAGATCGGCGGCCAGCTGCTCCAGAGTCGGCGGTTCGGCCATCCGCTCCTCCAGCACGGCACGCGCGCGTACGGCGATTCGAGCACCCGCGGACCGTACGTCCCGCTCCGGCAGCCTCCCGCCGTTCAGCCGCAGCAACCGTGTCACGGCGACCCGCAACAACGTGTCGGCGGCGAGCGCGTTTCCCTCCTCGGCGGCCCGCAGCACCTCATGCACCAGCCCGACCGCATACGGATCGTCAAGCACCGGCCGCACGAACCCGGGAGTCCCCCGCAACGACGTCGTCTCGGCAGCGATCCCGGCGACGACCTCGGGCGAAGGGTAGACAGCCCCGTACCGCCACCCCTCGGGCACCCCGGCCCGCCCGGTATGGGGCGTATCGGGATTGACCAGCGCGAGAGCCCCGGCCCCCGCGTACTGATCGGCGCCCCGGTGGTGAAACACCTCCACCCCGTCGGCGATGGCGGCGATCACAAAGTTCTCGTGGGTATGCCGCACAAACGTCTTCCGCACATACCGGGCCCGCAGCAGATCGACCCCGGGCAACTCGGTAAACCGCCAGTGCCGCGCCCGCTCGCTGGATCCCATGCGTCCATTGTCACGCCGGGTCGGGCAGTTCCCGGCGCCCCTGAGGAGCTTCAATCGCAGACACTCCGACCCACCGAACCCGCAGCTGCGCCGCAGGCATCTCAGGGGCGCGGGGAACTGCGCAAAACACCAGCCTCCACCGAACCCGCACCCAACCCGACAACCGAGCCCCGCCAAACCACCGAACGCACCCGTTGTCAGTGCCCGGGTGCACGATGGACGCATGGTCAACCCAGCACACCAACCCCTGCACGGCTTCTCCCCCGCGACCCGCGGCTGGTTCACGGGGGCGTTCGACGCGCCCACCACCGCCCAGTCCGGCGCATGGCAGGCCATCGCGCAGGGCTCGGACGTGCTCGTCGTCGCCCCCACCGGCTCCGGCAAGACCCTGGCCGCCTTCCTGGCCGCCCTGGACCAGCTCGCCTCCACCCCCCCACCCGCGGACCCCAGGAAGCGCTGCCGGGTCCTGTACGTCTCCCCCCTCAAGGCCCTGGCCGTGGACGTGGAGCGCAACCTCCGCAGCCCCCTCACCGGCATCCGCCAGGAATCGGTCCGCCTCGGCCTCCCGGAACCCGAGGTCAAGGTGGGCATCCGCTCCGGCGACACCCCTCCCGCCGAGCGCCGCGCCCTCTCCACCCGCCCCCCGGACATCCTGATCACCACCCCGGAATCCCTGTTCCTGATGCTGACGTCGGCGACCCGCGACGCGCTCACCGGCATCGAGACAGTGATCCTCGACGAGGTCCACGCCGTGGCGGGCACCAAGCGTGGCGCCCACCTGGCCCTCTCCCTGGAGCGCCTGGACGAACTGCTCCCGAAGCCGGCCCGCCGCATCGGCCTGTCCGCCACCGTCCGCCCGGTCGACGAGATCGCCCGCTATCTCTCCCCCCACCGCAAGGTGGAGATCGTCCAGCCGAAGTCCGGCAAGGAGTTCGACCTCTCGGTGGTGGTCCCGGTGGAGGACCTGGGCGAACTGGGCGGCTCCCCGGTCTCCGAGGGCAACGAGGGAGCGGAGCGCCCCTCGATCTGGCCCCATGTCGAGGAGCGCATCGCCGACCTGGTCCAGTCCCACCGCTCCACCATCGTCTTCGCCAACTCCCGCCGTCTCGCCGAGCGCCTCTGCAACCGCCTCAACGAGATCGCCTACGAGCGGGCCACCGGCGAGCCCCTGGACGAACACCACGCCCCGGCCGAACTCATGGGCGGCTCCGGCGCGGCCCAGGGCGCGCCCCCGGTCATCGCCCGGGCCCACCACGGCTCGGTCTCCAAAGAACAGCGCGCCTTGGTCGAGGAGGACCTCAAGGCAGGCCGCCTCCCCGCGGTCGTCGCGACCTCCAGCCTCGAACTGGGCATCGACATGGGCGCGGTGGACCTGGTCGTCCAGGTCGAGTCCCCCCCGTCCGTGGCCTCCGGCCTGCAGCGCGTCGGCCGCGCGGGCCACCAGGTCGGCGCCGTCTCCACCGGCGTCGTCTTCCCGAAGTACCGCGGCGACCTGGTCCAGGCGGCGGTCGTCACGGAACGCATGCGCACCGGCTCCATCGAGTCCCTCAGGGTCCCCGCCAACCCCTTGGACGTCCTCGCCCAGCAGCTCGTCGCGATGACCGCGATGGACACCTGGCAACTGGACGACCTCCTCGCCACGGTCCGCAGGGCGGCCCCTTTCGCCTCCCTGCCCGAGTCCGCCTTCACCGCGGTCCTCGACATGCTCGCCGGCCGCTACCCCTCCGACGCCTTCGCCGAACTGCGCCCCCGCGTGGTCTGGGATCGCGTCGCCGGCACGATCACCGGCCGCCCCGGCGCCCAGCGCCTCGCCGTCACCTCCGGCGGCACCATCCCCGACCGCGGCCTCTTCGGCGTCTTCCTCGCCGGCGCCGACCCCAAGAAGGGCGGCGGCAGGGTCGGCGAGCTGGACGAGGAGATGGTCTACGAGTCGCGCGTGGGAGACGTCTTCACACTTGGCACCAGCTCCTGGCGCATCGAGGACATCACCCGCGACCGCGTCCTGGTCTCCCCCGCCCCCGGCGTCCCCGGCAGGCTCCCCTTCTGGAAGGGCGACCAGCTGGGCCGCCCGCTCGAACTGGGCCGCGCGGTGGGCGCGTTCCTGCGCGAAGTCGGCTCGCTCCCCAAGGAGGACGCCCGCCTGCGCCTCCTCGCCGCGGGCCTGGACGCCTGGGCGGCGGACAATGTCCTGTCCTACCTCGACGAGCAGCGCGAGGCCTGCGGTCACATCCCGGACGACCGCACCATCGTCGTGGAGCGCTTCCGCGACGAACTCGGCGACTGGCGGGTCGTCGTCCACTCCCCCTTCGGCGCCCAGGTCCACGCCCCCTGGGCCCTCGCCCTCGGCGCCAAGCTCTCCGAGCGCTACGGCATGGACGCCCAGGTCATGCACGCCGACGACGGCATCGTCCTACGGCTGCCCGACGCCGACCTGATGAGCCTGGACCTGCTCGACCAGGAACCGACCAGGATCGGCACGGAGTACGACGCCGAGCAGGCCCCTGTCGGCGCCGCGGACGTCGTCTTCGACAAGGGCGAGGTCGACCAGATGGTCACCGAACAGGTCGGCAGCTCGGCCCTGTTCGCCTCCCGCTTCCGCGAGTGCGCAGCCCGCGCGCTCCTGCTCCCCCGCCGCAACCCCGGCAAGCGCACCCCCCTGTGGCAGCAGCGCCAGCGCGCCTCCCAACTGCTCCAGGTGGCGAGCGAGTTCGGCTCGTTCCCGATCGTCCTGGAGGCGGTCCGCGAGTGCCTCCAGGACGTCTTCGACGTACCCGGTCTCGTCGAGCTGATGGGCGACCTGGAGTCCCGCAAGGTCCGCCTCGTCGAGGTGACCACCCCGGAGCCGTCCCCCTTCGCCCGCTCCCTCCTGTTCGGCTACGTCGCCCAGTTCCTCTACGAGGGCGACTCACCCCTCGCCGAACGCCGGGCCGCCGCCCTCTCACTGGACTCCCGTCTGCTGGCCGAGTTGCTCGGCCAGGCGGAGCTGCGCGAACTGCTCGACGCGGACGTGCTGACCGAGCTGGAGCGGGAGCTCCAGTGGCTCACCGAGGACCGCCGCGTCAAGGACGCCGAAGGTGTCGCGGACCTCCTTCGCCTCCTCGGCCCGCTCACGGACACCGAGTTGGCGGAGCGGGGCGCGGAGCCGCCGTGGGCACAGGACCTCGCCAAGGCCCGCCGCGCCATCAGGGTCCGTCTCGCCGGCGTCGAGCACTGGGCGGCGATCGAGGACGCGGGCCGCCTGCGCGATGCCCTCGGCACAGCGCTGCCGGTCGGTGTCCCGGAGGCCTTCACCGAGCCGGTCAAGGACCCCCTCGGCGACCTCCTCGCCCGCTACGCCCGCACCCACGGCCCGTTCACCTCGGCGACGGCCGCGGCCCGCTTCGGCCTGGGCGCGGCGGTCACCGAGGGCGCGTTGCAGCGCCTCGCCGCGAGCGGCCGGGTCGTACAGGGAGAGTTCCACCCTGCCGGCATCGGCCAGGAGTGGTGCGACGCGACCGTGCTCCGCCGCCTGCGCCGCCGCTCCCTGGCCGCTCTGCGGCACGAACTCGAACCGGTGCCCCCACCGGCCCTCGCCCAGTTCCTGCCGCAGTGGCAGCACATCGGCAAGGGCCATTCCCTGCGCGGCGTCGACGGTCTGGTGCGCGCGGTCGAGCAGTTGCAGGGCGCGTCCGTGCCCGCATCCGCCCTGGAGAAGCTCGTCCTGCCGTCCCGCGTCGCGAACTACACCCCGGCCATGCTGGACGAACTGACCGCCGCCGGAGAGATCGTCTGGGCCGGAGCGGGCGCGCTCCCCGGCAAGGACGGCTGGGTCTCCCTGTACCTCGCGGACGCGGCCCCGCTCCTCCTGCCGGCAGCGCATCCGCTGGAGTTGACGGCCCTCCACCAGTCCGTCCTGGATGTCCTCTCGGGCGGCTACGGCCTGTTCTTCCGTCAGATCGCCGACCACGTCCGCGCCACCACCCATCCCGACGCCACCGACCCCCAACTGGCCGACGCCGTATGGGACCTGGCCTGGTCCGGCCGACTCACCAACGACACCCTCACCCCCATGCGCTCCCTGCTGGGCTCGGGCCGCACCGCGGGCTCCACCGCCCACCGCGCCAAACGCACGGTCCCGCGGGGCCGCTACGGCTCCCTCACCACCGCCGCCCGCACCGCCTCCCGCACCGGCCCACCGACCGTCGCGGGCCGCTGGTCCCTGCTCCCCCAGCGCGAGCCCGACCCGACCGTGCGCGCCCATGCCCTGGCCCGCGCCCTCCTCGACCGCCATGGAGTGGTCACCCGCGGAGCCGTCGCGGCGGAGGGCGTGGAGGGCGGCTTCTCGGCCACGTACCGCATCCTGTCCGCCTTCGAGGACAGCGGCCAGGCCCGCCGCGGCTACGTCGTGGAGGGCCTCGGCGCCGCCCAGTTCGCCATGGACGGCGCGGTCGACCGCCTCCGCGCGGTGTCCAACGCCCGCGACCGAGGCGAGCGGGTACCGGAAAGCGACGGCTGGACACCGGGTGCCCTCGCCTCTCCGGAAAGCCCGTCGCACGACGGCCGCCACCCCGATGGCCCTGGGGACCCCGACGTCACACCAGAAGGTTTCGACTGGACAGACGCTTTCGGCCCCTTCGACCCACCCGCCGGACACGACGGCCACGAGGCCGCCCACAGCCCCGCTTTCGGAGACGCCGCCTTTGGCACCCCACCCACTCGGGCGTCCCGCGACGAGTACATCTCACCGCGCGACTACCCCCGCCCCGCATCCTGGGATCTCGCCCAGGCTTCCGGCTTCGCCGGCCGCAGGCCGGACACCTCCAGCACCTCCCGAGCGGTGGTCCTCGCCGCTGCCGACCCCGCCAACGCATACGGCGCCGCCCTCCCCTGGCCGGACCCCCCGACCGAGGCCGGACACAAGCCGGGCCGCAAGGCGGGCTCCCTGGTCGTCCTCGTCGACGGCGAGCTCACGCTCTACATGGAACGGGGCGGCAAGACCCTCCTGGCCTGGCCCGCCTCCCCCGACACCGCCCCCACCGACGACCCCCGCCTCCACTCGGCGGCCGAAGCCCTCGCCACCGCCGCCAAGGCTGGTTCCCTCGGCACAGTCACAGTGGAACGCATCAACGGCACCTCAGCCCTGACCTCCCCCGTGGGCACCATCCTGGAATCAGCGGGCTTCATCGCCACCCCAAGAGGCCTACGCCTACGCGCCTGACCCACCCCTCCAGCCCACCCGCAGCCGCCAACGGCGAGCACCCTCGCAAGGGCCACCCGCACCCGACCACGAACCCGCACGGGTGGTGCGGATGGGACCACCAAAGGCCGAAGGCGAAGCCGAGGCCGAACCGCCACCCCCCCATGCCACCCTGGACACATGCCCGAAGGAGACACGGTCTGGCAGTCCGCAAGACGCCTCCACAACGCCCTCGCCGGCAAAACACTGACCCGCACCGACCTCCGCGTCCCCAAATACGCCACCGCAGACCTCACAGACCGCACGGTCCTGGACGTCACCCCCCGCGGCAAACACCTCCTCACCCGCATCGAAGGCGGCCTCACCCTCCACTCCCACCTGCGGATGGACGGCTCCTGGAAGGTGTACGCCAACAACCAGCGCTGGACCGGCGGCCCCACCCACCAGATCCGCGCGATCCTCGGCAACACCGACCACACAGCCGTCGGTTACCGCCTCCCCGTCCTGGAACTCCTCCGCACCACCGACGAGCACAAGGCGGTAGGCCACCTGGGTCCCGACCTCCTGGGCCCGGACTGGAACCCGGAGCGCGCCCTCGCGAACCTCCTCCAGGACCCCGCCCGCCCCCTCGGCGAGGCCCTCCTCGACCAGCGAAACCTCGCCGGCATCGGCAACGTCTACAAGAGCGAGCTCTGCTTCCTGCTGGGCGCCACCCCCTGGCTCCCCATCGGCGCCCTCCCCGCGGACCGCGCCGCGCACCTCCCCGCGCTCGCCAAGAAGCTCCTGGAGGCCAACCGCGACCGCCCGGTCCGCAGCACGACCGGCCGCCGCGGCCAGGACCTGTTCGTCTACGGCCGCGCCCCCCGCCCCTGCCTCCGCTGCCACACCTCCATCCGCGTCGCCGACCAGGGCGACGGCTCCCGAGAGCGCCCCACGTACTGGTGCCCCCGCTGCCAGACCGGCCCGACCCCGAACCCACACCGCAGGGCCCCGGCCAAAGGCACCCACCAGAACGTCACACCGTACGACTAGTTGACGACCCGTCAGAAACGCTCGTACCGTCACGACATGGCCGTCAGCGCGTACGACCTCAGCGGACGCACCGCGTTCGTCACCGGCGCCGCGAGCGGTATCGGCCGCGCCTCCGCCGTCCTGCTCGCCGAGGCGGGCGCCACCGTCCACTGCGCCGATCTCGACGCGCAGGGCCTGCACGAGACGGCGACCCTCATCAAGGACGCCGGCGGCACCGCCCACACCCACCCGCTCGACGTCACCGACCGCGAACAGCTCCACCACGCCGTCGCCACCTGTGAGCATCTGGACGTTCTGGCCGCGGTCGCCGGAATCATGCACAGCACCCCGGTCCTGGAGACGAGGGACGAAGATCTCGACCGCGTCCTGAACGTCAACTTCAAGGGCGTGCTGTACGCCTGCCAGGAGGCGGCCCGTCTGATGGCCGACCGCGGGACGCGGGGCAGCATCGTCACGATGGCCTCGGGCGCCGTGGACACGGGCGCCCCCGGCCTGCTCTGCTACGGCGCGGCCAAGGCGGCGGTGGTCCAGCTGACGAAGACCCTGGCCACCGAGGTGGGCCGGTACGGCATCCGGGTCAACGCGGTCGCCCCGGGCTGGGTCCGCACCCCCATGACCGACCGCCACGACAACGAGGCACAGGCCCACACCGAGGCGCTGATGTCCCGTATGTCGCCGCTCAAGCGCGTCGGCGAACCCGAGGACATCGCCCACGCCGTGCTCTACCTGGCCTCGGACGCCTCGTCCTTCACGACGGGCCAGATCCTCCGGCCGAACGGCGGCGTGGCCATGCCCTGGTAGCCCGTTCCGCCGCTCCGCACCGGCTCAGCTCACTCGGACGGACCGCCGGCCGCACTGAAGCCGTCCTCGCCACCAGAAGGCCCCTCCGCACCGGAAGCGCGCCCCTCGGCGCTCCTTCCCGCCCGCCACGCCTGACGCCACCGCCCGGCGCCTACGGCCCCCACAGCCCGCGCCTTCGCCACACAGTGCACCGGCAGCAGGCTCAGCCCCCACCCACCGGCCGCGACCGCCCCTTCGAGCACCCCGGCGTCCGGAACCAGCACCAGCCGCGCCACAGCCCACCACCACAGCGCCCCGAGCCCGAGAGCCACCCCTCGGCGCACTGCCGGCCCCGTCATGCAGCCACCTCCAGCCCGGACGCCAGAACGCCGCCTCACCAGCCGACAAGGCGCACCGAGGGCACCACACACGGCACCCGGTACGGCCACGGCTCCAAAATGCACGAAAACCCCGACCGGCGCCTCTCCAGATCATTCGGAGAAGCCCGTCCGGGGCCTCGCACACTTCCCTCAGCGCACCGCCGACTCATGACGGCGCACACCTGACGTGAGCGTCACGCCGCCACGACGTCCACCGCTTCGCTGGGCGCCTTGATGGTCACCCGTTCCGGTGGCACACCCTTCACCGAGACGGAACCCAGCATCGGGCGCACAGCCGCCGGTACCGGCGCACTGGGCGTGGCCGCAGCAGACTGGGCCAGCTCGGCGAGGGCGAGCTCGTCGCTCACTTCCCGCATGAGCTCGGACATCCGTACGTCCAGCGCGTCGCAGATCGCGGACAGCAGCTCGGAGGAAGCCTCCTTCTGCCCCCGCTCCACCTCGGAGAGATAGCCGAGTGAGACTCGGGCGGACGAGGAGACTTCGCGCAGAGTACGGCCCTGGCGTTGGCGCTGCCGACGCAGCACGTCACCCAGTAGGCGACGGAGCAGAATCATCGGTGGCTCCCTCCTCGGACCGCGTAGCCGCATCCTTCACGCCCCACCGTACCGCCTTGCGCCGCGGCCGTGCGGGGAGCGATGTCGTGTTCACTCAGGGCTGCAAACATCAAAACCCCCCGTTCCGTTCCGTATCCTGTGCCCGCTCATTCCCGGTCTGTTCGCTCGTAAGCTCTTCCAGGAGCAGTGCGAGTACGCTCCGTACACTCTCCATACGAATTTCCGCGCGGTCGCCGTTCAACCGCAGCGCGGCCACTTTCTCGCCACCGATTGCCTCGGAAGCGCCCCCGGAGGGTCCGTCGACGGCCACGAAGACCGTGCCGACGGGCTTGCCGTCCTGCGGTTCCGGGCCCGCGACTCCGGTGGTCGCGATGCCCCAGTCGGCACCGAGCGCCTTGCGCACTCCGGCCGCCATCTGGGCCGCGACCTGCGGATCCACCGCACCTCGCTGGGCCAGCAGGGTGGCGTCGACACCCAGCAGCTCATGCTTCAGTTCGGTGGCATAGGCCGTCACCGACCCCCGGAACGCCTGGGACGCACCCGGGGCCGCTGTGATTTCCGCCGCAACCAGTCCGCCTGTGAGCGACTCGGCGACCGCGAGCGTCTGCTCCTTCACGGTGAGTAGTCGCACCACTTGGGCGGCCGGGGAATTCACGCTTCCGCCTCCTCCAACGCCGCCTCGCGCTCGGCGATTCCCTGCCTGCGCAGCACAATGGCCTGTCTCACATAGTCGAGCCCGGTCGCGACGGTCAGGACGACCGCCACAGCCATCACCCAGAACCGCGCGGTGGCCAACCACCCCGTCAGCGCCAGGATGTACATCCCTACGGCGATGCCCTGGCTGAGGGTCTTGAGCTTGCCGCCGCGGCTCGCCGGGATCACGCCGTACCGGATGACGAGGAAACGCAGCAGCGTGATCCCGAGTTCCCGGCCGAGGATGACGATCGTCACCCACCACGGCAGGTCGCCGAGTCCGGAGAGACAGATCAGCGCCGCTCCCATGATCGCCTTGTCGGCGATGGGGTCGGCGATCTTCCCGAAGTCCGTGACGAGGTTGTAGGTGCGCGCCAGGTGCCCGTCGAACAGGTCGGTGATCATGGCGACCGCGAAAGCGGCCCAGGCGAACGAGCGCCACGCCGGGTCGTACCCGCCGTCGGCCAGCATCAGGGCGACGAAGCCGGGCACGAGGACCAGCCGGAGCATGGTCAGCAGGTTGGCGATGTTCCAGACGCTGGCCTGGTTCACGGCGGCGGCAGCGATCTTCTTGCCCCGCGCGGGCTTCCCGCCCGAGTCGTCGCCGTCGTCCGAAGCCGTCCCGGGGACGACTCCCACGCCGGGGACGACAGCCGCCCCCGCCTCGGCGGCCGTAACCGGAACCGCACTGACCTGAGTCTCGCCTGCCGTACCGGAGACCGTGTCCGAAGGAGCGCTCGGCGCCGCGCCGGACGCGGCGCCCGAGACGCCGCCCGCCGGTCCGCCCTTCGCGGCGGAGGGGCCACCCGCAGCGGACGCCGGAACTCCGGTCACCTGCCCGCCTCCTCACTACACGCGAGCGAGCCCTGCAGCGGCTCGGCCACCAGGTCGACACCCTCCGTACCGACCACCTTCGCCTCGACCATACGACCGACACTCAGACCTTCGCCGCTCGTGAGCAGCACCTGGCCGTCGGTCTCGGGCGCCTGGTGCGCGCCACGGCCGTACACGCCCTCGTCGTCGACCGACTCGACCAGTACGTGCACGGTCTCGCCGAGGCGGTCCTCGGCGCGCTGCGAGACGAGTTCCTCGGCGAGCCGGGAGACATGTGCCAGCCGCTCGGCGACGACGTCCTCGTCCAGCTTGTTGTCGTACGTCGCCGCCTCGGTGCCCTCCTCGTCGGAGTACCCGAAGACGCCGATGGCGTCCAGTCGCGCGCCGTTCAGGAACCGCTCCAGCTCGGCGAGATCGGCCTCGGTCTCGCCGGGGAAGCCCACGATGAAGTTGGAGCGCACGCCGGCCTCGGGGGCCTTGCCCCGGATGGTGTCGAGGAGCTCCAGGAAGCGGTCGGTGTCGCCGAAGCGGCGCATCGCGCGCAGCACACCGGGGGCGGAGTGCTGGAAGGACAGGTCGAAGTAGGGCACGACCTTGGGCGTGGACGTCAGCACGTCGATCAGTCCGGGCCGCATCTCGGCGGGCTGGAGGTAGCTCACGCGCACGCGTTCAAGCCCCTCGACCTCGGCGAGCTCGGGCAGGAGGGACTCGAGCAGACGGATGTCGCCGAGGTCCTTGCCGTACGACGTGTTGTTCTCGGAGACCAGCATGATCTCCTTGACGCCCTGCTCGGCCAGCCAACGCGTCTCGTTGAGGACGTCCGAGGGCCGGCGCGAGATGAAGGAGCCGCGGAAGGACGGGATGGCGCAGAAGGAGCAGCGCCGGTCGCAGCCGGAGGCGAGCTTCACCGAGGCGACCGGGGCGCCGTCCAGACGGCGGCGCAGGGGCGCACGGGGGCCCGAGGCAGGCGCGAGGCCCTCCGGAAGGTCGGCGGGCGCGGGAACATCCTCCTCGGCCGGTCCGTGGCCCGGCAGCGCGACGGACGCCGCCGACTCCTGGCGCTGGGCGGGGCTGATCGGCAGCAGCTTGCGCCGGTCGCGCGGGGTGTGCGAGGCGTGGATGCCGCCGTTGAGGATCGTCTGAAGGCGGTCGGAGATGTCGGCGTAGTCGTCGAAGCCGAGCACGCCGTCGGCCTCGGGCAGGGCCTGGGCGAGGTCCTTGCCGTACCGCTCGGCCATGCAGCCCACCGCTACGACGGCCTGGGTTCTGCCGTGCCCCTTGAGGTCGTTGGCCTCCAGGAGGGCGTCGACGGAGTCCTTCTTGGCGGCCTCGACGAAGCCACAGGTGTTGACGACGGCGACGTCCGCGTCCGCGGCGTCCTCCACGAGATCCCAGCCGTCCGCCTCCAGACGGCCTGCGAGCTCCTCCGAGTCCACCTCGTTACGGGCGCAGCCAAGAGTGACGAGTGCGACGGTACGGCGTTCAGGCATGGGCTCAAGACTACTTCGTCCCACTGACGCCCCATGTCGAAGGGGCTGACCGATCCCGGCCAGCCCCTTCGCAACGGAAACCGAACAGATGCCTAGCCGACCTGCGGGTCGCCCTTGGTGTACGTCAGACGCTCCACGGCACCGGGCTGCCAGTCGTCCTCGATCTTCTTGCCGTTCACGTACAACTGGATCGCCCCGGCGTCGCCGAGAACGAGGTTGACCTTCTCGCTGTCCTGGAAGGTCTTGGTGTCACCCTGCTGGAGGAGCCCGTCGAACAGGATCCGTCCGTTGTGGTCCTTGGCGGAGATCCAGCTCTTTCCGTCGGCGGCGCTGACCTGGACGGTCACCTTGTCCTGGGGCGCCGCCGCGATGGCACTGTCGGACGGGGTCGGCTTCGGGTCCTTGGTGGTCTTGTCGGACTTGGGCGTGGGCGACTTGCTGGTGGCGGGTGTGGTGCCGTCGGCGACCTGTGCCGTCCCGCCGTCGTCGCCGCCCTTGAAGGCGGTGAACCCGACGAAGCCGACCACGGCGACGATCGCGGCGACCATGGCCGCGGTCCAGTTGGGCCCACGACGCTCCGGACGGATGCGTTCCGCCTCGAACAGCGGGGCGGCCGGGGTCGGAGCCGGACGTCCACCGCCGTGATCGGCGGCGAACTGGTCCAGAAGGGGGGCCGGATCCAGATGGACGGCCTTGGCCAGGGTCCGGATGTGACCCCGGGCGTACACATCGCCACCGCAGGGGGCGAAGTCGTCCGCCTCGATGGCATGCACGATGGCGATGCGGACCCTGGTGGCGTTGCTGACGTCGTCGACGGTCAGCCCAGCCGCGATCCGCGCCTGTTTCAGGGCGTGACCCACGGAGAGGCGGTCTTCCTGCCGGTCGTCTTCGAACGGACGCTCGTCTTCAGGGGAGTTGCCGATGGACACGGGGGCGCCTTTCGAGCGTTTTAGCCACCTGTGCTGGAGGTTCAGTCTAGGGGGGGTGCGAAAGGGTGGGGCAACCGGGAGGTGGGACTTTGTACGCCATCGGAATGGCCGGACACGCCGATGGTGGGGCAGCAGCGTTTCGCTTCCCTCAACTTGACGTACGCCGAAGGGAAACGGTTGCTCAATGATCCCTTACGGGTGAGTCACGATCGAACATCGGTGGCCGCACCCGCTCCGGACTCCTTTTAAGCCTCCCCGCGGATCACCGCGAGCACGCCGTCCAGCTCGTCAGCCTTCACAAGAACGTCACGAGCCTTCGAACCCTCGCTCGGTCCGACGATGCCCCGGGACTCCATGAGGTCCATGAGGCGCCCCGCCTTCGCGAATCCGACCCTCAGCTTGCGCTGGAGCATGGAGGTCGAGCCGAACTGCGTGGAGACCACCAGCTCGGCCGCCTGGCACAGCAGGTCGAGATCGTCGCCGATCTCCTCGTCGATCTCCTTCTTCTGCTTGGTGCCCACGACGACGTCGTCCCGGAAGACCGGCGCCATCTGGTCCTTGCAGTGCTGGACGACCGCCGCGACCTCGTCCTCGGTCACGAACGCGCCCTGCATACGGGTGGGCTTGTTGGCGCCCATCGGCAGGAACAGCCCGTCGCCCTTGCCGATCAGCTTCTCGGCGCCGGGCTGGTCGAGGATGACCCGCGAGTCGGCGAGCGAGGAGGTGGCGAAGGCGAGCCTCGAAGGCACGTTCGCCTTGATCAGACCGGTGACGACGTCAACCGAGGGCCGCTGCGTGGCGAGCACCAGGTGGATGCCGGCCGCGCGCGCGAGCTGCGTGATGCGCACGATCGCGTCCTCGACGTCCCTCGGCGCGACCATCATCAGGTCGGCGAGCTCGTCGACGATCACCAGCAGATACGGGTAGGGCTGGAGCTCGCGCTCACTGCCCTCGGGCAGCTTGACCTTGCCGTTCCTGATGGCCTCGTTGAAGTCGTCGATGTGCCGGAACCCGTACGCCGCCAGGTCGTCGTACCGGAGGTCCATCTCCCGTACGACCCACTGGAGGGCCTCGGCCGCCCGCTTCGGGTTGGTGATGATCGGCGTGATCAGGTGCGGAATGCCCTCGTAGGCCGTCAGCTCCACGCGCTTGGGGTCGACGAGGACCATGCGCACGTCCTCCGGGGTCGCGCGCACCATGATGGAAGTGATCAAGCAGTTAATGCACGACGACTTACCGGAACCGGTGGCTCCGGCGACCAGCACGTGCGGCATCTTCGCCAGGTTGGCCATCACATAGCCGCCCTCGACGTCCTTGCCGAGCGCGACCAGCATGGGGTGCTCGTCCTCGGCGGCCGCCGCGAGCCGCAGTACGTCGCCGAGGTTGACCATCTCGCGGTCGGTGTTCGGGATCTCGATGCCGACCGCCGACTTGCCGGGGATCGGGCTGATGATCCGCACGTCCGGGCTGGCGACGGCGTACGCGATGTTCTTGGCCAGCGCGGTGATCCGCTCGACCTTCACGGCGGGGCCGAGCTCGACCTCGTAGCGCGTGACCGTCGGCCCGCGCGTGAAGCCGGTGACGGCGGCGTCGACCTTGAACTCCGTGAAGACGTTGGTCAGCGAGGCGACGATGGCGTCGTTGGCCGCACTGCGCGCCTTGCCCGGGCCACCGCGCTCCAGCAGGTCGAGCGAGGGCAGCGAGTAGGTGATGTCACCGGACAGCTGGAGCTGCTCCGCGCGCGCGGGCAGGTCGCCGGGGGCCTCGGGAGCGGGCTTGGTGAGGTCGGCGACCTCGACCTTGAGCTTCTCCTGCTTGGGCCGTGCGTCCTGCTTGGGCCGCGCGGCAGGGACCGGCGTGGGTACCGGGGTCGTCTCGACCCGGTCGCCCACGCTCACGCCCTGCGTGAGGTCGGCGACTAGCGGCGAGGGCGGCAGGCCGTGCATGACGACACCGTCCAGGTCCGCCGCCGCGGCCGCGGCGATGTCCACGGCGTCCATCTGACGGTCCATCGCGGGCTGCGGCACCGCGGACCGCCTGGGGCGCCCACGGCGCTTCGAGAGGGCCTCCTGCTCGGCGCCGTCGGGGTCGTACGACTCGGGCGCGGAACCTCGCCTGCGCCCACGCGCGGGCAACGCCTCGCGCCACTGCTCGTCGTAGCGCTCGTCGTCCTCGCCGAACTCGTCCTCGGACGGGTCGTGCACGATGCCGAGGCGCACGCCCAGCTCCCGCAGCCGCCGAGGGATGGCGTTGACCGGGGTGGCCGTGACGACGAGCAGCCCGAAGACCGTCAGCAGGACGAGCAGCGGTACGGCCAGGACCTCACCCATGGTGTACGTCAGCGGCGTCGCCGCTCCCCAGCCGATGAGGCCGCCGGCGTCTCTTATCGCCTGCATGCCGTCACTGCGGGCGGGCGAGCCGCAGGCGATGTGGACCTGCCCGAGCACGCCGATGACGAGTGCCGACAGACCGATCACGATCCGCCCGTTGGCCTCGGGCTTCTCGGGGTGCCGGATGAACCGTACGGCGATGACCGCGAGCAGTATCGGCACGAGCAGATCGAGTCGGCCGAAGGCTCCGGTCACGATGATCTCGACCAGGTCGCCGACGGGTCCGCGCAGGTTCGACCAGGTGCCGGCGGCGACGATCAGTCCGAGGGCGAGCAGCAGAAGTGCCACGCCGTCCTTCCGGTGCGCGGGGTCGAGGTTCTTCGCGCCCTGCCCTATCCCGCGGAACACCGCGCCCACGGCGTGGGCGAGGCCGAGCCAGACCGCGCGGATGAGCCGGAGGACGCCTCCGGTCGGACTGGGCGCCGGCTTCGGCGGCGCCGCCTTCTTCGCGGCGGCCTTCTTGGCCGGTGCTTTCTTCGCGACGGCCTTCTTCGCCGGACCCTTCGCGGGAGCGGCAGCCTTCTTCGCGGGCTGCTTCTTGGCTGCGGAGGGACGTGAGGCCATAGGTGTGAGATTACCGGTGGAGACGACGACGGACACGTGTGCCCGGTGCTTCACCCGTTCGTGTCGCTCCTGGGGAGGTGCCGAACTGACGCGGACTCAACGGCACCTTCAGCGTGCGTCAGTTCGGCGAGGGCACCGACGGCGAACTCCCGGTGCCGGGCTCCAGCGCGTCGAGCGCCCGCCGCAATCCCGTGAGTTTGCGTTCGAGATGGGCCGCGGTGGCCACTGCCGCCGCGTCCGCCGACTCGTCGTCCAACTGCTTGGACAACGCCTCCGCCTGTTCCTCCACGGCCGCCAGCCGCGCCGACAGCTCGGCGAGCAGCCCCGCCGGCTCCTTCGCGTCGCCGACCGCTGCCTTGCCCGAGCCGCTGCCGCCCTCCAACTGGAGCCGCAGCAGCGCCGCCTGCTCACGCAGCTGGCAGTTCTTCATGTAGAGCTCGACGAACACCGAGACCTTCGCGCGCAGCACCCACGGGTCGAACGGCTTGGAGATGTAGTCCACCGCACCCGCCGCATAGCCCCTGAAGGTGTGGTGCGGACCGTGGTTGATCGCGGTCAGGAAGATGATCGGGATGTCCCGGGTCCGCTCCCGCCGCTTGATGTGCGCCGCGGTCTCGAATCCGTCCATGCCCGGCATCTGGACGTCCAGCAGAATGACCGCGAAGTCGTCCGTGAGCAGCGCTTTGAGCGCTTCCTCCCCGGACGATGCCCGAACCAGTGTCTGATCGAGCGCGGAGAGGATGGCCTCCAGCGCGAGCAGATTCTCCGGCCGGTCATCGACCAGGAGGATCTTGGCCTTCTGCACCATGGCCCGCCCTCCTCGCCCCGGATGTGCACCGGGCGCCGCCCCTGAGGACGACTCCCTTTCGCCGCCCGTCCTTGTGCCGGTCATCGTAGCCGCACCCTGTCTGTCGCCACACCCTGTCACCGCGATGTCACTGAGCACGTAGCAGAAACGTAGCGGGAGACCAGAAGGTTCCCCGAATCCCGTACTTCTACACGGCGTCGGGCACACTGAGTCAGCAACTCCGTGCCAACTGCACTGATTGCCATCACTCCTCCCGCATCCACTGTTCCATCACCGACAACAGGTGATCGGGATCGACCGGCTTGGTCACATAGTCGGAGGCGCCCGACTCGATGGCCTTCTCCCGGTCGCCCTTCATGGCCTTGGCGGTCAGCGCGATGATCGGAAGCCCCGCGAACTGCGGCATCCTGCGGATCGCCGTGGTCGTCGCGTACCCGTCCATCTCGGGCATCATGATGTCCATCAGGACGACCGCCACGTCCTCGTGCTGTTCCAGCACCTCGATGCCCTCACGGCCGTTCTCCGCGTACAGCACGGACAGCCCGTGCTGTTCGAGGACGCTGGTCAGCGCGAACACGTTGCGGATGTCGTCGTCGACGATCAGCACCTTCTCCCCCCCGAACCGGATGCCCCGGCGCGGCTGGTGCGCGCTCTGGTGCTCCACCGCCGACCACTGCTCCGGCTGTCCGATCCGTTGTTCGAGGGCGGGCGCGGTCCTGCGGCGGCGCCGGAAGAGGGCCGCGGCACCGTTCTGCGTCTCCTGGTACGACTTCACCTCGGCCGGCGTCTCGATGTGGACCTCGCCCCTGCCGTTCTCCGACGTGGACGCCACCAGGTCGCCCGCCTCCAGGGCGGGCATGGACTGCTGGTAGCCCTGCGGCGGCAGTTCGCTGGGATGCAGCGGCAAATACAGTGTGAACGTCGATCCGCGTCCCGGCTCGCTCTGCGCGTGGATCTCACCGCCCAGCAGTTGCGCGATCTCCCGCGAGATCGACAGCCCGAGACCGGTGCCGCCGTACTTGCGGCTGGTCGTGCCGTCGGCCTGCTTGAACGCCTCGAAGATCACCCGCATCTTGCTGCCCGCGATCCCGATACCGGTGTCGGTCACGGAGAACGCGATGAGATCGGCGTCCGCGTCCCGCAGTGAGCCGGCCTCCAGCAGCTGCTCCCGGATCGCCAGCGGCACATCCCGTCCAGCGGGCCTGATGACCAGCTCGACGGCTCCGGAGTCGGTGAACTTCACCGCGTTGGACAGCAGGTTGCGCAGCACCTGGAGCAGCCGCTGCTCGTCGGTGTGCAGCGTGGCGGGCAGCTCGGGCGAGACCCGCACGGACAGGTCCAGGCCCTTCTCCGCGGTCAGCGGCCGGAAGGTGGCCTCCACGTAGTCCACGAGCTGTACGAGCGCGATACGCGTCGGGGAGACATCCATCTTGCCCGCCTCGACCTTCGACAGGTCGAGGATGTCGTTGATCAGCTGGAGCAGGTCGGACCCCGCGCCATGGATGGTCTCGGCGAACTCGACCTGCTTCGGGGTGAGGTTGGAGTCCGCGTTGTCGGCGAGCAGCTTGGCGAGGATCAGCAGCGAGTTGAGCGGTGTCCGCAGCTCGTGCGACATGTTGGCCAGGAACTCGCTCTTGTACCGCATCGATACGGCAAGCTGCTCGGCGCGCTCCTCCAGAACCTGCCGCGCCTCCTCGATCTCGGTGTTCTTGACCTCGATGTCGCGGTTCTGCTGGGCCAGCAGCTCGGCCTTCTCCTCCAGTTCGGCGTTGGACGCCTGGAGGGCCTTCTGCCGGTTCTCCAACTCCGCCGACCGCTCCCTGAGTTGCTCGGTCAGCTCCTGCGACTGCTTCAGCAGCACCTCCGTCTTGGTGTTGACAGAGATGGTGTTGACGCTGGTCGCGATCATCTCGGCGATCTGGTTGAGGAAGTCCTTCTGGATCTGCGTAAAGGGTGTGAAGGACGCGAGCTCGATGACACCGAGCACCTTGCCCTCGAACAGCACCGGGAGGACGATCACTTGCGCGGGCGGTGCCTCTCCGAGGCCGGAGGAGATCTTCAGGTAGCCGCTGGGCGCGTTCTCCACCAGGATCGTGCGCTTCTCCTCGGCGGCCGTCCCGATGAGCGCCTCACCGGGACGGAACGACGTCGGCATGGAGCCCATCGAGTAGCCGTACGACCCGAGCATCCGCAGTTCGTACTGGTCCTCGGCCTCGGCGCTCAGGTCCTTGCCGTCGAGCAGCGGCATCGCGACGAAGAACGCGCCGTGCTGCGCGGTCACCACCGGCGTCAGCTCGCTCATGATCAGCGAGGCCACGTCCTCCAGGTCCCGGCGGCCCTGCATGAGCGCCGAGATACGGGCCAGGTTGCCCTTGAGCCAGTCCTGCTCCTTGTTGGCGATCGTGGTGTCGCGCAGGTTGGCGATCATCTTGTTGATGTAGTCCTGGAGCTCCTGGATCTCGCCGGACGCGTCCACGTCGATCTTCAGGTTCAGGTCGCCCCGGGTCACCGCGGTCGCCACACGCGCGATGGCTCGCACCTGACGGGTGAGGTTTCCTGCCATCTCGTTCACGGACTCGGTGAGGTCGCGCCAGGTGCCGTCGACGTCACGCACGCGTGCCTGGCCGCCGAGCTGTCCCTCCGTGCCCACCTCACGGGCGACCCGGGTGACCTCCTCGGCGAAGGAGGACAGCTGGTCGACCATCGTGTTGATGGTGGTCTTGAGTTCGAGGATCTCACCGCGCGCGTCGATGTCGATCTTCTTCGTCAGGTCACCCTTGGCGATGGCCGTCGTCACCATGGCGATGTTCCGCACCTGACCGGTCAGGTTGGACGCCATCTGGTTCACGGACTCGGTGAGGTCCTTCCAGGTGCCGGCCACACCCGGCACCCGCGCCTGCCCGCCCAGGATGCCGTCCGTGCCCACCTCACGGGCCACCTTGGTGACCTGGTCGGCGAACGAACTCAGCGTCTTCACCATGGTGTTGAAGGTGTCGGCGAGCTGCGCGACCTCGCCGCGCGCCTCGATCGTCACCGTCCGCGTGAGGTCGCCGTTGGCAACCGCGTTCGCGACCTGGGAGATGTTGCGCACCTGCATGGTCAGGTTGTTGGCCATCAGGTTGACGTTGTCGGTGAGGTCCTTCCAGATACCCGTGACGCCCGACGCGTGCGCCTGGCCGCCGAGGATGCCCTCGGTACCCACTTCACGAGCCACCCTCGTCACCTGCTCGGCGAAGGACGACAGCTGGTCGACCATCGTGTTGACGGTGGTGACGAGTTCGAGGATCTCGCCCTTCGCGTCGACGGTGATCTTCTTGGAGAGATCGCCCTTGGCGACCGCCGTGGTGACCTCGGCGATGTTGCGCACCTGAATGGTCAGGTTGTTCGCCATGAAGTTCACGGACTGCGTGAGGTCCTTCCAGGTGCCGGAGACGCCCTGCACCTCGGCCTGGCCGCCGAGGATGCCCTCGGTGCCCACCTCACGGGCCACCCGCGTCACCTGGTCGGCGAAGCTGGAGAGCTGGTCGACCATCGTGTTGAGGGTGTTCTTCAGCTCCAGGATCTCGCCCCGCGCGTCCACGTCGATCTTCTGCGACAGGTCACCCCGGGCCACCGCGGTGGCCACCTGGGCGATGTTGCGCACCTGGGCGGTGAGGTTTCCTGCCATTCCGTTCACGGAGTCGGTGAGGTCCCGCCACACACCGGCGACGCCGGGCACCTGCGCCTGTCCGCCGAGGCGTCCTTCGGTACCCACCTCACGGGCCACCCGGGTCACCTGGTCGGCGAAGGCGGAGAGCTGGTCGACCATCGTGTTGATGGTGTTCTTCAGCTCCAGGATCTCGCCCCGCGCGTCCACGTCGATCTTCTGCGACAGGTCACCCCGGGCCACCGCGGTCGTCACCTGGGCGATCTGCCGCACCTGAGAGGTGAGGTTGCCACCCATGAAGTTGACGGAGTCGGTGAGCTCCTTCCAGGTGCCGGAGACCCCCGGCACAACCGCCTGACCGCCCAGGCGGCCCTCGGTGCCCACGTCCCGGGCCATCCGCGTCACCTGGTCGGCGAAGGCCGACAGCTGGTCCACCATCGTGTTCACGGTGTTCTTCAGCTGGAGCATCTCACCGGAGACGTCCACGGTGACCTTCTGCGACAGGTCACCGTTGGCCACCGCCGTCGTCACCTGGGCGATGTTCCTCACCTGTCCGGTGAGGTTCCTGAACGCCGTGTTGACGGAGTCGGTCAGGTCCTTCCAGGTACCGGCAGCCCCGGGCACCTGCGCCTGCCCACCCAGCTCACCCTCGACACCGATCTCGCGCGCCACGCGCGTGACCTCGGCGCCGAACGCGGACAGCTGGTCCACCATCCCGTTGACGGTGTTCTTCAGCTCCAGCATCTCGCCGGCCACGTCGACGGTGACCTTCTGCGACAGGTCACCGTTGGCCACCGCCGTCGTCACCGCGGCGATGTCCCGCACCTGCGTGGTGAGGTTCCGGAAGACCGTGTTCACCGAGTCGGTGAGGTCCTTCCACGTTCCCGCCGCACCCGGCACGTTCGCCTGCCCGCCGAGCTGTCCCTCGGCGCCGACCTCGTTGGCCACGCGCGTGACCTCGTCCGCGAAGATCCGCAGCGTCTCGGTCATCTGGTTGATCGTGTCGGCGAGCTGGGCGACCTCGCCGCGTGCGGAGACCGTCACCTTCTGCGACAGGTCACCGTTGGCGACCGCCGTCGTCACCTGGGCGATCCCGCGCACCTGGGCCGTCAGATTGCCGGCCATGAGGTTCACCGAATCGGTGAGGTCCTTCCACACCCCGGCCACACCCGGCACCTGCGCCTGGCCGCCGAGCTCACCCTCGACGCCCACCTCGCGCGCGACGCGGGTCACCTCGGAGGAGAAGGAGGAGAGCTGGTCCACCATCGTGTTGACGGTGTTCTTCAGCTCCAGCATCTCGCCGGCCACGTGGACCGTGACCTTCCGGGACAGATCACCCTTGGCGACCGCCGTGGTCACCAGCGCGATGTCCCGCACCTGGGCCGTCAGCCGGTACGCCATGGTGTTGACGGACTCGGTCAGGTCCTTCCAGGAACCCGACATGCCACGCACGCGTGCCTGTCCGCCGAGCTTGCCCTCGGTACCGACCTCGCTGGCCACACGCGTGACCTCGTCGGTGAACGTGGACAACTGATCGACGAGGTTGTTCACCGTCCGCCCGACCTTCAGGAACTCCCCGCGCAGCGGATGCCCCGTCCCGTCCGGCGCCTGCGTCCTGAGCTCCATGCGGGGCGACAGATCGCCTTCCGCGACCGCGGACAGCACCCGGCCGACCTCGGAGACGGGTCGTACGAGATCGTCCACGAGCGCGTTGGAGGCGTCGATGGCGGCCGCCCAGGAGCCCTCACAGGCACCTGTTTCCAGCCGTTCCGTGAGCTTGCCCTCACGGCCCACCATGCGCCGCACCCGCGACAGCTCACCCGTCAGATGCAGGTTGCGGTCGGCCACCTCGTTGAAGACCGCCGCGATCTCCGACATCACACCGTCGCCGGACACCGTGAGCCGCTTGCGGAAGTTCCCGTCGCGCATCGAGACCAGCGCCGCCAGCAGCCGCTCCAGGGCAGCCGTGTCCACCGCGGTGGTCCCGCCCCGCGGTTTGCGCTGGCCGCTCGGGGACTGACCGCCCTTCGTGCGCGTCTTAGTGCCCCGCGTCGCTGCGCCAGACTCCACTGTGTCCCTCCCGCAGGGGTCGACCGTTACTGCTGTGCTCGGGTGGTACCGCGCGACACACCTGTTGGTGCCGCGTGCTTCTGCTTACTACAGCGATATTTCAACCAGGCACGCAGAGCCGCACCACGGGCTGCTGCCCGCCGTACACGTAAGCCACTCGGCCTGCCCGAACCTTCTTCAGGAGCCTGCCCAGTGTTTCACCCTGGTTGAACCCGGTCATAACAGTTCGGCAGCTTCGCACATCGTCCGCACACCCTCCGGACGGAAACACTGCAGACCGGCATCCGCATGGCCGTCGAAGGTAAGTAACCTTGCATGCGGCTGTCCAGCCGAGCCGGTCCGTCCGGCCTGGGCGGTGGCACGAGCACGAGCGGGCATCGGAGGGCGGCCGCACACATGACCACCGGACTGATCCCCGGGGGACAGAACCCGGACCCCCGGCCGACGGGCGGTCTGCCGCAGCAGCGGCACGCGCCGGTCGGCCAGGCAGCCCTGCACGTCGACAACCGGTCGAGGAGTTCTGTGATCACCGCGCGCGCGGCCGCCAGCTTCGAGCCTGTCGGACGATCGGTAGCGACCGCCCGCTCCTTCGTCCGCGACACCCTCCAGGGCTGGGGCTTCGCCGACATCGTCGACGACGCGGTGGTCCTCACCAGCGAACTGGTCACCAACGCCGTGGTCCACGCGGGCACATCCGCGGATGTTCTGTGCCTGCGCAGTGACGAAGGTGTGCGAATCGAGGTGGCAGACCGCTACCCCGATCGCGAGATCCCGCTCCAGGGCCAGGCCGTCAACATGGGCAACCTCGACCGCGAGGGCGGCCGGGGCCTCCAGCTCTGCGCCGCGCTCGCCGGCCGCTGGGGCGTCGAGTACACCCCCACCCACAAGCAGGTCTGGTTCCAACTCGCCCTCCCCGAACGACCGGTGGGCACCCGCACGGCGGGCCCGTCCCTGCCCGCGGACCTCCTCCCGCTGGCCGACGGCCGAGTCCGCGTCGCCGTCGTCCAGATCGACCGTACGTGCGCCATCTCCTCGTGGAACGAGGACGCCGAGGAGCTCTTCGGCTACGCCGCCGAACAGGTCATCGGCAAGCCCCTGACCGACCTCGCTGCCTGGCCGCACACCCCCGGCACCGGCACCGGAATCGCCGAGGCCCTCCAGCTCTCGCGCTGGGAAGGCAGTTACGGCATCAGGGCCGCCAACGGCCGCGTCACCTCGGTCTACGCCTCCCACCTGCGCGTCCGCGACACCGGCGGCGAGCCCTCCACGGTCTGCCTCCTGGTCCGCGACCACGAACGCGCCGTACTCCAGACGCCGTTGCGCGTCCCGGCCTCGGACACGACCACCTCCGCCGACGGGCAGAGCACCGATCCCTTCGAGGTGTTCATCGGCTCGCCGGCCCCGGACGACCTCGACGGCCTCCTCCAGCGCACGGTCGAACGCGCACGCGACATGCTCGACGGCGACTCCGCCTTCGTACTCCTCGCGACCGACGACGAGACGGAGTTGGAGGTCCGCGCCTCCACCGGCCTGCCCTCCGCCCGCCAGCGCTTCGCGCGCGTGCCGGTCGAAGCAGGCCCCGGCCGCTACGGCTCCGCCCGCATGCCGGCCGTCCACGACGACCTGTCGGCCGTACCGGGCGCGGTCCCGCTCCTGAACGGCACCGGGATGCGCTCGGTCGTCACCGTCCCGCTGAAGGTCGAGGGCCGCCTCACCGGCTCCCTCGGCGTGGCCGCCGAGGCCCCCGGCAGATACTCGAACGAAGAAGCCCTGCGCCTCCAGTTCGCCGCCGACCGCATCGCGTTGGCGGTCGAGTCGGCTCGTCTGGGTGAACTTGAGAAGCTGCGCCGCGGCTCACTGAGCTTCCTCGTCGAGGCCTCCGACCTTCTCGCCGGCACCCTGGACCGCGACCAGACCCTGGCCCTCATGGCCCAGATGACCGTCCCCACGCTGGCCACCTGGTGCGCCGTCTACACGATCGCCGACCAGTCCTCCGATCCCTACCTGTCGTACGTCCTGCACGAGGACGAGGAACTCATCGACGGCATCAAGTCGTTGCTGTCGAAGGTCCAGCCCCCGGACCCGGTGCCCACCCCCGGCGCCCGGGTCTGGTCGGCCCCCGGCGAGGCGGCCCACCAGGCGGCCCTGCGCAGCTCCATGCGCAGCCTCGGTCTCACCGGCGGCCAAACCCACCAGCTCGCCTCCGGAATCGGCCCCACGCTCGCCACGGCCTCCGCCGTCGGCGGCGAGACCGTCGTCCTCCCCCTGGTCGCCCGCAACCGCGTCATCGGCATGCTGACCCTCGGCAAGCCCACCGACGAACACTTCCGCCAGGAAATCCTGGAGCTGGCCGAGGACTTGTCCCGCCGGGCCGCCCTGGCCCTGGACAACGCCCGCCTCTACTCCGAGCGCACCGCGATCAGCCAGTCCCTCCAGCGCAGCCTCCTGCCGCCCGAGCTCCCCGAGATCGACGGCGTCGAAGTCGAGGTCATCTACCGCGCGGCCGGCGAGGGCAACGAGGTCGGCGGCGACTTCTACGACGTCTTCCCCATCAGCGACGGCTCCTACGGCTTCGCCATCGGCGACGTCTGCGGTACGGGCCCGAACGCGGCGGCTGTCACGGGCCTGGCCCGCCACGCCCTCCGCCTTCTGGCCAGGGAGGGCCTGAGCGGCCCCGCGGTCCTGGAGCGCCTGAACTCCGCGATCCTCGACGAGGGCGCCCGCAGCCGCTTCCTGACCCTCCTGTACGGCGAGCTGTGGCCCCAGGAGGACGGCAGCGCCCGCCTGAAGGTCGTCTGCGCCGGCCACCCGCTCCCCCTGCGCCTGCGCCAGGACGGCACCGTCGAACCGGCCGCCGAACCCCAGCCGCTCCTCGGCGTCATGGAGGACCTGGAGCTCTACGAGCAGACCGTCACCCTCGACCCGGGCGACGTCCTCCTCTGCGTCACGGACGGCGTCACCGAACGCCGCGAAGGCACCCGCATGCTGGGCGACGACGGCCTCGCGGATGTCCTCACCACCTGCACGGGCCTGACGGCCGGCGCGGTCGCGGCCCGCATTATGCGCGCGGTCGAGCGCTTCGCCTCCGACGCCCCGTCCGACGACATGGCGATCCTGACGATGCGCGTGCCGGGCCTCCACACAGACTGAGAGAGCACGAAAAAGGCCCCGCCCGAAATGGGCGGGGCCTTTTGGCTGGAGCCCCCTAACGGAATCGAACCGTTGACCTTCTCCTTACCATGGAGACGCTCTGCCGACTGAGCTAAGGGGGCCTGTCGCTTTCCGAGGTTTCCCTCGCGGCAACGGAATAGATCATACCCCGAACAGACCCGTGCTCCCAACTCGCTCAGAAAGCAGGCTGAAGCAGTCCCCCGAGCGCATTGCACGCGGCAACGACCCGCTGCATGTCCCGCTTGGTCAGCGAAGCGTCCACCGGCAGCGCAAGCGTCTCGTCGGCGGCCCGCTCGGTCTCCGGCAACGACACGCACCGCCGGAACTCCGGCAGCCGGTGCACAGGCGTCTTCACCGGCACCCGGCCCTCAACACCCTTGCTCCGCAGGGCCCGCGCGAACGCATCCCGGTCCGGCCGTCCGTTCCCCGGCACCCGCACGACGTACTGCTGGTAGGTGTGCCCGTCCCCACCATCGGGCGTGCGCACCCCGCGCAACTTCCCATCGAGGTAGCAGGCCCGCTCCCGACGCTGCGCGATCTCGTCGTACGGCGCCTCGGACTCACCCTCCTGCAACACCAACAGCCCGTGCCGCTGCCCGACTTCAAGCAGCCGCGCCATGTCCGCCGGTCGCCCGAACCGGTGTACGACGACGATGGCCGCCGTCCGCGGAGTCACGGCCGCTTCGACAGCGGAAGCATCAAGGCAGTAGCTCACCGGATGTATGTCCGCGAACACCGGCAGCGCACCCGCCAGTGTCACCGCCTCGGCGACTTCGACGTTCCCGAAGGCCGGTACGACGACCTCGTCACCGACTCCGACGCCGGCGGCCCTGAGCATTGCAGCAGTACCCATGCTTCGGATGCTGCTTGCGCAACGTGAACTTCAAGTGACGCACAACAAAAAAGGGTTGGACCCCGAACCGAAGTTCAGGATCCAACCCTTCCAATAATTGTTCGGCGGTGTCCTACTCTCCCACAGGGTCCCCCCTGCAGTACCATCGGCGCTGTAAGGCTTAGCTTCCGGGTTCGGAATGTAACC
>NZ_JBEZKG010000024.1:0-36491 GCF_040651535.1 Streptomyces sp. NPDC048420
TCAAGCAGCAGACTGCCCGGCGCCGGCTCCCAGCACCTCACGAACTGAGCACGTTCATCCGTACGTGACTGGGCACGTTCACGTGTACGCCGACACCGCTTGAGGGTGGCGTGGAAGCTCTCGCAGGCGGCGTTGTCGGCGGAGGTGCCGACCGCGCCCATGGACTGGGTCACGCCCAACTTGCCGCAGAGCTCGGCGAATTCACGCGATGTGTACTGGGCGCCGTGATCGGAGTGGAAGACGGCGCCGCTCAGACCGCCGCGGGTGGCGGCTGCCATCCGCAGGGCGTCGGCGACGAGTTCGGTGCGCATGTAGGCGGCGATGGACCAGCCGGCCACCCGGCGGCTGAAGCAGTCCAGGACGGTGGCCAGGTAGAGGAACTGGCCATCCTCGGTGGGGAGATAGGTGATGTCGCCCATGTACTTGATGCCGGGCGCGGGGGCGGTGAAGTCCCGTTGGAACAGGTCCGGGACCGGTGTCGCCGACGGCTCGGGGACCGTGGTGCGGACCCGTTTGCGCAGGCGTATGCCCTGGATGGAGAACTTGCGCATCACGCGGGCCACCCGCTTCTCGTTGATCTTCCGGCCGTCGGCGCGGAGCTCGGCGGTGATCCGCGGAGAGCCGTAGGCGCCGTCGGAGTCGGCGTGGACGGCGCGGATCCGCTCGGCCAGGGCCCGGTCGGCGGCCTGCCGCGCGGTCCGCGCGTCGGCCCCGTCCCGCCACTTGTAGTAGCTGGACCGGTTCACGCCCAGCACCTGGCACAACCGCTTCACGCCGAAGGCGTCCCGGTGGTCGTGGACGAAATGGAAGCGGTTCACCAGTTCGTCTCCCCGGCGAAATACTTGGCCGCCTTGCGCAGGATGTCCCGCTCAGTGGCCAGCTTCCGCTCGCTCGCCTCAAGCTCGGCCACCCGGGCCTCCAGCTGCCGGATCCGCTCGTCCGGGTCGGCGGACGGTGCCGGCTGTCCTGCCCGGGCCGGCGCGGCCCCACCTGACCGGGCCGGCGCGGGGGCGATGCCGCGACGCTCCCGGTCCCGCAGCACCCACTCACGCAGCGTCGCCCTGTTAATGCCCAGGTCAACGGCGATGCTCTTGTAGGTCGCCCCGGGCGTGGACTCGTACAGGGCCACAGCATCGGCCTTGAACTCGTCCGAATAGTCCTTCATCGCCATCGGCGGTCTTCTCGCTTCCTCCGGATCAAGCAGATCCAGTATCAGCGTGTCCACCACTCAGGGGGAGGCCCCCTTCAGCAGGCCCGGCGCACGCTCGGTGAGCAGGTGGATGACCGCGCTGGTGTATGCGTGGGCGGTGGACTCGCGGATCCCGAACCCGGCAGCGATCTCCGCCAGGGTGGTGTGTTCGCGCAGGTACGCCAGTGCCACCATGGCACGCGGAGACGGGCGGAGCTTGCAGCGCCGGTCACCCTCGCGGGTGACGACGAGCATGGTCACCCACTCCACCGGCGCATGCGGCAGGTCGACTGCGGCAGGATAGATGACCAACGAGGCCCCCAGCAGCGTGGTTGAGACGTCAGACGTCTCGATCAACAGCCCGGGGGCCTCGCTCGTTGCGCGGCATGGACCGTCACCTGTTTTGGTGACCAACTCGAAGAAGCTCAGTGATCTGATCTGGTTGGTGGTCTGGGGGCGGGCCTTGACGGCGCTGGCGCGGATCGCACGCAGGGGCGCGGATTGCCTCGACCGTGCCGTCGCGGTCCTTCGGGGTGCCGCTGGCGCAGCCGGAGAGCACCGCGGTGGCGGCGGCACAGCGTCGACGGCGTCGGATTTGCCTGCGGCGTGGTGAGCTCGATGGTCGGGTCGGTCCACCTCGATCACGGCGATCTGATTGGCGCCCGGCCACCGGGCGAGTTCGGCACCGAAGGATCCGGTGCCCTCCGTGCCCACCACCAGGACCCGGCCGTGGGAACGCAGCCACGCCAGCAGGTGCCGGTGGTGCAGGCGTGGTGGGGAACGCCTCGGTGGCCAGGTGCCCGGCGAGTGTGTCGATGACGGCGGCCTCGTGGACGTTTCGGCGTGGGTGTCGATCGCAGGAACGCCATCGCCCGCCGGACAGCAGGGGGCGCAGCAGCAGGCGGATCGGTGCTTGTCCGGACTGGCGATGGCAATCGCTGGCCGCCCAACACCACAGTGGCCGCGATTTCCCGCCCGTCGGCGAACGCGAGCCTGCAGTTCCCGTGAGGCGTCGCGGCGTCGGTGATCGGTGCGGTGGTCCTGATTGCCATCACGTTGCCTGGACGGACACCTTGTCTGTCCGTGCGGCGGGAGCCCACCTCAGCCCGGCCAGTTCCGCGTCGACCATCAGCCCGGCGAGTTCCGGGGCGAGCACCGTCGGACGCCAACCGAGGACCCGCCGCGCCTTGGACGGGTCCCCCACCAGGTCGTCGACCTCGGACGGACGCAGGTATCGCTCGTCGAACCGGACGTGGTCGCGCCACTCGAGCCCGACGTGGGCGAAGCAGTACTCGGCGAAGTCGCGGACGCTATAGCTGGTGCCGGTGGCGACGACGTAGTCGTCGGGCTGGTCCTGCTGCAGCATGCGCCACATCGCCTCCACGTACTCGGGCGCGTAGCCCCAGTCGCGTCGAGCGTCCAGATTGCCCATGTAAACCTCTCTCTGGAGACCCGCCTTGATGCGGGCGGCGGCCGCGGCAACCTTCCGGGTGACGAACGTCGGGCCCCGGCGAGGGGATTCGTGGTTGAACAGGATGCCGTTGACAGCGTGGATGCCGTAGGCCTCGCGGTAGTTGCGGGTCAACCAGTAGGCGTAGACCTTGGCGACGCCGTAGGGCGAACGGGGGTGAAAAGGGGTGTCCTCGTTCTGGGGCGGGGGTGTGGCGCCGAACATCTCGGAGCTCGAGGCCTGGTAGAAGCGGCACGGCAGGCCCGTCGCCCGGATGGCTTCGAGCAGTCGGGTGGTGCTGAGGCCGGTGGTATTGCCAGTGAATTCTGGTTCGTCGAAGGACACGCGTACATGCGACTGTGCGGCCAGGTGGTAGACCTCGTCGGGCTGCAGCCGCTCGAGCAGGCCGGCGATCCGGGTCCCGTCGGTGAGGTCGCCGTAGTGCAGGAAGAGACGCGCCTGCGGGTCGTGCGGATCCTGGTAAAGATGCTCGATGCGTTGCGTGTTGAAGGTGGAGGCGCGGCGGACGATGCCGTGCACCATGTATCCCTTCTGAAGCAGCAACTCTGCGAGGTAGGAGCCGTCCTGGCCGGTAATGCCGGTGATGAGCGCGGTCTTGACCGTCACGCGCACTCCTTTTACTGAAGGGGCGGGGAGTTGAACCGGAAGGGGGAATGGTCGGGCGGTCAATCCGGTGGAAAGGGCCGGACGAGCACGCTGACAGCGAAGGATCCGAATGGAATATCTCGTCGGAGAAGCCGCCGAGAAGGCGGATCGAGGGCTCGATAGCGGCTGAATCGAAACGCCTGGCCCAGCATACGAAACCCGCTTCGGAAAAGCCGTGCCAGCGATTCGCATTCACTCGGATGCCGTGATCCGTGCGCGCCTTCCGCACCGGTGCGGGCAGAACGAGGAAGCTTTTCGCCGTCGGACGGAGCAGGACACCCGTGCCCGACGCCGTCGCGCCGCAGCACCGCAGCATCAGCGAAGAAGGAGCAACGCCCATGGTCCACCGCCCCCTGGACCGTTCCTCCCGTGTCTTCGTGGCAGGGAGGAACGGACTTGCCGGTTCGGCCGTGTGGAGAGAGCTGGTCCGGGAAGGGTTCACCGATGTGATGGGGCCCGGCTCCGCCGACTTGGATCTGCGCGAGCGCCGGGCCGTGTTCGACTGGTTCTCGGACACCCGGCCGGAGGTGGTCGTTCTCGCGGCAGCGCGGGTGGGCGGGATCAAGGCGAACGCCACCCGGCCCGCCGAGTTCCTCTCCGACAATCTACGGATCCAGGTCAATGTGCTGGACGCCGCCCTGGAGCAGCGAGTTGAGCGGCTGCTGTTCCTGGGGTCCAGCTGCATCTACCCCAAGTTCGCCGAGCAGCCCATCCGGGAGGAAGCGTTGCTGACGGGCCCGCTGGAGCCGACCAATGACGCCTATGCCATCGCCAAGATCGCCGGCATCCTGCAGGTGCAGGCGGTGCGGCGGCAGTACGGTCTGCCGTGGATCTCCGCCATGCCGACCAATCTGTACGGACCCGGCGACAACTTCCATCCCGAGCACTCCCATGTGCTGCCCTCCCTGATCCGGCGCTTTCACGAGGCGAAGGAGTCGGGGGCGCGGCGCGTGGTGAACTGGGGCAGCGGCACACCACGCAGAGAGTTCCTCCACGTGGACGACCTGGCTCGGGCGTGCCTGCACCTGCTGGAGCACCATGACGCGGTCGAGCCGGTGAATGTCGGCATGGGCACTGACCTGACCATCCGTGAACTGGCAGAGATGGTGGCGGAGGCCGTTGGGTATCGGGGAGCCATCGATTGGGATCCGAGCCAGCCGGACGGCCCCCCGCGCAAGCTCCTCGACGTCTCCCGGCTCTCCGCGCTGGGCTGGGCGCCCCTTGTCGGGCTTCGGGAGGGACTCACCCAGACGTACGCCTGGTACGTGGAGAATCTCGGTTCCAGTGCTCTCCGGCACTGACCGGCAGCTCCCTGAGTAAAGGGCCCGGCCCCTGTATGGGAGGAACGAGGCGAGAGAGGGTTACACGCTGAGCCATGGGAGCGTCCGTCCGGAAACCGGGTGGGATCTCGCTAGCGTGGGGACCTGTTCCGCGCTCGTCCGCCCCTTGCCGAGCGCGCCGAGATGCGCCGCGAGAAAAGGATCGCCTCACGATGAAACGCTCTGTCGCAGTTTTCGGCGCCGGATACATCGGCTTGGTGACGGGAGCCTGCCTCGCCGAACTCGGACACACGGTGACCGTGCGGGACATCGTGCCGGAACGAATCCAACGGCTGAACGAGGGCGGCGTTCCGATCTATGAGCCCGAGTTGGGCGACATGATCGCCCGGAACAAGGAGCGGCTGGCCTTCACCCTGGACGCCGATGAGGCGGTGAGGGAAGCCGAAATCGTATACGTGTGCGTCGACACACCGCCGACACCGTCCGGCGACGCCGACCTGTCCCGCGTCTTCGCCGTGATCGACGTACTGAAGAGCGCGTCGCACCTGGCTGCGGTGGTTGTGAAATCAACCGTGCCGGTCGGCACCGGTCAGCGTATCCGTCAAGCGCTCGATGAAGCCGACCTTGAGCACGTCGGCTACGCCTCCAACCCGGAGTTCACCGCGGAGGGCAAGGCGGTCCGCGACTTCATGCACCCCGACCGCGTGGTGGTGGGGACCTGGGACGACGACACGGCGAAGCTCATCGCGGAACTGCATGACGGCGTCGACGGGAAGGTCGTCTTCATGGACGTCCCGTCCGCCGAGTTGACGAAGCTGGGCGCGAACGCCGCGCTGGCTACGAAGATTTCCCTGGTGAACGAGCTGGCCACGGTGTGCGAGGCAACCGGTGCCGACATCAGCCACGTTGCCGCCGCGATTGGCATGGACCCGCGCATCGGCTCCCACTTCATGAAGGCCGGCCTGGGCTACGGCGGCTCCTGCTTCCCCAAGGACAGCCGTGCACTGCGCGCCCTGTCGACCAACAACGGTTACCCCTTCCAGCTCCTGACCTCGGTCATCGAGGTCAACGAGCTTCAGCCACGCCGTCACGTCCAGCGCCTGAAGGACGAACTGGGTGGTCTGCGCGGCCGTACGGTGGCTCTGCTCGGTATGACCTTCAAGCCCTGCACGGATGACATGCGCGAGGCACCGAGCGTGATCATCGCCGGGCGGCTGCTGGCCGAGGGTGCCATCGTGCGCTGTTGGGATCCGATGGCCCAGCCCGGCCCCGTCGAGCCGTGGACGTCGACGACACGGCACGAGACGCCGCTGGCCGCCCTTGAGGGGGCGGACGCCGCGATCATCGTCACCGAGTGGCTTGAGCTTGCCGAAGTGCCGTGGGGTCGGGCTCATACGGTGATGCGGACCCCTCTGATCCTTGACGGCCGCAACCTGCTCGACCCGCAGGTGATGGCCGGGTTGGGCTTCACGTACATGAGCGTCGGCCGGCCGACGGTGTCGAGTTGAGGTAGCGAGGAGGGAGCGACTCCTGCCGATATAGCCGACCAGCTTGAACTGCATGACCAGATACGGCCCGGTATCACCCCGATGGAGCCACCGTGGTCAGGATGGAGCCGTCCGGAAGGCGATCGCCCCGGCGGCAGGTAGAGGTGGGTGAATACTGGCGCCATGTCCTATATCTAGGGCCATCTCTACCGCTCCCCCTTTGCTGAGGGCCTGCTGAGGCAGCGGCTGTTCGGGATAGAGCGGGCGATCCAACTGAGCAGTGCGGGTACACAGGCCGTCCCGGGCGGGCCCCTGGCGGCCGCGGCCGCGTCCTTTCCCGCCAGGAGCGGTGCCGATACCTCGGGGGAGGTCTCCCGCCGCCTGACGGCGGAGATGGTCGACAGTGCTGATCTGGTGTTGGGGGCTGCAACGGAGCATCGTGAGGCCGCCGCGCGGCTGTCCCCAGTGCGGGCGATGTCCCGTGCTTTCACCATCTACGAGTTCGCCCGGCGGGTGCAAGCAGGGGGTGCCGCCAGCCTAGAGTATCCGGCCGGACGGTTCGAGGCTCCTGTCCAGGGTGCGGCCGCTCGACGACCTGCCGCAGTGCCCGGCCAGGGGCGATGACGACGACGTCGACGACCCGATCGGTGCGCCTCCCGAGGGGTGGCGGCCTGCTTCGTCCAGCTCGAAGGGTTGGTGGAGCGGATTCAGCGGCCGTGTGGCCTGCGTGAGGCGTGTCCCGGTCAGCCGTCGCAGGCGGGGGCTGGCTCGAAGCGGGCAGGCAGCAGCGTGACCAGCGGCTGGCGCCACACCGTGGAGACCGGCCGCCGACCGGCTGGAGGCGGCGGAGCATCAGAGTACGGCTGTGTTGTGCCGGCAGCTCCACATCCAGCGTGTAGACGCGTGGCCGAGTTCGACTCTGCAGGAAGTCACCGCATGGTATGTCGCTCGCTCCGCCATGGCGGCGACATCGACCGCTGACGCGTGTGATGCGGGCAGGGCGTCTGCCTCCAGGGCGGTTTGTCGGCCCGACATTGGGGTGGCTCCCTGGATCGAGCCGGATCACCCCCTATGTTCAGCCAGGTACATAGGGAACAAACCTCTGCTTTTGGTGGTTTCCTCGGTCTTATGAGGGGTGCAGCTTGGATCTCCACGGATTCCTGAAGGCTCTTGTCAGACGGTGGCTGACCGTCGCGGTCTGCATGGGTCTCGCGGTCGGGGCGGCGTTCGCCGTCACGAACCTGATGACCCCCGTCTATGCGGCCAGCACTCAGCTCTTCGTCGCCACTCGCTCCGGCGAGGACACCACTCAACTAAGCCAGGGGCAGACGTTCTCGCAGGCGCGCGTGCAGTCATACGCTGCCATCGTGCCGACCCGTCAGGTGACCGGTCCCGTGGTGCGTGAGCTGAAGTTGCGCACCACACCGGAGGAGCTGGCATCCCGGATCACCGCCGAGGCCCCGCTCAACACGGTGCTCATCAACATCACCGTCCGGGACACCGATCCCCAGCGTGCCGCGAGCGTCGCCAACGCCGTCGCGGCGTCGTTCAGCGCCGTCGTGGAGCGGCTGGAGACGCCCAGCCCGGACCAGGTGGCGGCGGCCGAACACGATGCGCCTGCCCTCGTCTCACCTGTATCGCTGGGCGTCACCGAGCACGCGGTCGCGCCCGCCGATCCCGTCTCGCCGCGCCCGTTGCTCAACCTGGCCGGCGGAGCGCTCGTCGGACTGCTGCTGGCCGCCGGACTCGTCGTTCTGCGCGAGACCCTCGACACCACTCTCAAGACCAGCCAGACGCTCGGCGAGTTCACCGGTCTGCCGGGCCTCGGAGTCATTCCGTACGACAAGAGCGCCCCCGCACAGCCTCTCATCACCGCCGCCACTCACTCCAAGCGCGCCGAGGCCTTCCGCAAACTGCGCACCAATCTGCAGTTCGCCCAGGTCGACGACCGTCCCCGGATCATCATGGTGACCAGTTCGCTGCCCGGCGAGGGCAAGACGAACACCTCGGTCAACCTGGCCCTCTCCCTGGCCGAGGCGGGTGTCTCCACCTGTCTGGTCGACGCCGACCTGCGCCGCCCGTGCGTGGCCAGGACCTTCGGCCTCGTCCAGGACGCTGGACTGACCACCGTGCTCATCGGACAGGCCCGTGCCGAGGACGTGATGCAACAGGTCGGCAACGGGCTATCTGTGCTGGCGGGCGGTGCCGTGCCGCCGAACCCCACCGAGTTGCTCGCCTCGGCTCGGATGAACGAAATCCTGCAGGACCTCGCGAAAAAGTACGAGGTGGTCATCGTCGACACCGCGCCGCTGTTGCCGGTCGCCGACACCATCGGACTCGCCCCGCTGGCCCAGGGCACCCTGCTCGTCGTCCGCGCCTCGAAGACCAACCGCGACCAGGTCCGCACCGCCGTCGAGGCACTGGATCGCGTGGGCGGCCGCGTCCTCGGCACCGTCTTCAACATGGCCGCGGCTCCCAAAGGCGACCAGTACGACACCTATGGGGAGTACGGCGAACTGCCCTCACCCCGTATCTCGGCTCCCAAGGGAGCGGCTTCGCCTATGGATCTCGTGGGTGAGAAATGAGCAGGCAGAGCACGGCGGCCCATGCAGCGGTGCTCTGCCGGGTTGTCGTGCCGGTCAGGTGACGACTGGTGACGCCCCTACGTTCGGGCGATGCAGGATTTTCCGGCCATCTGTCAGCCGTGTGGCCCTGCGGCCTGCTTTCCGTGACGCCCTTGTCGCGCGGGCTTCGCACTCGGTTCGCAGCCGATTGCTTGTGGCGTGCATGGCAATGCCCAGCAGGCCGTCGGCTTTCTGATCGCCGCGGCCGGCGACCGCCATCGCCGCCTTGGCGGTGTGGTCGGCAGCATCGCTGACTAGGTGTTGCGGGTCAGGGCGTGGGTGAGGGCGCGTAGTGGTGGGCGAGGTCGGTGGCGAGGGCGCGGAGGTGGGCTCTGGCTTCGGTGGGGCCGTGCACAGTGATGGCGCTCCCGAACGGCAGTAGTGCTCGTACGTCCTCCAGGTGCGGGAAGCGGATCGTCACCTTGTGGCCGGTGGCGGAGTCTTCGTGGTCGTCCCGGACGAGTCGTTGGCCGAAGATCCGTCGCGCTCGCTCGATCTGGGTCTGGTCGATGGTGGCGCTGACCTCGATCGCATGCTGGTGTTCCCACTGGTCAATGAGCGCTGCGGCGACGGTGGCCAGGGTCTGGTTCGCGCGGATCCGTCGCGGCTGGTCGACTTCTTTCCACGTCGTGATCCGTTCGAGTCGGTACATCCGCGGCACTTGGGCGCGGTCGGCGATGAGATACCAGATGCCGGCCTTGGCGAACAGCCCGTAGGGATCCACGACCCGCTCGCGTGGGTGTGACGCGCGTGGGCTGTCGTACTCGATCCGTAGTCGGCGGCCTCGCCGCACCGGGCCGAGCAGCGAAGCCGGAGTCGTGCCACAAGCTCGTGTCCGGAGCCAGGGGCGGCTGTCCACGTGCACCACGTCGGTGAGGGGCAGGAGCTCATGACCTCGACGTGACGGTGTGGCGACGATCTTGGCGAGGGCGCGCCGGCTTTCGGCGGATGCGTCGAGCTCCGCACGCTGCTTCTCGTCCAGACCGGTGAGCGAGAGGTGATCACGCTCGTCCGGTGTGAGTCGCGTGAGGTCGAGCCCGGAACCGGGCAGCAGGCTCACGCCTCCGAGGCGGCCCCGTTGTGCGGTCACCGACAGGCCGGCGTCGCGGAGCCAGTTCAGGTCCCGGGTGATGGTGCGAAGGGACACCCCGAGCGCCGAGGCGAGTTCCTGTGTGGTGACGGCATCCCTCGATTCGAGGAGCAGCATCAGGGAGAAGAAGCGGTCTGGCGTCACCCACCAAGTGTTTCAAAAATTGCGACAGGATACGGCGCATATCCCGATCAGGCTGGTGGATGCGTACCTACGACCTGGGAGAAGGAACAACCATGACCACATCCGTCGTGTCCATCGTCTATGTGAACGACGCGCCCGCCGCAGCTCGTTTCTACGGCGGCCTCCTCGGCATGAGGCCGTCGTTCGAGACTCCGGGATACATCACCTTCGGCCTCGGGCCAGGCGCTGACCTCGCTCTGTGGTCTGGCCAGTTCGAGGATCTGTCACCGGACGTCCCGCGTACCAGTGAGGTGTGCCTGGCCATCGACGGTGGGCCCGACGAGCTCAATGCGATCTTCAAGCACTGGAAGTCCAAGGAGGTCACGATCCTGCACGAGCCTCATGATGCGGGGTTCGGGCTGACCTTCCTCGCAGCCGATCCTGACGGGAACCGTATCCGCGTCGCACCGCAGGACTGAAAGGCCGCAATGCGGCAGGCGCCCACGACAGGTGTCGCGCCTGCCGTCGTCTGACCTCGAGAGGACGACGAGTGCCCAACGCGAACGCGCCCCTGAGCGGCGAGGGCCGTAGGCGGCTCGTGAAGCGGTGCCAGACACGTCCCATCGCCCACGTCGCCGCTGAAATGGGTATCTCCCGTGCATGCGCCAGCAAGTGGGTAAATCGCTGGCGGCAACACGGTGATGCGGGACTGCAAGACCGGCCGTCGAGCCCGCACTGGAGTCCGAACGCGACACCAGCGTGGGTCATCGAGCAGATCGAGTCCTGGCGCCGCGAGCACAAGTGGTCCGCGCAACGGATCACCGACGAACTTGTGAGCATCGGTTTTGTGATCGACCGGCGGACTGTCAGCCGACACCTGACCCGGCTCGGCCTCGGCAAACGCCGCTTCATCGACCCAGGCGGCGAGAACAACCGGAAGCCGGGGAAGATCACCGTCCGCTGGCCCGGACACATGGTGCACCTGGATGTGAAGAAGGTCGGCCGGATCCCTGATGGCGGTGGGTGGCGGATCCACGGCCGGGACAGCGATCAGGCCAAGGTCGCCAGTCGGGCGAAGTCGGCCGGGGCGAAGCGCGGCTACGTCTACCTGCACTCCGTCGTCGATGGTTTCTCACGGCTCGCCTACACAGAACCGCTGGGCGATGAGAAGGGCGCTACGGCTGCTGCCTTCCTCGCCCGGGCGAAGGTCTGGTTCGCCGCCCACGGCATCAACCATATCCACCGGGTCGTCACCGACAATGGCGCTTGCTACCGCTCCGGCGACTTCGCCCGCATCGTCGGGCAAGGCACCCGGCATCAGAGAACCAAGCCATACACACCTCGACACAACGGAAAGATGGAGCGCTACCAGCGCATCATGGCCGAGGAAGTCCTCTACGCCCGCGAGTTCACCAGCGAGGACGCCTGGTCAGCCGCGATCGCAGTGTGGAACATCCACTACAACTACCCACCGGCCGCATAGCGCTGCCGCCGGAAAGCCGCCAGCGGCACGCCTCCGCGAGAGTCACCAACGTCGGGGCCTCATACAACTAGGGCCCGCTCCCGAGGTGGTGCCCGCCGGCCCCGCCCGCTTCGGCGTGGACCGCTGGTGGCCGCTGATGGTCTACAGGCCTTGGGCGGTCGCCTTGCTGGCGATCCCGCGGTCCGCCCTGCACCGTCGCCCTGCCGCACACGCGTGGTGCGTCGTGCTGTTCTTCTCCATCATGGCCGTGGTGCTGTGCATCTGCGGGGCACCGAAGACCCTGACCGGCGTCTCCGCCGTGGTTCTCCCGGTCAGCGCGGCGCTGGCCGTCTTTCGGTAGCTGGTACGCCGGACCGCCGGGCAATAGGAGCCCTGCCAGGCCTCTCGGAGAGCCGGAACAGCAACTCGACGCGTCAGTAGGGGTGTTACGGCCCTGGCGGTCTCAGGCGACGTGGCGTCGATCCGGTGATCTTCGTACGCCAGATGGACTCTTATCCACTAACAGCTGTTATGCCACGTCTTCTAGTGCCATATATGGATATACCGTGCTCGCGGGTCGCGCCATGGCGTCGGCCTGATCCCATTCGAGGAGCGTGAAATGCGATGACGGCGTCATCAAAATGGCGTGCCGTACTCGCGGCCACAGCAGCGTCCGCTGCCCTGGCCGTCGTACCAGTGCTCGGGGCTCAACCCGCCTTTGCCGATCCGTATCCAGCCGCCTATCCGCCCCCTGTCCCGAACCTGACCATCGATCCCACGGCTGTCGAGCCGGGGGACGAGGTCGATTTCCGGGGAACGGGTTTCCAGGCCGAACAGGACGTAGTCGCCGCCCTCGCGTCCAAGGTCGTAATTCTGGGCCACTTCGAGGCCGACGCAACCGGCGCGGTGGAGGGAACTGTCACCATTCCCGAGAGGACCAAGCCGGGCGAGCACCGGTTCCTGCTCAGGGCTGAGAACCCGGAGCGCAATCTGTCGACCGAGCTCACCGTGCTCGGCGACCCCGGGCAGGACCACGGCGGCGACCCCGGCCACGACCACGGCGGCGACCCCGGCGGCGACCCCGGCCACCACCACGGCAGTGAGCCTGGCCACAACCACGGCGGCAGGCCGCACCTCGCCCACACCGGTGGGGAACGCTCGGCCCTCCTGGCGGGTGGTGCTGCCGGACTGCTCCTCCTCGGTGGCGGGGCGGTCTTTCTCACCAGGCGGGCCAAGCGCGGCTGACCGACGCGAGTCCATCGTGCGGCTGTGACGCCTGCGACAGTAACTGTGCGACGGCCGACAGCAACGGACCTCTCCCTGTGCCTGCTCTACGGCGCAGTGTGGGCACCGGCTGTCGGCCGTCGCCGTCTTTGCCCGTAGTTCGGTCGAGTCCTCGTCATGGGACACCAGGAACCCGATAACCCGAATGCAGGCACATATGTGGGATGTAAGGCCAGTCATCCCGTTAGCCTCTGCGGGGTGTTTCGTGTCCCTTCCGTCACTCTGCATGCGTGTCCGCGTTATTCGTGTGCAGCGAATCCCTGGTGCGCTACACCGCCTGCGGAGATTCGAAGCACAGCCATCAGGAAGACGGAGGAAAAGACCGTGTTGAACACCGCTCTTTGGGCATTGCTCATCTGTGCTGGTGTCTGTGCCGTGGGATCCCTCTTGGGGTCACCTCCGCTTGGGCGGATGTGGCGTGTCGACGTCCTTGAATTGCGTCGGCGCCGCCACATGATCGAAGTGCTGGAAAGGAATGTTCGTTCCCTGCGCCGCGAACCGGACACCGCTACTGTCGGCGACTTCCCTTCGCGTGCCCCAGGTCATCAAAAATGAAAGATTATGGCCATAATATGGCTTTCGCGCGGCAGTGGAATATACTGGAACGGGCGCTAACCTCGATCTTTCTTGAGGGTCCGCCGACGGGGTCGGTGGACCCTTTTGCTTTCCGGAGCTGATGCCGGGCAGGCCGGTGGCCCGGCTGTCGCGTCGGGTGTGCGCCGGGTTCCACTTCGCCGGTGTGGTGGTGAGGGTTGTCGGGATGGTCGAAGTGGCTGGTCAGCCGGGGTTCGGGAGGATGCGGAGTCTGTCGATCGCGTGGGTGATGACGTCGGTCCAGGGCCATCGGGCCGTGAAGCGCAGCCAGTGGCGGCGTCCGCTGTGCACGAATTGAGCGGCGGCGGAGAACAGCCGCAGGCGGAGCTTTTTGGGTTCCCAGCGGCGGGTGTCGCCGGTCAGGGCGAGCATGGGCATCCAGGCGAGGAGGTCGAGTGCGAGGGAGACGATCTCCAGCCAGATCCGGTTCTGCGCGGTGTCGCGCAGGGGCAGATTCCGCAGACCGGTGTCGCGGGCGCCTCGGATGCGGTCCTCGCAGCGTGCCCGTCTGCGGTGACGCAGTTCGAGGTCGCCGAGCTGGCCGCCTCTTGTGTTGGTCGCGAAGCAGGTCAGCCGCAGCCCGTCGAGGTCGGTGAACCGCAACTGGGCGCCGGGGTGCGGCCGTTCCTTGCGGACAACCAGCCGCATCCCCTTGGGCCAGGTGCTCAGGTCGGGAATGTCGGTGATCTCGGCGACCCAGGCGCCGGGCCGCTCGGTGCCGCCTGCGTCGTAGGCCGGCGTCCATGCGTTCTTCGGGATCTTCAGCACGGCCTGGTGGATGGCGTCGGTGATGGTCATGCCGACGGAATACGACAGCCACCGGCCCGGCCTGGAGAGCCAGTCGAGGAAGGCGTGGGTGCCGCCGGCGGAGTCGGTGCGGTGTGTCGTCCAGGCGCGCGAAACCATCGTCGACGCCGCCGCAGTCAGCCTGCCGAGTTGTGCGTCTCTGGCATGTTTTCAGCAAATCATCCGACAGGTCACTCTGACTCGGCCACCTCACCGAACCGGGCCCGGCACGGACTGCGACTCCCCGCAATGAATTCTTCTCCGCTTGCTGACACGGAATCGGTTCGTGCCGTCACAGGCAACAATCTGCGGTGTCACGCGCGCCCCGACCGGACCGCTGAGGACCGGTCGCGTCTCCCCGGCACAGGACTGCCGGGCCCGAGTGGGATGCCGACGGGAGGGACATCATCCTCCCGCCGGCCTCGTCGCGGTTCGACACCGTGAATCATCCGGTCCGCACAGCCGTGGCGATGCGGTGCACCGCATCCTCGATCCGTGCCAGGCACTCCCGCATCTCTTGAGGAGGGGCGCCAAGAGGATCGTCGATGTCGTCATCATCCGGGCCGCTCGACGCGGCACCGCGTCGAGCGGCCGCGCCCCGGACGAGAGACACGAACCGTGCAGCCGGATCCCCCACGCCTGCTGCGTCCTCTGCGCGCACCAGCCGGGCGAACTCACGGAGGGTGAAAGCGCGGGCCAACGCCCATACGGGAGAGAGTCGCACAGCGGCCTCGCGATGCTCCGTCGCGGCACCCAGGATCAGATCCGAGTCCTCGACCAACTCCTTCGCCAGTCGGCGGGAGCTCGTCCCGGAGGGATCCACGCCGCGGTCGCGGAGGAAGGACACCGCCGTGATCGGCATGGGCGTACCCGGGACAGCCCAGGTACCCGCACTGCTCAATTGGATCACTTGCCGAGCCTCGCGCAGCCGTTGCCTGAGCAGACACTCGGCGAGAGGGGAGCGGTAGAGGTTGCCGGTGCACACGACAAGTACGCGAAAGTCGGATGCGCGCACGCCGGGCGACGCGGCAGTAGAGGGGGCGAGACCGTGGAGCATGACCTCAGTATTCACCCGTGTCTTCCGTTGGACGGGGAAATGCACGCGCTCCAGAGCATCGAAGCGCTGTTTCGGATGCGAATGCCTTGAGGCGCCGACACCGGTGGGGCCATTTGGGTAATCGCCCGTCAGGCTGGGGGCCGTGAGACTTCCCTTCGAACGGGTGCCGGGGGCGGGCCGTCGCTCATGCTGGTTGTTCCGGTGCTGATGGGACAGGTCGGATCGTGGTCAGTGGCAAGGCTGGTCCACCAACCCGCCGCAGCGGCTGAACCGGGAGACCAAACGGCGGACCGACGTCATCCAGTCTGTTGAGGCCGAGGGCGGCGCGCGCGATGTCGCCGATCCGGCTCGGTCGAGCGCACGGATGCCTCTGATCAGGCTGTTCTTAGTTCGCGTGTCCGCGAGCAGGGCCTGCTCCAACCGGCCCTCGGGACGCCGGACCGGGACGGGGACGCCGATCCCGGCGCCGGAGTAACCCCTGTCGGCCGGGGTGGGTAGGCGGTCGGCTGCTGCCTTGTCGGCGCGGGGAGTGCGTGGATGCGGCCGGCGGTGATGTCTGGGGTGGAGCCGGGCTCGACGTCGCATACCCACAGTGGGGTGCCGTCCGGGGCGGAGAGGAACTGCGCATTGCCTCCGAATGCCTTGTGCTCCTGGCTGAACCACAGTTCGTTGTCGTTGTCGTTGTCGTTGTCGCGGACGCCGGCGAGGCGGACGGACTTGATCAGCGTGCCGTCGAGGATCACATGGGTCAGGCCCTCATGTCGGCAGTGGTCGAGGACTTGGGGCAGGTCGAGGCCTGGTCGGCGAGGGCGTCGGTGCCTTCGTGCGGGTAGCGGTGGCCGGTGGACCGAAAGACGCCGACGTCGCGGGCCAGGTAGTGCACACAGCCGCGCTCGCGGAACCAGCGCAGGACCGGCACGGCTTGGCGGAACGGACCGAGTGCACGGCTGCCGCGCGGAGTGCCGATCCGCCGCCGGTGCGCGGCCGGCAGACGAGAGAGGTAGTCCACAACGGGCGCGGGACATCGAACGTGGCAAAAAAAGTTGACCGACGTGAAGCCTCTGGTGGTTTCGGACATGATCTTGTGGTGAGGCCTGTCCTACCAGGGGCTTTACGGCTGCTTGCAGTCTGGTGGGTCCCGTCCGGCCCTGCTCATGCATGTGGTCGTTCACACCGCTTCGCACAGATCATTTCACTGAGAAAACGTCACTGGATCGCGCTGCGAAACAGCGGAAAAAGTTCTCTATGCTCTACCGGCGGCGGGACCCGCTGTTCTATCTGATGGGAGGAATCTCATCTGCCACCACGCAGACTGGCCTGCCATTGGCAGAAATTAGGGGTTTTCTGGAGAGCCGCAATCGATGCCGGGGTGTAGTTTGGCGAGGTGGTCTAGTCAGGGCGATCTGGCGAACGAGTTGTTGCAAACATGTCAGTGAGGCCAGAATCGGTAGGGCTGTTGCCGCCGCATCGGCGATGGTCCGGGGCGCCTGGAGAATGCACAGGAGCACTGCAACCGAAGAAAAAAGCAGTACTACAGCCCAGGAGTGCACCGCACGGCGTTGATACAGTGCGGCGCGCAGGATGGACAGTGAAGCCACCAGCCAGGGGCCATAGATCAGTAGGGGCCACAACGAGGCCGTACTGCCCGGAGCCTGGGCAGCTGCTACAAGCCACAGGGGCTCGTAGTTGACCATACCGCCGACGACGCTCACCATCGAGGTGATGACTGCTACCAATGCGGCAGCCAGATTGCTGATGGTAAGCGGGCCGGTCAGGCAGCTGCGTACACGCAGCTTCCGGTGCCGCCTGGGAGCCGCCATGAGCCGTGGCAAGTCCTTCGCCATCTTGTGCATGGGTTCTGCGGATCTGCCGAGGGCTACTGGTGACACGTGGCGGAATAGAGGCATGGTGGAGGCGTGTTCGCTCTCCATGGCGCTCTGCAGTATGTCTGCGAGTTCTTCAGCCGGATCCCAGGCCGGGTCCGGTGGCGCCAAGGGATCTGGGAACGCTTCAGCTGCGGCGAAGTTCTGGCCGTGCCCCGACTTGCCGAACTGCCCGGGGTGATTATCCGGTTGCCCCGTAAAGTGGTCGAAGTGATCATAATTCATGACGGAGATTGATCATTCGGCCGAGTGGTGAGCCCGCTGGTTGTCAGGGTTCTCCCAGCGGTGAGGGATATCAGGTTCCAGTCGGTCCATGCTGTCCAGAAAGCCCTGCAGCACGGATTCCGTCAACCGCAGCGCGGCGGACGCTCCCTCTTCGTTGAGGGTGCCGCGGGTGCCGAGCGAGGGGTATCCCGAGGTCGGAGTGTAGACGTACGACCCCATTCGCACGGCAGACTCCCCAGTCCGAACCGGCAATTTCCCGCACGACGTTTGAAGGCTCAGATCTTGTTCCTCAATCATGTCTCGAATAACGCTGCTTTTTCGCCTTAGATGCGCGGCAAACGAGTGAAGGAAAATATACATAACTATCCTATCGAAAGTCCTTCTTTAGTACTCCCAGCAGCGTTTCACTGCTCCTGCTGGAGCTGCGGGGTTGACGGTTCTGCGCTGTGCGCGGGCGACGGCCTGGCGGCGGCGTCGCCACCCTGACCAGCTCAGCGCGTGAACGCGTAGGTGCTGGCGGGGAGTTGGCCTTGTTCGGCAAGTTGCCAGTAGTCTGCGGGCTTCTGCCACGGTGAGGGGTGCGAGGCGACCGTGTCGTTTCTTCGCCCCCTTTCGCTGCGATTTCGGCACCCCCAGCACATGGCCGACACCGACCTCATCCAGCATCCGGTGAAGTCCCCACTCCTGGCCGTAGGCGGAATCGGCGGTCATCCGGCCGATGGGCAGGTCGGAGGCGAGTGCCCGCAGCGCCAGGCGCCGGGCGACTTCGCCCTTGGTCGCGAACGTGCGGTGTTCGGGACCTTGGTGTCGGAGTACGGGGTTTTCTGGCTCTGGCAAGACCTTCGTCAGGCGCTGTTTAACTGACCGAAGAGCTATCGAAGTTGGCAGAAGTACTCGTGATCTTGATCGATGACTCCGGCCTCGTTGAGGCGATCTCTGCCCGTACGAGGTCACGTTCTCCGGTGAGGTGCACGGGACGCGGCACGCTGAGTGTGAGCCTTTTCAGAGTTGCCGCTCCAGGGTCAGGACGGTGGGGATTGACGTCATCCGATTCGGGCTGCACCTGGGTCTGCGGAAGACGCGCCAGGACGTCAGTTGGGCGATGCCGCGCTCGACCGGTGCCCGTGCTGCAGACAGCGCACGGTTGACGGCCTGTTGGGTGGGTGAGAGGTTGCGTCCCGGCGGGCGTCTGAGGGCTGTCGGCACCCACGGGCCGACGCCATGTAGATCCGGCCGGGTCGGTCACCACCTGCACGTTCACCCCGCGCCGGCGGTGCTTGTGGGAGAAGTCGGCCCGGCTGTCGCCGACCCGGTCGGGTCGTGTCCCCCTTCGTGGTGTAGGCGATCACGGTCCGACGCCTCCGTTTCGGAGAGTCCGGGTGAATGCCGCCGCGCGGCCGTTGCGCGATCATCGCGGGTCCCGGCTCGGCGAGCCTCAACGAGGGCTCTGGCGAGGGTGATTGGGGCCGCGGCCTGCAGATTCCGCGCGCTTGATCGGCTACACCACTCGGCCGGACGCCATCCCCGGTCGTATTCCGCCAGGGTGCCGTCGAGCAGAACGTGGTCCGGATCCGTCTCGCGTAGGGCGCGTAGCAGGCCGGGCGCCCGGTCGGCGAGCAGGCCGATCACCGAGGCCGTGCAGGCGTGGGCGGTGCCGACGTCAATGCCGAAGCCGGCGGCGAGCTGGGCGAGGATGTTCGTGTCGGCGTAGGTACACCAGCCCGACCAGGGCACGCTGGTGCGGCGGTAGCTTGCAGTGGCCGGTCACCTTCGCGGGTGACGGTGAGCATGGTGACCCCTTAAGAATGCTGGTGGTCCGGGAGGACTGGGTGTGGCTGATGGTGACCTGCCGTTTATGGCTCCGAGTGAGTGGCCGCCCGGTCCTTCGGGACGCTCCGGCTGCTGATTGAGAACTGCGGTCATCGCTGGTTAAGGGCTTGGCGGCGGAGTGTTCCCGGACCCAAAGAATGCTGGTGTCTTGGGAGCGGAGCGACGACGATGACGGAACGTCACGAGCAGGTCTGGGTCGGCATTGACGCCGGCAAGGCTCATCACTGGGCAGTCGGAGTCAACGCCAGCGGAGAGAAGGTGTTTTCGAAGAAGGTCGTCAACGGTGAGGACGAGATCCTGGCCCTGATGGTGACCGCGTGCGTGATGGCCGACGAGGTGCAGTGGGCGGTGGACATCTGCGGCCGGGCCTCGACGCTGCTGCTTGCACTGCTGATCGCCCATGGCCAGAGCGTGGTGTATGTGCCGGGACGCACGGTCAACCGCATGTCCGCGGCCTACCGTGGCGAGGGAAAGACCGACGCGAAGGACGCCCTGGTCATCGCCGACACCGCGCGGATGCGCCAGGACTTCACACCCCTGAGGCTCCCGGATGAGACCGTGGCAAATCTCCAGCTGCTCACTGCCCACCGGGCCGACCTGATCGCCGACCGGGTGCGATTGATCAACCGCTTGCGCGATGCCCTGGTGGGCATCTGCCCTGCTCTGGAGCGGGCTTTCGACTACTCAGCAGCCAAGGGACCGGTCATTCTGCTGACCGAGTACCAGAGCCCGGCCGCCCTGCGGCGGACCGGCGCCAAGCGGCTCGCGGACTGGCTGGCACGGCGTTCGGTCCGCAGCGCAGCCGAGGTCGCCGCCCGCGCGGTCGAGGCAGCCCAGTCCCAGGTGACCGCGCTGCCGGGCGAAAAGCGCGCCGGCAAACTCGTGTGTGACCTCGCGCATCAGCTTCTCGCGCTCGACGACTGGATCAAAGACACCGACCGAGAGATCCGCGAGGCCTTCCACCTCGACGAGCGTGCCGAAGTCATCGAATCCCTGTCGGGTATGGGCCCCATCCTCGGGGCCGAGTTCCTCGCCATCGTCGGAGACCTGTCCACCTACGCAGACGCCGGCCACCTGGCCGCCCACGCCGGACTGGCCCCGGTCTCGCGCGACTCCGGCCGCCGGACCGGTAACCACCACCGACCCAAGCGTTACCACCGCCGCCTACGACACGTCCTCTACATGGCCGCCCAAACCGCCATGATGCGCCCCGGCCCCTCCCGGGACTACTACCTCAAGAAACGCGCCGAAGGACTGATCCACGTCCAGGCACTGCTCGCCCTCGCACGCCGCCGAGTCGACGTCTTATGGGCCATGCTCCGCGACAAGAGGCACTTCACCCTCACCCCACCGGCCTCCCAATCGGCTTGACACCATCATTGAGACTCACTCGACCAGCGCATGGGGCAGGTCGACTGCGGCAGGATAGGTAACCAACAAGGCTCCTGTGTCGGCGAGTTGAGACGTCGAGCGCGTCCCTCAACGGCACGGGAGCCCTTTCCGTTGCGGAACGGCTACGTCGTCACCCGATCAGTGGCCAGACTGAAAGAGCTCACTGTTCGGCTGGCCTTCCCTCAGCGACGCCCGCTTCCAGCCGAGGCGACACGCCGGTACTGGGCTTCGTACGAGCGCATGAGACTGGTCCAGGTGAAGTGCCTGGCGCGACGCAGTGCTTCGGTAGCCAGCAGGGTCCTGCGCTCTGGGTCACGAGCCATGCGTACAACTGCGGCAGCGATCTCGTCAGGCCGCCGGACGTCCACCAACTCTCCCGCGCTGCCGAAGCCCAGCAACCACGGCACAGCGCCTGAGGAGCGACCGGCCACGATCGGCAGTCCGCGGGCCATGGCTTCCAGCACAGTCATACCGAACGATTCCTCGAGCGTGGGAGCCACGAAGATGTCGCTGCGGTCCATGAACATGAAGACGTCCTCGATCGAAAGCGCACCGGCGAATACCGTTCCGGAGGCAAGACCATGCGCGCGGGCCCAGGTCTCCGCCGGCCCACCCTGGTGGAAGTCCCGCCCCACCAGAACCAGTTCTACATCACCTAGTTGTTCGCGCACTGACCGGAACGATCGAAGCAGAGCACCGACATTCTTCAGCCGGGAGAAGTCAGAATTCACCGACAGAATGCGCCGCACCGGTGTGTCGCGGAGCGGGACCGTCTCTGTGAAGGAATTCGAGGAAAGGCCGTTCGGCAGGAGATGCACAGAACGCGGGCAGATGCGTCGGAGTCGATCTGCGATGTAAGGCGAGACTACGGCAAGGTTGCGTGCCTTCACGAGGCAATAATCCTGCATCAGGAGTCTGACCAGACGGTACGGATCGGGGACTCGGCGCAGAATAGCGGGAGCCCAGTCGTGCACGCTGACGAGAGTGGGATGTCTGCTGGCGAGCGCTCCCAGGCCGAACTCGTACGTCCAGTGGGCGTGAATCACCTCGGTATCCACGGAATCAAGCAGATCCCGGACGGTGTTCCGCTCGTGTCGGAACGCGTCACGGGCGCGGTGCCGCTCACGATAGGAACCGACCAGGACGTTCACGGTCCCGATACGCCACTGTGCGGTGGACGTGAGATCAGGGCTCAGCGTCACCAGTGTGACTTCATGGCCCCTGCGTGCCAGTTCCGCGGTGAGCGAGGTGGTCAGCGAGCCTCCCAACCCTTTGGGGACGTCGGCCTCGAGCTCTGGAGCGAGCATCCGCGACAAGTATGGCAGGTCAGCGGGCGCAGTGATCGTCACTCGCATGCTGTTCACCTTCTGGTTCGAATGTCCGAAGCCCCGTCAGTTGCCAAGGCCCTCCGTTTTCCCGATGGTCACCCACATGATGGGTATGCGCATACGGCTTGGCGAGCGGCGTCTGTGTCCTGTTCTCATCCAACTTCCTCTGGATGAAGGGTTTGCGGCGCTCTCCGCTCGATTGGGTCCGACTTAGTTGCCAGAGCACGAGTCCCAAAGCCACTCCTTGCTCCGTCGACGGAGAGTATGCGGCACAGAAGGTCAGTTGGGTCAGCAGGATCAGGCGACCAAGCAGGTCCGCGCGAGATCCCGAACGCAGGGCGAGAAGTGTCCACAGGTAGAGGCCGAAAAGCAGTGCAATGCCCGTGATGCCGAGTCGCAGAAATGTTTGGACGTAGAAGTTGTGCGGGGACACGGTAACCAGGCTTCCGTCAATAAGACGCTGATAGCCGGTCCCGAAGGGGCGGCCGAACATCGTGCCCTGAAAAGTTGCTTTCTCGGCCAGAAGTTCATTCCACCCGGTGACTCGCCAGGCGAAGGTCGAGTGTGTTCCCTGCATGGCGGAATAGGAGGACAAGAGTTCCTCTTTCACCGAGCCGAGGGAGAAAAGTGAGAGGCCGATGAATGCGATTACACCTGTGAACACTGCCGCACCGGCCACCGAGAATCGGTCCGTCCTGGCTGCTCTACCCAATAGCAGATAGGCGACGATCGCCACCGCGGTGGCGATCCAGACAGTTCTGTGCTGTAGGAGGATCACCGTCAAGAGCAGTCCCCCAACGAGAATCCGGCAGCGCAGCGTCTGCCAGCGCATCGTGATGAGCAGCAGCGTGGCCTGGCAAATCACGAGTGCGCCCGCTGCGAAGAGTGGACGAGCGGTGACCAGGGTGCCGTCGTCGATGACGTAGTCGTTGGCAGACGTGATCCCCGTGGCCCACCAGCGGCAAATACACACCAGTGCATAAGTGACCGCCAGAACACACCAGGCTTTGGCCCCGAACCTGAGGATCTCGGTGCGGACGCCCGCACCCGCAGTCGCGATGTACAGGGATGCGATCAGGAAATGCGCGTAGGGTCGGCATTCATTGGCAGCCGTCTCCAGGCCGAACTCTGCCATCCCTTGGAACATTGAGCCGGCGCTCAGAGCGAGGAGCCCTCCCAGTGCCAGAACACTTAGGCTGACGTGAATACGACGGAGGACCAACCGGCCAATGAGTACGATCGCGGCGCACGCGACGACCACGTCTGACAGGGAGAACGTCAAGTGACCGACGTCGACACCCAATTCATTCTGCCGCGTCAGCTCACCGATGAGACCGGGCAACAACAGAAGGCAGATCCCCAAGCGCATCTGGCGGGCGAAAACCCAGACAAGTGCGCTGGAAAGAATACCCGCTGTGCCCAACTGCGCCGCAATCAGGAAGGTTGCTGACATACGGCAATCTCGATCCGTGCGTGGGGGAGGAGGGAGCCGTCGAGAGTCGGCGGGCCGTGCAAACTTTCGATCGCTACTCGCATGCGGCGGCTCTCCTGTTCCTTTTGATGAGTGTTGTCGGGATCAGTGCGCGCTCTTGCGCGACTCGGATTCCCCTGAGAAAACGGCCGCAGAGGAGAGCACACACGCCCGCCGCTCCCACGGTGATCAGTTGGGCGGCCAGTGCGACTGGCGGGGGAGCGATCTCTCCGACTGCGCGGCCGACACCGGCTACGGTCAATGCGATGGCCACTGCCATGACGATGGACTGTGCGTAGGCGTTCCATACCTGCCGCAGCGATCCGGGGATCACGCGGTCCATCCACACGAGATACAGTGCGTGCTGCAGAATCCGGCTCAACAACACGGCAGCCACCAGGCCCAAAAGTCCGGCATCGACAACCATGACAATGCCGGCACCCAGCAACAGCGTACTGAGGTGTAGAAACTCGATCACGGCCTTCTGCGGCACCCTCCCGATCGCCTCCGCCAATGAGGCTGGGAAGTACGCAACGACGTGGAGCGCTGCCGCAGCTGCCAGCATGGGAACGAGAAGGGCGGTCGTACTCCACCCTCCGCCCAATAGAACCTGCACGAAGTTGTCGGCGATGGCGCCCATGGCGGCAGCCATGGGCAGAAAGAGCAGGGTGGTCATCGAAATGCTGTCGAGGTACGCGCTCCTGAGACGTCCAGGGTCGAGTTGAATGCGACTCAAGGCCGGAAACAATACCTTGCTCACCGCTGTGGAGATCTGATGCAGTGGCAGCACCGCGATCAGCATGGCGCGATTGTACTGGCCCAGCGCATCCATGCCCGCGTACTTGCCTACAAGGATGTTGTCGATGCTGATCGTCAGGAACTCGAGAAATCCAACGAAAGACACCTTTGCACCGAACGATGACACTGCCTTCATCGCCTCGCGGTCGAACAGAGGCCGAATGTCATGCCGGGTTGACGCGTAGCTCCAGAGCGCCATCACGCCTGACTGGCCGATGGCGGCATAGACCAGACTCCACACGCCACTTCCCGCCAGCGCGGAAATGATGCCGATAGCGCAGTACCCGGCCACGTAGGAGCCGAACTCGATCAGAACGATCGTCCGGTACCGCATGGATCTCCGAAGGAGTCCGGTAGCGGTCGAGGCCGCTCCGGAGATCACAAAGGTCAGTGCGAGTACTCGACACACGGATGTCATCCTGGGGGGAGCGCCCAGGAACTCCACCGCAAACGGCACCAGAACCCACAGAACCGCGTAGGCGATGAGTCCGCTGGCGATTCCTGTGGTGAAGGTCGCCCGGATCTCTCTTGCTCCGAGAAGCGTACGTTGCACTACAGCCGAGCTGATACCGCCGTGGGCGAAGTAGCTTACAAAGCGAAGTACGATCATAGCGATCGCCAGCAGACCGAAATCGCTCGGTACCAGCAACCGGCTCATCACGGCCGAATATGCCGACTGCGCGGTGAATGTCGCAACGGTCCCCAGAAGCGTCCACCGCAGCCCTTTCGCCGTGGTCGATGTCAGCCTCTCGGGCAGCGTATTTCGGACCGCTTCGGCGCTACCGGACAACGCCCCGCGCTCCATGGCGAATTCGAGTGACAACCGCACCGGCAAGGATCCGCGCGTAGGGGGAGAGCCAGTACATCAGCCACATGGGACCGGCGTGACGCCGGGTGAACCGCAACCAACTGCGGGGCGGCAGGCCTTTGGGAGCACGCATGAGGCGCAATCGCTGTCGGATGGGCAACGTTGGATCCCTCCAACTACCGTTTGGCGAGTTGCGTGCACACGTGCCCAGCGTTCCCGGGGCGACCCGGATCCGGACCCCGAGTTCCCGCGCCCGCAGGCCGTAGTCGAAGTCGGCCATGCCGTGGCCGAAGACTCCGTCGATCGGGCCAACCCGCGCTGCCACGCACCGCGGGACGAGCACCACGTTGCCGTGCATGGTGTCAGCCGGGACCGGCGTGTCACCCGGGACGACCGGAGCGAAGCGCGTCGGGTGCAGCCAGCTGGTCCGCCTGACGCCCGAGTACGTCAGGACCCCGCTGGACGGGTCCCGAACCGCGCCGACGACGATCGCCTCTTCGCGGACCTCGGCCAGGGCGCGGTGCGTCGTGAGCATCCGCGACAGAGCGCCGTCGTCCAGGACGACATCGTCGTTCAGCCACAGGAGGAAGTCGTATGCGGAGGCGGCGGCCTCGGCGGCGGCCATGCCGCGGGCCCAGAACAGTGATCCGTCACCGCGCACCACATGGATGCCTGGCCACACTTCCTGGGCCGCCCCGGCCGTCCCGTCGGTGCTGCCGTCATCGATGAGCACGACCCGCAGCGACACCCCCGGGGCGTTCTGCCTGCGCAGCGAGCGAAGGCAGCCGGTGGTCTTCTCCCGGCGGTTGTGGCAGGTCATCAGCGCGACGACGGTGGTCATCACCGTTCTCCGGCCGCTGCGAGGCGCCGGTAGATCCCGGCGTAGCAGGCCACACCGCGTTGCATGCTGTACCGGGCCCGGAGAGCGCGGAGGTCGGCGGCGGAGCGGGTGTCCGCGGTGCGGACCGCCCTGCCGATCGTCTCGGCGAGCTGGGCGGGAGCGATGTCGGTCAGCACGGCCGAGGGGGAGGCCTGGGCCACGTCTCGCAGCCCCGGGACGTCCGCGAGCACCGTCGGCAATCCGGTGGCGACCGCTTCGACGGCGGCGAGCCCGAGCCCCTCGTAGGCCGACGTCATGATGAAGACGTCCGCCGCGTGCAGCGCCTGCAACGGGTGTACACGTCCCAGGAAGCGGGTCCGGTCCGAGAGGCCCAGGCGCTCGACGAGGCGTCGCTCGGCGTGTCCGGCCTCTTCCTCTCCCACATGCAGATACATCAGACCGGGCGGACACGCGGGGTGGGCGAGTGCCTCCAGGATCGCTTCATGGCGCTTCACGGGCGCGCAGTTGCCCACGCTGACCGCCACCGCGGCGTCGGCCTCGAGGCCCAGTGCGATGCGCGCAGCCACGCGCTGAGCCGACGTGGGCGGCTCGAACTCATCCCCGTACCAGTTGTTCACGATCTCCGCCGGATTCCTGAAGCGAAGCCGCTCATTGTCGGCGACCCCATGGCTGACACCGACGTGAACGACACCCATACGGCGAAGGATCCGGCGTTGCAGCTCGCGCTTCAGACGCAGGACGCCGTCGAATCCGAAAACGCTGTGCACCGTGCGGACGACCCCGGCTCCGCCAGTGAGGGCCGCGAGCCCGAAGTAGAAGCAGCCTCGCTCCGCATGCAGGTGAACGACGTCGAAGCCGCCATCCCGCACCCGGCGGGCGAGCCGGGCCGGTACGCGGAGCAGCCGCTCGTCCGGCTCGTGGGCCACCACGTAACCGACGGCCTGGAGGTCGGCGGCGAAAGAGCCGGCGGCCGGGGCGACAGCCAGGATCTCCGCCTCGACGCCATGGTGTTTCCACTGCCTGGCGGCCCCATGAAGCATCACCTCCGCGCCCGAGGCCCGAAGTTGGTTCAGGACGTGCAGAACGCGTACACGTCGGCGGTCGGATCGGGGACGATCCATTGCGGGCCCTCCGTTGAATTCAGCGAGCGAGGTTCGGCACCGTCTATGGCTCGGTCCTCTTCGGAGACGGGCTTTTAACGGCATCCGCTTCCACAACGAGGGCCCACTCCTGACTGCTCTCAAGGCCCTCCGGCTCGGGATCGTCGCTCTCTCCGGGCTCGAACCTGCGTATGTCGCCGAAACCCGCCCGGTTCAGTTCGTCGGGCAGTGCCTGGAAGTCTCATAGATATCCGACGCGATGGCCGCGCTCCTGAAATGCCACGCGGACCAGATCGACCGGATGATGCGCTTAGTAAACTCTTGCCACCGGGAGCGAGCACTCGACGCACTTCACGGGGGAAATCTAACCTTGTAAGGTCGTGCCGTCGGCATCAGCGCTCGGGAGAATCGAGAGCAAGCAACCGGCCGATTCACCGTACCCACGGCGAATTTGGCGATTTCCTTGGGCAGCGACATGGCCACAGCGTGGCATAGAACTTCCACAGGATATCGCGCGGACACTCTGTTCACGTCCGGATTCGCCCGTCTGCCTCCGCGGGAATCGCGGCACCCTGCGCCGCACTCTGTTCAGGCGTCCCGCTCGAGCATCCCGAGCAGGCCGTTGCAGAAACGCGCCGCCATGCCATCGACCGTGTAATCGATGGCATCCTCACGGCATGCCAGGCGGAGGGACGCCAATCGGGCCCGATCCGTGAGCAGTGCCTGTACCGCTGCGGCATACGCTGCGACGTCGTCCCGTGTGACCACGGCATTGCGGCCGTCCTGCAGATACTCGAACTCGGGAGCGTGCCACGGCCAGTCGGTGGTCAGGATGGGCGTCCTGAGCGCGAACGAGTCCACCGCGCACAGCCCCACCCGTCCGGGCATCAGCATGACGTCCGAGACCGCGCCGAGAAGCGCAACGTCCCGTGCGACACGATGGCCGAGCGCCACCACCGGACTGTCGGTGCCGACGGCGGCTGCCACCAGCTCCCGGTCGGCACCGTCGCCGGCCACCAGCAGCCGAAACCCGGGCAGGGCCGTCCCGAGGCGTCGGGCGCATTCGAGCAGGAACCCGATCCGCTTCGGGGTGTCGAGCCCACCCACGAAGAGGGCGGTGCGTCCGGCGACGAGTCGGTGACGCTCGCGCAGTTCGGCGGCCTCGGCGTGCTCGCGGGTTCCCGGGACGTCCGCACGCCCACGCGCTTCGGCGAGTTCGGTGGTGTCCACGCAGTTGCGCAGGACCGTGATCCGATCACCGGGGAATCCCCGGGCCGCGACATGTGCGGCTCCCCGCTCGGTGTAGGCAAAGAACCAGTTCGCCCGGCGGGTGACCGCGTCCTTGGCCACCGCCTGGAGCCGGCTCGTCTCCGCGGTGTAGGTGCGGCCGTGACCCCAGAACGCGATCCTGGGCGCGGCGGGCCCGGCGGCAGATTGCATCCGTTGCCTCAGCAGAAGCCAGTACGCCTCGAGGTTGTGCAGCGCCTGCTCCAGCACGACGGCGTCGGCGGCAATGGCTCGGGGCCACACCTGATGCCAGAAGAGGGACCTCCCGCCCGGCGCCGTCAGCTGCCGGGTGGGCACCTGCACCGCGCCGGCACAGGGAGCGGCGTCCCGCCGGGCCGCGACGCTGGGTGGTGGTGGTCCGTGAAGTACTTCCAGGGTGCAGTCGGCGGCGTCCAGACGTTCCCGTACGCGGCCGAAGAAGGGCACCCGGTAATGGGGAACATACGGCTGTACGACTGTGATCCGCCGTCGGCGGGTCGGTCTCTTCGGCATGTCATCTCATCGCTGACTGGCGGTTGGGGACTTTGCTGTGGCTCATTCGAGCGCGCCGGCCCTTCGGTGACTGACGGCAGCGGCATAGACGGACTCCATGCGTGCGGTCCAGGTTCCTTCCGCGTAACGAGACGTGAAGACGTTCCGGCAGTGGGTGCGGAGCCCGGGGAAGCGTTCACTGGCCTGCTCCAGCGCACACAACAGCGGTTCGCCCTCGTCGAAAGTCACGCCGGTGCCCTGCTCCCGGACGAGTTGACCGACCGTGGAACCGGTGGGCGCGAGGACCGGGAGCCCGGCGGCTAGTGCCTCGACGTAGACCAGGGGTTCCGCGCCTTCCAGGCAGCGGCCGGGGAAGACCAGCCCCCGGTAGGAGGGAAGGCGGCGGCGCAGCTCGTCGTGCGGCAGGTTGCCCAGGAAACGTACGGTGGAAGGAGCGATCCGACGGCACTCCCGGAGCAGTGGGCCGTCGCCCACGATGTCCAAGGGCTCCTCGGCCGGCCAGCAGCGGAGCAGTTCCACAAGTCCCTTCTCCTCGCTGATCCGTCCCACGTACACCCACCGCGAGTCCGTCCCCAGCGGAGCACCGGCTTCGTGCCCTGCTACGGCAGGGGGCTCCGCAACGAAATTCGGCACGAGGGTGAGCCGCTGCTGAGGAACGCCGGCCCTCCGGTACATCCGGCGGCTGGTGTCGGACAGCACCACGAGCCTGTCGGCACGGTGAAGAAGCGGATCGTCCATGGCCTCGCCGCGGCCCGCCCACGCGAGGGGTGCGGTGGCGGCTCGGGAGCCCCGGTAACACCCGTACCGCAGCGCGGCCCAGCGGTCCCCGTCGGCACAGCGGGTGCAGGTGGCTCCGCGGCGGTAGAGGGTCGCTGAAGCGCACAGGGGCCGGTAGTTGTGGAGGGTCCCGACAACCGCACCGTCCCAGTGGCGCAGCCACTTGCGCCCGAAGTTGGGAAACAGGTTGTGAACGTGTACGACGTCGGGACGTAGCCGTCGCAGAGCGGCGAGCGGCGACAGGCCATGGCCTGTGGCGACGGTCAGCGCGGCCCGCAGGGGGTAGAGCGGCGCGCGGCTGAGTTCGTCGGTGTGCACGGCCAGCAAGTGCGTCTTATGCCCTGCACGACGCAGGGCCTCCACCTGGGCCAGCACGGCACGGTTCTCACCGCTCGGACTGCCGGAGCCGTAGAAGCTGTGCACGATCGCGATCTTGTACTTCTTCATGTGCGGTGCCGGGCGATCAGACCGAAGGTGGTCGGCGGGAACACTCGCTCTCCCACGGCTTGCAACACCCCTGACTGCGTCGACCAGTAGCGCTGGACCTCGACCTTCTCGAAGGCCGGTGCGAGCAGATCTCGCAACGCCTCCTCGTCCACGCCGTTGCGCACGACGTGGTACTCGACCATGTCGGCCTCGTTGGTTTCGTCGTAGACGCCGCGCATCCGGCGCAGGCGTGTGGAAAGACCCCGGCGGAAGTGGCCCTGGCCGAGCCGCCACAGGAAGTAGGCGTTCCGGTCCAGGTTCATCGACAGCCGTGACCGGCGTGGGTACCACAGCGGATCCTGCGCGCTGAGGAAAGCACCTCCCGGAACGATGCGCTCGACGAGCTGCCTTACCGTGCCCAGGTAGTCCGGGATGTGGTGCAGCACGGAGATGCACACGACTGCGTCCACCGGGCCAACCCGGCAGGTCGCGCCGCCGCTCTGGTCGTGGAGCACGGTTACGTTCGGATTGTGGCGAAAGCGGCTCTGGAGGAAGCGGACGCTCGGTGTGCTCATCTCGGTCACCGTGATCCGGGCGCCCGCGGCCAGGAGATGATCAGTGAAGGTGCCGTGCCCCGCGCCCAGTTCGAGTACTCGGCACTGTCCGTTCCGGTCGATGACCTCCTGCACCAGGGTGTGCAGACTGGTGATGAGTCGGTCGCGAACGGCGTGGTGGCGAATGTGTGGTGAGCCCTTGGCGTAGTCGTGTTCGACTCCGTGCGCACGCTCCTGCAGCTCCCCCATCGAGGCAGCCTGAGTGGTCGTCATGCCTGCACCCTAGGAACGGGGCCGGGATTTTCCTGGCCCAGTCCGAACGAGTCGGCCCGAATTCAGGCGATCGGCCGCCGATTCTCCTTCACCGGCCTTCTTCGGGGCACGCTGAATCGCCTGCCGCACCACCCCTCGCATGAAACGGGCGTTGCCGAACAGATACCGCCGCCACAGACGACGCGGTTCGCAGCCGAGCCGGAACAGCCATTCCAGCCCGTTGCGCTGCATCCAGGACGGCGCCTGACGTTTGGTGCCCGCGATGAAATCGAAGGCCGCACCCACGGCCACGGCCACCACGGGCAGTTGGGCGCACAGATCGGCGGCCCAGCGATCCTGTTTGGGAGTGCCGAGTCCGACCCAGACGATGTCCGCACCGGCGGCACGGATGTCTTCGGCCTGGCGGCGCAGTTCCTCGGCGGTCAGCAGGCCGAACGGAGGAGAGCATGTGCCGACGATCCGCGTACCGGGGAAACGGCGGTGCAGTTCCCGGTGCAGCCCGTCCAACACCTGAGGAGTGGAGCCGAGGAGGTAGTGGCGCACGTCGGTGTTCCGGCTCAGGGCGAACACGTCCAGCAGCAGGTCGGGCCCGTACACGCGTGTGCTCGGCAGTGGTGTGGGGCGGTGGAGCAGTTGGTTGGCCCAGACGACCGACTGTCCGTCGGGGAGGTTCAGAGAAGCCGAGCGAAGGAGGCTGCGAAGCTCGGCGTCCCGGTCCGCAAGGGCGAGCGTGTAGGCGTTCGAGAGGTGGACGTCGCTGCCCTGTCTGGTGGGGACGGCCTCCGCGCCGTCGACTTGGGCATGGTGGGCTTCGCGGATCCGCTGGGCCAGGTGCATCACATGGCGGGCTGCACTCTCCCGCGTGTGCGCCGTAATGGGCACGCCCAGGCATTCGACCACAGGAGCGGCAGGGGCCGCTGGAGCCTGCCGGTCATCGGCCGGGGCCGTCATCGGCGGGCTTGGGGGATCGGTGACAAGGAGAGAGGACGGTGCCAGTCTTCGGGCAGGACCCCTGAACTCAGTTGGTGCCGGAAGTAGGAGATGGTGTCGCGCAGCCCCCGTTCCACCGGGGTCGTCGGTTCCCAGTCCAGCAGTTCGCGGGCCTTGGTGATGTCCGGGCGGCGTCGTTCCGGGTCGTCCTGTGGGCGTGGGATCAGCGCGATGTCGGAGGTGGTCCTGGTCAGCTTGCCGATCCACTGCGCTAGTTCGAGCATGGAGACCTCATGGGGGTTGCCCAGATTGACCGGGCCGCCGTGGTCACTTTCGAGCATGCGCAGCAGTCCGTCGACCACATCGTCCACGTAACACAGCGACCGTGTCTGGCTGCCGTCGCCGGTGACCGTGATCGGCACTCCCCGCAGCGCCTGGCTGATGAAGGTGGGGATGGCCCGTCCGTCGTACGCGCGCATCCGGGGGCCGAACGTGTTGAAGATGCGCACGATCTTGGCATCCACGTCCCGGCATCTTCGGTAGGCCGTCGTCAGGGCCTCCCCGAAGCGCTTCGCCTCGTCGTACACCGAGCGGGGGCCGACGGGGTTGACGTGGCCCCAGTAGCTCTCCGGCTGGGGGTGAACCAGCGGGTCTCCGTACGACTCGGAGGTCGAGGTCAGCAGGAAGCGGGCGCCCTTCACGGCGGCCAGGTCCAGGGCGTGCCACGTGCCGGCCGACCCCACACGAAGCGTCGCCAGGGGCAGCCGCAGGTAGTCGGCGGGAGAGGCGGGGGAGGCCAGGTGGAACACAGCGTCCACCACGCCCGGCACGTCCAGCCCCTCGGTGATGTCCCGCTCGTCCAGCCGGAAGCGCCGATCCTCCATGAGGTGTTCCACGTTGTCGGGGCTGGATGTCAGGAAGTTGTCCACACAGACCACCTCGTGGCCTTCGTGAAGCAATCGCTCGCACAGGTGGGAACCGATGAAGCCGGCTCCGCCCGTCACTACCGCCCGCATGCGCGTCCTCTCGGCCGTTCCGCCCCAGGGGGACGGGTGGCAAGTAGCAGTGTCATTGCCGAAGCTCAGGTTGGCGTCGTGTTTCTATCTATTGCTCAGTTATGTGATGGTTAAGGCCATTTACAGGAAGTAACACGCTGTCAGATTGGCTTTCACCCGTTCTGCCGTAAGAGAGGTATGGAATGCTCGTATCCGCTGGAGAGACAGCACTTCGTCAGTCGACCACGTGCCGACGCTCGGCCTGGGCAGGCAGGGCGACCAAACGCGCCATCGACCTGGTAGGGGCCTCCGCCATGCTCCTGCTGCTGGCGCCGGTGCTCCTGGCGGCCACCGTCGCGTTGAAGGTCGACACTCGAGGCCCTCTGCTTTTCCGGCAGCGACGAACGGGCTGGCGCGGCAAGGAGTTCCATGTCCTCAAGTTGCGCACCATGCAAGTCGGGTCCGAAAAAATGCGAGAAGCCATGGCACCTCGCAACGAGACGGACGGGCACCTATTCAAAATCCGTGACGATCCGCGTGTGACTGCGGTCGGACGCTGGTTGCGCCGCTACTCCCTGGATGAGCTGCCACAGCTGGTCAATGTGCTGAAGGGGCAGATGTCCCTGGTCGGTCCCCGGCCGCTGCCGGTCGAGGACTCGGCGTTCACCGGCGAGGCCCGCCGTCGCCTCCATGTCCGGCCGGGGCTCACCGGGCTGTGGCAGGTCAGCGGCCGGTCCGAGCTGTCCTGGGAGGACGCCCTGCGCCTGGACCTGCAGTACGTCGACACCTGGTCGATCAAGCTGGACCTCACTATCCTCCTCCGAACCCTGCCTGCCGTGCTGCGCGGTGACGGCGCCTACTAGGGACAGCCAATGAAAATGCCGCGCCTGGCAAAGACCGTTGCCACTCGTGCCCCAGGCAACCTGCTGCGTGACCCCCGCGTCCTCCTGTCCGTATGTGCCTTCGCCGGCCTCCTCCTGGCAGGCGCCGCCTGGATCGCCATCACCGCTGTGCTCGCGCGCAACGAACTGCTGGCCGCGCAGCGGGATCTCGAGACGTTGCGGGGGCAGCCGAACGTACAGCCCGCCGCAAGTCCCGCCGACCAGTTGCGGACCGCCGAGGCCGCTGTACGCAATGCGGCACGGCACGCGGCCCGAGCTCACCGACTCACCACCGGTCCGGCATGGTATCCCGCGTCGCAGCTGCCTCTTCTGGGAGAGCCGCTGCGCACCGTGCGGGGCATCGCCGAAGCCTCCGATCTGCTGACCCACGATGCCCTGACCCCCGTTACACGCACCGCCGCCGAACTGATGGCCGCCACCGGAAGCGATGGTGGGCACCTCGACCTCGACGCCCTGCGCCGTGCGGCTCCCGTCCTGCAACAGGCCTCACACAGCACCTCGGTCGTGCTTACGGACATGGCAAAGCTGCCGCATGCCACATGGCTGCCCGCCGCAGATCACGCCCGCGCCCAGCTCGCCGAACAGCTCGCACGGATCAGCAGCGTCACGGACGACGCCGCGATGGCGGCCCGAGTGATGCCGTCGATGCTAGGAGCGGACGGGCCAAGACGGTATCTGGCAGTGTTCGAGAACACTGCCGAGGCGCGCGGTACGGGCGGGCTTCCGGGGGCGTTCGCAGTGGTCACCGCGGAGGGCGGCCGACTGCGCTTCGAGGACTTCGGCAATGACAGCGAGCTGTCCGACTTCCATGCGGCGGTCGACCTGCCGGCCGAATACACCGCCCTCTACGGCCCCAGTGCCCCGACCAGCACCTGGGTCAACAGCAACATCAGCCCGCACTTCCCCTACGCCGCTCGCATCTGGGCCGCCGCCTGGCGCGCGCACAGCGGCCAAAGAGTGGACGGCGCTTTCTCACTCGATCCCGGCGCGCTGGCCGGGATGCTCGCCGCGTCCGGTTCCTTCTCGCTGGCCGACGGAACGGTCGTCACCGCCGCCAACATGGTTGATCTCACCGAGCGTTCGAGTTACGCGACCTACGAGAACGTCCCGGAGCGCAAGGCGTTCTTCCTCGACGTGGCGCGCGCGGTCGCAGATCGGCTGCTGGAAGCTGCGGACGATCCGGCACGCCGCCCGGCGCTGTTCGCCGCACTGCAACGGCAGCTCAAGGAGGGGCGGATCAAAGTGTGGAGCGCCCACTCTGCGGAGCAGCGCGAACTTCAGCGTAGACCGCTCGGCGGTGTCCTGCCGGAAGGGGCAGCACCGTTGGCCGGGCTGGTTGTGACCAACGCGGCGGGCACCAAACTGGACTACTACCTCGACCGCCACTTGGTCTGGACGCCGGGCCGGTGCACGGCGAACGGGCGCGAGGTCACCGTAACGGTGCGGCTGTCCAACCGGGCACCGGTTTCGGGGCTGCCCACCTATGTCACCCAGCGGGTGGACAAACCGCCCTACCGCACCCGGCCCGGCGACAACCGGCTGCTGGTCTCCTACTTCGCCAGTGAGCAGGCGAAGCTGACCGGCGCCACCCTGGACGGTCGGCCCGCGCTGTTGGGGAATGCCGTCGAGCGCGGCCATCCGGTCTACACCCTCGATCTGGAAATGCCCGCGCACTCCAGCCGCATCCTGGTGCTGCACTTGTTGGAGCGGCCCACCAACCGCGCCCCGACCGTGCTGCGTCAGCCGCTGGTCCGACCGCTCCAGGTTGCGGTGCGCCCGTACGGCCCGTGTGATTCCTGAACTTCGTCAAACAACTGCAACCACGATCCGCGGCTGGCGAGACCTGCTGAAGTGGATGTGTGTCCCCGACCGCGGACGGACACATCCGATCCAGTCGATGCCTGCGGCACTGTAGCGGTAGTGCTGTGCCGGGTCGGACCACAGACGTCCCCCCCCCCCCCCAAGGGCCGTCACGGCATGGTCGAGGCGGCCCTGGTGCCGCAGCCTGATCAAGGCCCCCGCGTCCAGACGATGAACCAGATCCGCGGCCTGCTCGTGTCCGCGCCGTCGATGCTGCACGAGCAGATCGCGCGCAGGTCGTCTCGCGGCTGCTGCCGCGCCGCATGTACACAGCGCGGTGGGCAACACTGGATTCGTCGTCCTTTTTGCGGCCCTGGGCCCGGCGGTGAAGCCGGTGCGGCGCGAACTCCGCCCAGGGGCGGCCGGGTACGGGACACCGGACCATTCCGCCCCATGCCCACCCTGCGTCACCGTCATGCGCAGGGCGGATTGGCGGGTTTCAGATTCGTTCGGACACTGCCTGTCCGTCGTAGTGCTTCTCCTCGAACTCGACCGGCTGAGCCAGCCGAGCTTCTCCTGGATGCGGCGACAGTCATAGAAGCCGTCGATGTACTGACGAACGCGAGGTTCGCCTCGGGCCGGGTGGCGAAGACCTGGCCGCGCACGCACTCGTTCTTGATCAGCACCAACAGGTTCTCCCGCGAGGGCATTGACGCTCCTATCGTTCGGCAAGCCGTTGAGGCAGGGTCTGTTCGGGCCTTGAACATCTGGTAGATCTCTCGTGGCCGGCCCCAAGGGCCGTAGGCAACTCACGCGCAATCCGGCCCGGCGGCCTACGGACCGCTGTGAACGGCCAACCTGAACGCGTTCGCTGACGCGAAGTAAGTCGGCAACTCGGTTCCTGTGGTGGCTCGGACAGCAAGGGGTGTGTAGGCGGGCGTGAGGGTGCCGCCAACCGGAGGATTCTTCGTTCTATCGAACTCGAAGTAACCCGAATGGCCTGCGCTCCGGTGTTAGGACGGCGCGATCCGGCTACAGGTGATCACGCGCAGCTGCGAACCCGAAGAGTCGGCGTGGTGCCGGCCCTCGCAGTCGCGGCGAAAGGAATAGCCCATGCGAATCACCCGTACCCTGTTCGCCTCCGCAGCGATCGCCACGGCGGTCGCGCTCTCCGTGCCGGTCGCGAACGCCGCCACGGCGCCCGGGTACTTGGCCGCGGACGGTGGTACCTCGCACAGCAGCGAGCAGAGTGGCAAGTCGGAGGACCAGTGGTCCGAGACCCAGGCG